>JAADIG010000057.1 GCA_013151445.1 Actinomycetota bacterium
CCACCACTGACAGGACGCTTGCAAGGATTCGTCAGTTCGGGACGATCAACACGTTGTTGCCGCTCGTCACCATCCGGGCGATCGCCGCCAGGCAGGATGCAAGGTGTTGCGCTCCAGCTGGAGAATGTGTCCCGACAAGCGTGGTTAACCGGTATCTGTTACCAGCCGACCGCCCAGATCTCGGCCCCTAGGTCGACGAGGAACTCGCCGTTGACATAGATGGTGGTTGACTCGACGATCACGTAGTTGGTGCCGTTTGTGGAACCAACGATCCAGGCGTCGGTTGTGATGTCGGTCGCCGTCACGCCACCTGTCGTCAGGTTGCGCCGGTATAACCTCGTCGAGTCGTCACCCGATGTGTTCTCTGCCGTATAGAAGATGTCCTGCCCAACGACAGTCACCGGAAATCGGATCGTCTCTGAACGGTCGATGATTGGTGCGGCGTCAAGGTTTGGCTGGTCGATGGATACCTGTCGGACTGTTCCGTCCCACTGGAAGACAAGCAATGTTCGGTTGTCGACCCAGAACAGGTCACTCACTTCGCGATCGCGATTGTCGATGGCCATCGGCCCCTCCATTTGCAGCGTCGCGACGGGTACGGCGATGCCCTGAGAGAGTTGATAGATCTGTATCTGGTCGAACGGCGTTAACCACCACCCTTCCTGTGCGGGATCGGGAACACATTCGGAGGAATCAATCACCGCAATGAGAGAACCGTCGGGGGAGATCTGTGGGTTGTAACCGGGGTAGGCGATGTCGGTCAGGCCAGTCGACAGGTCAACACGGGCAACGGTTCCCCGGGACGCCTCACACGAGTACCAGAAATCTTCCCAACCGACACCGTAGTAAGCGGCCCCGGAATCCTGGGTGACCGTGAACCGGTCGATGAATATGCCACCGGCATCAAGGTCGACGGGGTCGCCAACGTACTCACCAGTTGCGGGGCTGACCTGGCGAATCCCGGTTTCGGTCCAGATGACGATGTTCGGCAGCGCAACGGCGACATCCCCGACAAAACGGGGATAACACGTGAAGTCTTCCGGCCGATCATCCGGGCAGGTGCTGGTTGTCGGATCCTCCGGGAACGGCCCGGTGTAGACAACCCAGTATCCGGCATTGAGCGACGGATAGTCGTCAGACAGCAACACGCGAGACCCCGCAACCTCTGGTGTCCGCGCCGCAGCGTCCTCCAGGGTGAATTCGTCAGTCGGGAGAGAAGCAAGGACGAGGATCCACTGTCCATAGTCCAGGATGTCTTTCGCAATCACGGTTGTCGTCGTGGTCGCGGGCGTAAGGGTGGTCGATGAACTGGGTGTGGTCGAGATCGTCGTTTGGGTCGAAACTGTTGTAGTCGACGATGCGGTTGGTGCGGCGGTCGTCGTTTCGGCGGTGTTTCCGCCGCAGGCCGCGACGGCGAATGCGAGTACGAAAACGACTCCCAGCAGGCGTTGATTCATTGTTCCTTCACCTTGTGTTGCGCGTTGTGCTGTCTCGTGTTGTTACTCCACAGACTATCGACACGAGAAGCACGAATGCTGAATCAATGTCTGGTATCGCGTGTTACCGACGAGCCGAGGGTTTCTGTGGGTGTCATCGACGTTTTGGCTGAACAGTGAGCGCCGGGTGCCTTCTGTGCGCAGCGGCTCACTACCCTTGTGGAATGCCTCCATCCCTTCCCACAACAGGCCTTCCTGTCGAAGCGATCCTCCCCGAGATCAAGGCCGCGCTCGCCGACGGGGGAAGTGTCGTTGTGGTAGCACCACCGGGTTCGGGGAAGACAACGATCGTGCCGCTCCATCTACTCGACCAGCCCTGGGTGGGGGAGCGGAAGATCGTGATTCTCGAACCTCGGCGGCTCGCGACCCGTGCCGCTGCTCGGCGAATGGCACACATTCTCGGTGAACGCGTTGGGGGTACGGTCGGTTATGTGACGCGAGGCGACCGTCAAGTGTCGCGGAGAACGCGCGTCGAGGTCGTGACGGAAGGTGTGCTCACGAGGCGGCTGCAGCGTGATCCCGAGATGGCGGACACCGCCGCGGTGATATTTGATGAGGTTCATGAACGGAACCTTCAGACGGATCTCGGACTTGCTCTCGCACTTGATGTTCGCGACACGATCCGTCCGGACCTGCGCCTCGTTGTCATGTCCGCAACGGTGAGCGCGGTGGCGATCGCTGATCACCTCGGTATCGGTGCACCCGCCGCGATCGTCGAATCTGCCGCTCGGTCCCATCCGATCGATATGCACTGGACTCCGGTAAAACACGGCGTTCACCTCGAGGCTCACACAGCGCATGTCGTGCAGCGCGCGCTTCGGTCACACGATGGCGACATGCTCGTGTTTCTCCCCGGTATGGCTGAGATTCGTCGTGTCGAACAAGCGCTCCGCGAAGCGGACGTTTCGGCGCAAGTGCGTATCTTGCATGGCTCGCTTCCCGTGGAGCAACAGGACCTGGCGCTGGCAGCGAGTTTCCCCGGGGAACGCAAGGTCGTGCTTGCTACCGACATCGCGGAAACGAGCCTGACGGTCGAGGGTGTGCGCATCGTTGTTGATACGGGTAGGGCAAAATCTCCACGTTTCGATCCTCGCACCGGGATGACGCGCCTACTTACCCACCCAATATCGAAGGCCTCGGCAGATCAGCGGTCTGGACGTGCGGGCCGCACGGAACCAGGGTTTGCGTATCGCCTGTGGTCAAAAGTCGAACACAGCTCGCGCCAACCCTTCATCGAGCCTGAGATGGCATCAGTCGACCTCACCGGGTTGGCACTGGAGCTCGCCAGCTGGGGCGTATCGGACCCCTCCCGGCTCCGCTGGTTGGACGCACCCCCGGCCGCCGCCTGGAACGAGGCCATCGAGCTGCTGCGGCTCCTCGGAGGCATCGACCGTGACGGTACCGTCACCGATCTTGGGAAGGCGATGGTTGATCTCCCGCTGCATCCCCGGCTGGCCCGCATGGTGGTCGGTGCTGGCCCGCATGGGTGGTTGGCTTGCATCCTGGCGGCTCTCGTAGACGAACGTGACGTTCTTAGTGGACGTCGTGACGAAGTCCCCGTCGACCTGGCGTTGCGGGTACGCATCGTCGACGGTCTTCGCAAACATCCGTTGATGCGTTCCCGGGCCGTTGATGCGGTTCGCAGGACCGCGAGTGACATTGCGCGTCGCGCTGGTGTTCCGGAAGCTGGCGCGGACCCCGACAAGACCGGACTCGTTCTTGCCACAGCCTTCCCAGATCGGCTAGCCGTTTTGCGTGGGTCACCCGGTCGCTATCAGCTGAGGACCGGAAACCGTGCGTGGATTCCCGAAGATGACACGCTCGCCCCCGAACAGTTCCTGGTCCCCGCCGACCTCGATGGGAATCGGAAGGAGGCACGGATCAGGCTCGCCGGGGCGCTTGATGCGGAAGATGTCGCGGACCTTTTCGCCAATGATGTGACCGAGCAGCAACATCTACGCTGGGTCGGTGATCGCCTCGTGGAACGTCGCGAACGCCGGCTCGGTGGCGTCGCCCTACAGACGATTGATGTACGCCCCGAACCGTCTCGGGAAACAACCGCGGCACTGCTGAAACGTGTCGCGGAGCGGGGACTCCACACGTTGGGATGGACAGATGCGACCACAATGCTGTGTGCACGTGTGACGTTCCTGCACCGTCATGTTGGATCGCCCTGGCCCGACTGGTCACACGGCACGTTGGCCGAGACCCTCGATGCCTGGCTGGCACCATATGTGAGGAACCCGAGCGGGTTGGATGATCTTCGGGCCCTCGATCTCACCTCTATCTTGCGCGGTCAACTCGATCACCGCCTTTCCGCGCAACTGGGTGAACGTGCACCGGCGACCCTGTCCCTGCCCAGCGGTCGCACGCTGAAGCTTGACTACTCGACGGACGTGCCCGTTGTTCGGGTAAAGGTGCAAGAGGTCTACGGACTCACAACGACTCCGACCGTCGGAGGCGTCCCAGTGGTGATGCACCTCCTCTCACCGGCCGACCGCCCGGTGCAGATCACGAGCGATCTCGCCGGATTCTGGGCGGGGAGCTGGTCGCAGGTTCGCAAGGAGATGGCCGGACGATATCCCAAACACGACTGGCCGGCCGATCCCGCCACTGCGAAGCCTCGACGCCACCGCGGTCGTTAGGAGCCTCGGGGAAGATCGCGCGCTGACGGCGCCGTTCCGCCGCAGGTCGTCCGGTGGGAACACGAGATGTGGTCGGCCGAAAACGCCAAGAAAGGGGGACCATTTGACGCGGTGAAATCACGCCTCCTATTATTTCATCCAATGAATGAAATAAGAGTTGATCGATATTTCGGGAAAGCAGTCAACCTCAGCTTGGTGCTGAATCTTGTCAAGAGTGCTGGTCCAATCTCCCGCGCAGAGATCGCGACACGGTCCGGTCTGAGTGCGGCCACGGTCTCCAACCTCTCGTCTGAACTGATCGACGACGGCCTGGTACATGAAACCGGTGTGGTCGAAACCTCCCGAGGGCGCCCCCCGGTCACCTTGAGTCTCAACAGCAAGGCCAAGTACGTCGTCGGGGTGAAGGTCATGCCCGGGTCACTCGTAGCGGTGGTCACCGATCTTGACGCACAGGTCGTCTCGTATCAGGAATCAACGGAACTCGATGAAGCATCGTTTCGCAACGGTAAAGCCTCAGCCGCTGTGGTAGTTGGGAACATCGCCAGCCTGGTCAAGTCTGTTATCACCGCGTCGGGCGTGGACCAGGCCGACCTACTGGGTGTCGGTCTTGGTCTCGCCGGAATTGTGGACAGCACGACCGGGACGTGTCGGTACTCGCCATTTTTCGGTTGGCGCGATGTCGATCTCGCCAGTCCTCTGGCATCGCTCCTGGGGCTTGATGTCTACTTGGAGAACGATGTCAACTCGCTGACGATCGCCGAGCAGTGGTTCGGTGATGGGAGGGGTTATGACTCCTTTGTGGTGGTGACCGTCGGCAGCGGTGTAGGTGCCGGGTTTGTGCTGAACGGTCAGTTCTATGGCGGAGACGGCCGCGGCGTTGGTGAACTCGGCCATATCACCGTGATGCCCTCTGGGCCGACGTGCGGGTGCGGAAAGCGCGGTTGTCTAGAGGTAATGGCGAGTGATGCCGCGCTTGTTGCGGCAGCGAAAAAGGCCGTACAACGTGGCGAGCTCACTCTTCTCGATGAGTCGTCCGAGGTGACTCTGGAGACTGTGGTCAGCGCGGCAACAGCAGGTGACGAGCCCGCACGGCGCCTGCTTGCAGATTCCGGCCGTTGGCTTGGAGTGGGGCTGGCCATGATCGTGAACCTTCTCAACCCCGAGCTACTGATCGTCGCCGGGGAGGGAGTTGAGGCGGGGAGCTGGCGTCTCGGACCGATGCAAGAAGCGTTGGAAGAGAACCGATTCGACTCCCTCGGTTCAGGAACCAAACTCGTCGTCGAGTCGGCAGGTGACGTTACCTGGGCGCGCGGAGCGGCGTGCGTCGTCCTCAGCGAGTTCTTCAAGTCACCGCTGCACCGTGGTCGCCCCGCGGCTGTGCCGGCCGGCGCCGGTCGTGGTGTCCATGGAGAAGAGTTGCCATGACGTGGTTGGGTTCCGCACGGCGTTGGTGGGTCGTATTCCTCGCGCCGAGTTTTGCCCTGCTGCTCCTCTTCACGGTGGTCCCAATCGTGGCGGCGGGTGTTCTAAGTCTGTTCGAGTGGGATCTCCTCACCAAGCCCGAATTCGTGGCCCTGGGCAACTTCACGGAGCTAGCAGGCGACCGGCAGTTTCGTGCGGCGGTTGTCCATACGTTGGTTTTCATCGCCGGTTACCTACCCGTCGTAATGGTTGTCGGGCTCTCGCTGGCACTCTTGTTGAATCGACGAAGTCGTCTCGCCGGCGTGTCCCGAGTGGTGTTCTTCATGCCGGTCGTATCGGCGTGGGTTGCGGTGGCGTTGATGTGGCGGTGGATGCTGAACTCGCGCTTCGGTGTCATCAACTGGATGCTCAGTCTCGTCGGTATCGACGGCCCTCAGTGGTTATTCGAGCGCGGGTGGGCGATGGTTTCGGTCATTGCGGTCAGTGTTTGGAAGGACGCCGGTTTTGTCATGATCCTCTTCCTCGCTGGCCTGCAAGCCATTCCTGCAGACTGTCGTGAGGCAGCCTTCGTGGACGGAGCGAATCCGTGGCAGACGTTCTGGAAGATCACGCTTCCACTTTTAACTCCGACCGTGTTTTTGGTCTCGGTCATTCTGCTCATCAACTCATTCCAGGTGTTCGAGCAGGTATGGATACTCACCGGAGGCGGTCCGCTGGAGTCGACGACGGTGGTCGTCGAACAGATCGTCCGAAATGCGTTCAGTTTCGGTCGCATGGGGTACGCCGCGGCGATGTCGTGGATTCTGTTCGCCTTTATCTTCATCGTCACCTTGATCCAGACGCGGCTGCAACGAAGGTGGGTTCACTATGGCGGATAGCCCACTCCAGGTTGCGGATCGGTCGATTGTGCTCCCACGCAAGCGCGCAGCTGTCCGCCTGCGCAGATCCGCCGGATGGCTCGTTCTCGGAGTGCTCGGGCTCACCATGATCTTTCCATTCGCATGGAGCCTGTCGACATCGTTCCAGGGCACGGACCGTCTTCTCCAAGTTCCGCCTCAGCTCATACCGGAAGCACCGACACTCGATGCGTACCGCCGGGTGGCTGAGGTAATACCCCTCGTTCGAATACTGATGAACTCGATCGTAGTCACCCTGTCCGTGACCATTCTTCAGATCATAACGAGCGCCCTCGCCGGATACGGACTCGCCCGCTTCAAATTCAAGGGTCGTCAGATCCTGTTCCTTCTCTACCTCGGCACCCTGATGGTGCCGTTTCAGGTCACGATCGTTCCGCTGTTCATCGGGATGAGCAGGCTCGGCTGGCTCAATTCTCTGCAGGCCCTGATTCTTCCCATGATTGCGAGCGCCTTCGGGGTGTTCTTGTTTCGGCAGTACTTCCTGCAGATGCCGGACGAGATGGAGGAGGCGGCTGCAATCGACGGCGCCGGACCCTGGCGAACCTTCTGGAAGGTAGCGTTTCCCTATGCTCGCCCGGTGGCCGCGACCCACGGCATTCTGGCGTTCATGGCGTCGTGGAACTCCTTCTTGTGGCCCCTGTTTATCGCTCGAGATGAGCAATCGATGACGCTTCCCGTTGGGCTTGCCTCACTCCATGGCAGATATCAGACCGACTGGAACCTGGTGATGGCAGGTTCCGTGATTGCTGTTGTGCCGGTGATTCTGGTGTTCGCTGCCATGCAGCGACACATCGCTGCGGGCCTACTCCTCGGTGGTGTGAACCGGTGAAAGCGACTACCTCACGTTCTTTGTACCTCAGCCATATTGGGTATCGAACTCTCCCGCGAGATACCTGAAGAAACCAGCCGGGAGGAAGGAAAAGGAACATGAAAAAACGAATACTGATATTGGTCGGTGTGATGGCGCTACTTGCTGCCGCGTGCGGCGGGGGCGCATCGACGACGACCACGACAACGACGGCAGAAGAGGCAACCGCCCCGACTACGACACAGGCACCAGCAGAACCGACAACGACCCAAGCAACGACGACCGCGGCACCAGCCGAACCGACGACGATCCGGTACTTTACGTTCTCGGCGGCGCCGGACAATCTCGACGTTCTCGACGAGATGATCGCGGCGTTCGAGGCGCAGAACCCCGATGTCAAAGTCGAGGTAGAGACGGCACCCTTCGGAGACTACTTCACGTTGTTGCAGACCCAAATAGCGGGTAATGATGCTCCCGACGCGTTTGAGCTCAACTTTGAGAGCTTCGTGTCGTTCGCCTCGAAGGGCGTCCTAGCCGACCTCGGTCCTCTAACCACAGCAGACTCGGACTTCGATGGCGCAGCGTACTACCAACGGGCTTTCGATGCTTTTGCAATCGACGGCACTCAGTACGCCTTGCCTGAGAGTTACTCGACCGTGATGCTGTTCTACAACAAGGACCTGTTCGACCAAGCCGGGATTGCATACCCGAATGACAACTGGACCTGGACCGACGAACGCGCCGCTGCCGAAGCAATCAATGCATTGGGTGACAACGTGTGGGGTTCGTTCGCAGGTGTTCACTTCTGGGAGTTCTACAAAGCTGCCGCACAGAGCGGGTGTTCGTTCTTCACCGGGGATCAGGTGACTGTGAACGGTGCGGGTTGTGTTGAGGCTCTGGACTTCATGATCGGTAACGTAACGAGCGGCGTGCAGCCCTCGGCAGCGGACATGGGCGGCGTCTCCGACGGCGACATGTTCATCAATGGTGAGCTTGGCATGATCACCACAGGTATCTGGATGTTTGGCGCCTTCGCCGATGCCCCATTCGAGTGGGACGTTGTCGTCGAGCCGGGCAACACCCAGGGCGGAAGTCACTTCTTTGCGAACGGTGTCGGCGTCTCGGCCGCATCTGACAAACAAGAGGCTGCCTACCGCTGGCTGCGGTTCTTCACGTCGAGTGATGAATCTGCGAAGCTCCGCATCGCGGCTTCGTGGGAGCTGCCTACCCTGACGGACCAGAGCCTGTATGACGCCTACCTCGCGGCTACGCCCCCGGCGAACCGTGAAGCAGTCCTGAAATCACTGGAGAACGTTGTCGTTCCACCGGTGATCGAGCGTCAAAACGAGATGCAGGATCTGCTCAATGGACTCATCGAGCGGGCCCTGGCTGGCGAAATGACATCACAGGAAGCCCTTGATCAGGCGAAGGCCGAGATCGAAGCCCTCCTGAACTAAGCGCGTTCGCCACCCTCAGTGGGGGTGAAGCAGCACGCATCTGCTTCACCCCCACTCACTATCTATCCGGAGTTGACATTGGTTGACCTGTTGATCCACGATCCCGCTGGTGATCACAACCCCTACGATGCCGTGCCGTGGTCTCGTGACCCATTGGTCCCCACCACACAAGATGCCATAACAGTCGGTGTACGCACCACAACAAATTTTGAGTCGGTTGTTATTGAACTGAACAGCGCCGACGACACCTCTACCGCTCTGCTCAAGAATGATTCCGGCACCTGGACCGGGACGATAGATCCGCTCGATGGTGATGCCCGGTACCGGTTCCTTGGGTCCTTGCCGGACACCGAGCGCGATGAGGTCACCGAATGGTTTGACCTTCCGGTGGCCCGATGGAATGCCGTACGGTTCACGTCTCTCGCAACCATCGGAACATCCATTGAGGCCTCGGGCAACGACGCTCTGCTGCGCATTGACACCAAACAGCGAGGTGTACTCGACTGGGTGATTGCAAACGGGAGCAACGACGGACCTCCGGGGGAGACATGCACGAGCGGGGGTTGGACGGCTGTTCTAGTCGACGGCAGTCTCGCTCTGTCCAGCGAACTCGGCACCATCACCCTCGCTGTCGAGGGTTGTCGCATCGGCGATCAAATCAGTGCCTGGCGCCTGGTGTGGGACCTCGACAACGAGGAGCTCCTGTTCGGAACCGGGGAGCGCTTCGACAGTCTCAATCAGCGTGGCAAGGCTCCGGACATTCGCGTCTACGAGCAGTACAAACAGCAAGGTGGGCGAACATATTTTCCGCTGCCGTGGCTGTGGTCCACCCGCGGATATGGCCTCGCCATCGACGGGAAATCTCGAATCTCCTACGACCTCGGTGTCACCGCGCAGGACCGGGCCTCTGCGACGATCCCGACTCAATCAGGAGCGTCCGGCCGCTGGTACTTCGGGAAGCCAAAGGCTCTGGTACAAGCGTACGTTCACGATACCGGGCGGCCTTCACCGCTCCCGGTATGGGGATATGGGCCGTGGATGTCCGGAAACGAATGGAACACTGACCGGCGGGTTCGCGAGGTTGTGGAACGTTCGGTTGCTGAAGGCATCCCGGCGTCAGTCATAGTCATTGAGGCATGGGCAGACGAAGTCACCTTCTACCTTTTCAACGGGGCCACCCACGATGTTGTCGACGGGGATACCGCCGTTGCGGCTGACTCGATGCGGTACGGGACCGAATGGCCCGATCCGGCAGGGTTGGTCGACTGGCTTCACGAGCAGGGGGTGCGGGTTCTGCTCTGGCAGATTCCACTCCTAAAAGACGTGGAAGGCCACGCCCAGCACGACGCCGATCTTCGTTTTGTCGGCGAGGCCGGATTGGCCGTCGGCACGACCGACGGCGGCGTTTACCGTAATCGCGGCTGGTGGTTCCCGAACTCTCGCGCGATCGATTTCACCAACCCGGAGGCGCGGCGCTGGTGGTTCAACAAACGGGCCTATCTGCTCGATGAGATCGGCATCGACGGATTCAAGACCGATGGGGGCGAGCACCTGTGGGGGAGTGACGTGTCTACCTTTGCGGGTGAGACAGGTGACGAAGCCGCCAACGCGTATCCGACCCACTACCTCAGTTCGTATCACGCGTTTCTTCGTGAGCACGGCCACGACAAGCCCCTCACTTTCAGCCGGGCGGGTTTTACCGGATCGCAGGCGTTCCCGGCTCATTGGGCAGGGGATGAGGACTCCACATGGGTAGCCTTCCGGGCTTCCCTTGTTGCCGGTTTGTCCGCTGCAGCATCGGGAATCGCTTTTTGGGGGTGGGATCTCGCCGGCTTTTCGAAAGAACTGCCAACCGCGGACCTGTACAAACGTTCCACCGCCATGGCCGCCTTTTGTCCAATCATGCAATACCACTCCGAGCACAACGAGCACCGGCAACCGCTTGCTGATCGAACGCCCTGGAACGTCGCCGATCACACCGGTGATGCCACGGTCACCGACGTCTACCGGTTCTATGCCAACTTGCGGATGAATCTTGTTCCCTATTTGCTGTCGCTTGGGGATGAGGCAGTCACCCACGGAACACCGATCATGCGGCCGTTGGTGCTCGAGTTTCCCCACGATGAAGAGGCTGTGGGAATCGAGGATCAGTTCCTGCTCGGTGCGGACATCCTTGTTGCCCCCGTCTTGACCCCGGACGCAACCGAGCGCAACGTGTACCTGCCAGACGCCGAATGGTTTGACCTGTGGACCGGAGCGCCGATGGATGCGGGATGGAGTGTGGTGCCGGTGACCTCGGATCTTGTCCCGGTGTTTGTTCGCGCCGGGGCGTGCATCCCGCTCTGGATGCCGGACACCGTCGAACTGGGGGCCGAGGTCGGTCTTCCCAGCTCCGAGTCCGGCCATCTTGTCCTGATGATGTTCCCCGGAACAGGCAAGCGCAGCGTGGTTGACCCCTTAGGTGGGGGGTCGATATCCGCGCAGCTCTCGCTGGAGAACCAGATGTTGACGGTCGCCACGGACGGCGTTCCAGCGGGGACTTCTCTCTGGATTCGGGGGTGTGCGGCGGGAGAAACACCGGCGGTGGATCACCACCAACAGCTCGATGCCGGAGCCAGCGTCGTGACGGTCAGAGTGAGTTTCGATGCAAGCTAGCTCCGGGCCGCGCCCCCTCGTAAAGTCGAGTATCGAGTTGATTCTCAACCACCAGGCATCGACAGGTGCGTATCTGGCTGCTCCGGGGTACGGAACATACGACTATTGCTGGATGCGCGATGGGGCTTTCATTGCTTCTGCCATGGATGCGCACGGTCACCATGACAGCGCCGAGGCATTTCATCGTTGGGTCGCCCGAGCAATAGAGAGATACGCCGACAAGGTGGGCCTCCTGGAGGGAAACCTGGAAACAGCGCTTCGAGGCACCGAGGATCCACTCCAGCCGCTCGACGATCGATACGTCCTGCACACTCGCTTCACCGTGGACGGTGAGGAAGGCAGCAACGACTGGGGGAACTTCCAGCTCGATGGATACGGATTCTGGCTGACGATGTTGGCCCGCCATCTGAAGGCAACACTCGCCGATCCAACTCCGTATCTGAGAGCGGTAGATCTTGTTCGCCGATACCTCAGTGCAACCTGGGAGCTGACATGTTTCGACTGCTGGGAGGAGTATCCGACCCGTCGTCACTCGACGACATGGGCTGCTGTGGCACGGGGGTTGACCGACAGCGCCGGGCTTGTTAGCGGCGAGTCGGCCGGCATGGTTTCCAAGACGATCACAAAGCGGCTCCTCGACGACGCCGCCGTGCACGGGGTGATCCGAAAGTTCATTTGCGATCCACGGTCCGGTGCCGCCCCAGTGGCGCCGTCGGCGGGTCTCGCTGTTGCCGGTCACGAGCGTGTCGGACGGGTGCTCGCCGAGGACGCCATCGATGGTGGTGTCCTGCTTGTGCTCGGGGAGCTTGGTCCCTTGCCGCCGAACCACGCCGCGATTCGGGCAACCCTCAACAGGGTCGAGGACACACTCGTGGTCGATGGTGGTGTTCACCGGTACCTGGAAGATGAGTACTACGGCGGCGGTCTCTGGATCGTTCTGGCGGGTGCGCTCGCTTGTGTCCAGGCCAAGTATGACAAGACCCGGGCGAGCGAAGTTCTCGACTGGATCGAACGGCAGGCGGACGCCGACGGATATCTGGGCGAGCAGGTCGATTCAGCGCTTCGGCATCCCGACCGCCGATCTCCATGGGTCGAGAGATGGGGCCCCCCGGCCTCTCCGCTGCTGTGGTCCCACGCAATGTATCTGCTGGGGACCGCCTCCATCAAGATGTGAGGGGTGGGGCGTGCCCCGACCCCGCGACCCGCAACGCATGGAGTCCCATCCGCGGTGAGCAGATGGGACTCCATGGTTTCTCGCACCTGGTGGTTTAGAACACCTGGTTCATTAGAACCCGCCGGTCGTGGTTCCACCATTGCCGGAGGCGGGTGAGGTGAACGTATTGTTCGCACCCGATTCCCATTCGTCGACGGTGTCGGGATAGTTGGCTTCCTGGCGCTTGATGCACTTCCACTCAACCGCTGCGTTGGGCTGCAGAACGGATATGGTTCCCGTCCATGTCGGATAGCTCGTTGGATCAAGTTTCACCGCGCTGGCGGCGTTCCATTCCCCGAGCTGGGGAATGTTGCCGATGACATACACCGACTGGCCCGACGTCGTAGTCCCATTCGTACACACGAAGTCCATCGCAGATGGGGTCTGACCGAGCGTGAATACGAGCGTCTTGCTCGTTGTCACGCTCACCGAACCCGTTTTTGCAACCACGAGATTGCTGCCCGCGTTGTACCAGCCGCTGGTGGCGGCATCGAAGGCTGCCTTGGTGTTGTACTGCGTGAGTGTTCCACTGTTGTAGGTGACCGCCGACACCTGGGTGTTGTTGACAACCAGCTCCACCACGTTGTCGCGGCTTCCGGGTGCTCCTGTGTAGGTCCCGCTTGCTGCTGCGATGGTGACGGTGGCTGTCGTTCCGGTCTGAGACTGGCTGATCAGTGTGGTCCGCACACTGCCGGTTTGGTAGGCAGTGGAGATCCCGTCATCCTCGTAGAGGGT
The DNA here is from genome assembly GCA_013151445.1 of Actinomycetota bacterium. Classification (GTDB taxonomy): domain Bacteria; phylum Actinomycetota; class Acidimicrobiia; order Spongiisociales; family UBA5794; genus BMS3BBIN02. The sequence continues at coordinate 13,349 of JAADIG010000057.1, forward strand.
GAAGGACGTACTTGTCGGATCTGCATACACACGGGCGATCAGTTCGTTCCGTGTCGTGGAGTCAAGACGTCGTCCTGTCACGTTCATGGTTTGATCGTCAACGTACATTCGAGGGATGATCGCTCCCGCTCTTGCCATTGCGGGAAGCCGGAACGTTCCATTGATCCACAGGGGGAGGTTGTTAAACCACTGACCCGTACTGCTGTATCGCTCGTTTGTGTAGAAGTTGATCCAATCGCCTGCGGGAAGGTACATGTTCCGCTGCCGTTGGTTAGCGCCGGCAACTACACCAACAAGCAGGTCTCGCCCGATGAGCTTCTGGCTGCCCATCTCACGCACGTTGGAATCGTTCTGGTAGTAGTAAACCGGTGGCGGAACCAACGGCTCTCCGTATAGGTAGGCGCGGTGGGCCAACGAGTAGTAGTACGGCGTGAGTTCGTAGCGCTGACGGATGTTTGCGAGGTTGCTGTCAACATCACCGATCAGATCGGGTGACGTGTCGGCGCAGTCGCAGAGGTTCTCGGTGTGGGGTCGCACGGGAACATCGAACCAGGCTCCGTTAGCGAACCACTGTGTGTACAACTCGTCGAGATCGGAGTCCAGCATCTCACGGCGGAAGCCACCGATATCGGATCCGAAGTAGTCGATCCCCGACATGGACATCTGCATCTGGACGTTCGCCTGCGCAGCGAGAGCCGTGAGCTTCGAACCGATGTCTCCGGACCACATCGCAACGCCTTCGCGTTGGATGCCTGCGGCACCGGACCGGGCGAGGAGGAACGGTCGTTGGGTGACGTTGTTCTCTTCATATTCGGTCGTGATGCTGCGAGCCCACTTCAAGTTGTACATGTTGTGGTAGTCGGCCTGGTCGTGTTTTCCGGGGAGTACGCCCTGCGTCCAGTCGGCTGCATCGAACATTTCGGGTTCGCCCAGATCGAGCCAATGACCGATTATTCCTGCATCAATGAGTGGCTGCCTCTTCGTATCGTGCCAATACACTCCCGCCGACTCGATCGTCCAGTCGATCATCCCGCCGCGGCCCCACCAATCGTTTGTTGTGAGGTACGTTGCTCCACACGCCGAGCAACCGTCACGCACCAGGTACCCACGATCCTCAAGGTCAGTGTGCTCTGCAAGACCCTTCCCGACGTACGACTCTTCGATGGTTATCAAACCGATGCCGTCGTTGGTTTCGTAGTTGCCAATCTTGGTTGTCGGATTGGGGAAGGCGGTCGTATCCCAAGTAAGGGTCCCCATGTTCGTGTTATCCGAGCCAGCGGTAACTCCACCGAACCAGAACAGGTCGAGGAGGAATCCATCGATGGGGAATTTGCTACTGCGTAACCCGGTAAGAATTCCGTCGATTTCTGCCCAGTTGTCATAGCCGTACTCCGAGACCCACAGCCCGAGAGCCTTTTTCGGTGGAACAGGAGGTCGGCCCGTTAGTTCCATATAGTCCTCGCGGAGGTCGGGCAGGTCTGGACCGGTCATGGTGTACCAGCGAATCTGGTCACCCCATGTCTCCATGGTCCATGGGTCTCCCGTGAGATCCCACTGTTGTTTGTACACTTGGTCTACGAACAGTCCGTAGTTCTTGTTGCTTGCTCCGACGGCGAACAGCACCGGTATCTGAGCGTTACCGACCGGGCCGTTGTCAGCGTCGTACACCATTGCGTTCCCCTGGGTATTGCCAGGTGTACGGACACGACCGACCCAGTCGCCGTCCGCGCTGCCACCGGTGAAGAACTGTTCACCGAGGCCGTACGCGTTCTCCATACTCGATTTAGTGAACGACAGTCCCTTCCACGTCTGGGTGAGGTTCACCGGACAGACGGTGTGCAGAAGTAGGTCGGGGGTCACGGTTGTGTCGTAGACATCCGCACACAGGGTTGTGCCGTTGACCTCGACCCTGATATCCGCTGTCGAAAGGATATTGCCCGACTTTGTGAAGCTTGTCGGCCCGGTGTAGTCAACCTTGTCGACCTGGCCGGTTGTGAAGATCGGCGCATCGGCGCCCGGACTGTTGCCCGCTCCCAACTCGAAATGCACCAGGTCGTCATCCAGGAACTCGACGATCAGATAACTACCGCCTGCGGTGAATTCGGTGCGAGCGATTCCCGTGTACGCCGCGAGATCGATCGTTCGGCTGGCCGTACTGCTCGCCAGCTTTACATAGGTAGTTTGCTCGACATCGTTGCGGTACCAGCCCTCGGTTGCGACCTTAAGCGACGTCAATGTCGCATACTCGGTCATCGCTGTGCCACCCTTCTTGACAGTCTTAGGCCGAGACCCGACGACCTGGAGGGTGCTAGTTGTTGGCATCGGTGGCGCGGTGACCGTTACGTCCTGAGTCGTGGAACTCTTGGAGACGGAGAAGGTGCGATAGGTGCTGGTGGAATCGTCGTAGTAGTCATAGGACGATGTTCCGTCCGGGAAGATCCGGAACGCAAGATTCGCGTAGGTGTTGATGTTGTTACTGATTGTCCCGCCAAGCTGATAGTCGGCGTTGAGATTGAGGGGTACTACGGCGCCCGGTCGAGCGTAGACCGGGATCGTGTCGAGTTCGACCGTGTCGGTGACCGTGACTGGACCCAGGACGGTGTTGCCACTCCAGAAGTCGACCCAGCGACCCGACGGAATGTAGACACTCTTGGTGGTGGCAAATTCAGTAGTGACCGGAGCCACCAGAAGCTGATCACCGAACATGTACTGCTGGTCGAGGGCAGCGGCAGTGGTATCGCTCGGGAACTCGGACGCCATTGCTCGCATCAGCGCGACACCAGTCGTGGAGCTCCGGTTTGCTTCGGTGTAGATGTAGGGGAGCAGGTTCATCCGAAGGTTGGCGAACTTTCGGAATATCGGGATGACAGTGGTATCGCCGGTACGGGCCTGGACATTCCACGGTGTGCGGGCTTCCGACGTCGTCGGATTGGACTTTTCGGAGTGATACTGCATGACGGGCGAGAAGGTCGCCTGGGCAGTGGAGCGCAGATACAGCTCAGCGGTCGGGAATGAGCCGGTGAATCCAGCGAGATCCCAAGACCAGAACGGCACCCCGGACTGGCCGGCGCTGAGGCCTGCTCGAACGGCTTCCCGGAACGCCCCGAAGGTAGATTCTTGGTCACCCGCCCAGAAGATTGAGTTGGTCTGGGCTCCTGACGTGCCCGCTCGGCTGAAGATTGCGCCCGTGCCGCTGGTCTTGGTATCGACGTAGGCGTCGTAGACACGGGTGTACTCATTGGGGTATTGGTTGCGCATTTCGTCACCGGTACGACCGTCGCTGAAGAGCACATTGCGTCCAAAGATTGCTTCGCTGCCGTCCGTCTTGAATCCATCGATTCCAACATCATCGAACAGGTAAGCGCGTTTGCTCATCCACCAATTGGAGGCCGCGGTGCTGGTGAAGTCCGGAACCATACTGTCGCCGAACCACTTTCCCGTAGGGATCCGGTACGGACTCCCCGCTCCATCTTCGACGACGTAACCCTGAGTCGTGGCGTAGGACTTGTCGTTGAGATGCTGCTGCGGGGCCGACGAAGGGTTGGTGTCGAAGTTCTCTTTGAGGACCGGTATCTGCCACAGCAGAACCTTGATGTCCTGGTTGTGGGCCTTGGTCACCATCGCTGCGGGGTCTGACCATGCGGATCCGCTTGGGAAGGTGAGGTCGCTTAGGCTTAGGGTGCCAGATCCGCTCGTCGCAGTGTACGTAGCGCCGTGCCACACATAGAACGTGGCTTCGTCGCTCCATTGCTCAAGCACCATGGCGCTGTGGGGAATGTCGTAGTTCGTTACGTTCGCGAGCTCTGCCTCAACCTCAACCTGGGTGTTCCACTCGTTAGCCGACATCCAGAGGCCGAATGCCCATTTTGGTGGTAGCTGTGGTCGGCCGGTCAGCGTGGTGTATTGGTTGAGGACCTCGGTTGGATTGCCGGCAAAGAAGTAGTAGTCGAGGGTGGAGTTCAGGCTTCCATCCGTGTCGACGGTGAACCCCGCCATGTCGCTGAGGTAGGTGCCGAGATTGAAAATAGAGTATCGCGTGCTCGGTATGTAGACACCGTACCCTGCCGAGTTCGTGAAGAATGGGACGGACAAGTAGGTACGTTTTGTACTGCCCTGGTTGCGGTACTGGTTGTACACGTAGTTGTTGACGTCCTCGCCACGTTGGTTCAACGCGTTATAACGTTCGCCGAATCCCTCGAAACGTTCGTTCGTGGGACTCTTGAGGTGGTCCTCGATCTTCGTAACGGTTGAGCTGCCGTCGCTGGCCCACCCGATGTTGCGGAACGTCGCCGGGTCGTACTGCTCCGTGATGAGAGTCGTGCCGTCTCCCTTGTAGATAGATAGCCGATACGGCGTCTTTTGGAGCTTGAGGACCAGGTCGGAGGTGGCAATCTGAAGCGTGCCGGACGAGTTGGTAATTGTGTAGTTCGATGCTCCCGAGATGTTGAGACCGTTGCCGTTGGGGGCTATTTGGGTGCGGAAGCTGTCGGTCGTGGGAAACGCGAACCGGATCTTAGGCGTGAAGTCTCCGGCGCTGTCACCGGTGGTCACGTCGACCGATGTTCCGTTGTCAACGTAGCCTGTGACGTTCGTGACGGTGCTCCAGGACGTAACGGTGAACGAGAAGGGTCCGATGCTTCGCTGACCCGTGCCGTTGACATCGGCGTTCACGGTGTAGGTGATGTCGTCGCCACGGGCGAACGTTCCCATGTCGATGTCCCAATAGGAATTGTTGCCGCTGTTGGATGTCCAGCTCGCCCCTATCGGCGTCTGGTTCAGACCGTTCTTGGTCCATGTCACCCACACGGACTGGCCGGATTCGATCGGCCAGGTAGTGGCCTTCACATGAACCGCGTCGCCCGCCATCGGGTCGCGTGGAGACCGTTCGGTCAGTGTTGTGGCGTACAGTTCGTCATCGCCGTACGGGTCATGGAAGACTCCGTCGAGAGCTTGCGCACGCGGTGCGGGTCCGGCCAGGACGAGAACCGATGCAAGAAGGGTGATCTGTAGCGCAAGGGCAAGAGATCGCGAGGCGGTACGGGTGCGGTGGGCTCGACGGTTCACAGAATTCCCCTTCAGTGACTCGAAATTGGGCATTTTGCACTATCTTCGGTCACTGACCGAAGAAAGTCAACTACTTTTATGCCTTGATTTCCGCTGAATCACATCGAACGAGCCACGAGAGCCGGTCGGCGGGAGTTTTTCGGCCGAGCCGTGGGAGCTTCAAAGAGTTCGCCGAGAAGCAGACTTGCAGCACCTCGGGCCCAGGCTTCATCGCTCCACGGTTTGATGACCACCCTGAGGTTGTCTCCAAGACTCCCGAAGCAATGAAGACGGAGGGACGTTTCAAACTCCTCTTGGATAATATCCCCCGCCTGAGTGCCCTCTCCACTCAGGACGATGACGTCGGGGTTCAGAATATTCACGAGGTTGGCAGTGGCAACTCCCAGGATGCGGGCCGCCTCCAGGAACACGTCGAGTGCCGCTCGTTCTCCCGAACGTGCGAGATCCGCAGCTTCGTCGATCGTGACGCGACGACCGATGCGGCGCGACACCTCGGATGAGATCGCCGGGTCGCTGATTACGGACTCCAGGCACCCGGAGGCACCGCAGGCGCAGGTCGATCCTGAGGGTTCCACTTGTACATGTCCGAACTCACCCGCACCGCCGTTTGCGCCGCGGAAAAGCTGCCCGTCCAGGACCATGCCAAGGCCGACGCCATGGCCCAGGCAGACAACGAGGAGGTTCGAGACGCTCCGTCCCGCACCGAACCACTGTTCCGTGGCGGTGAGCGTATTGGCATCGTTGTCAATGATCACCGGCAGGTCGAGGCGATCCTCAAGGAGCCGAGCGAGCGGAACCTCCCGCCAGTCGCCGTAGGGGGCGTGGTGCACGACGCCGTTGTGAGAGTCGACGATGCCCGCAAGCCCAACGCCGACTCCGTAGACGGGTCGATCGGCGGCGTCGAGGATGAGGCGGCTGCTCACCTCTTCGACGGCGTCGAGAACATCGTCGACATCGTGCCGGTCGAGTGTCAGCCGTTGCCGTGCGATGATTGTTGCGTCGAGGTCGGTGAGAACCGCGATAACCGCCGACTCGGTGACTTTCACTCCCACCGCATAACCTGCTGATGCGTTGAGTTGCAACAGAACCGGGCGCCGACCGCCAGCTGACTTGCCGGTGGCTCTTTCTCGCAGGAGACCATTGGCGATGAGTTGACCGGCGATTCCGGATACGGTCGCCGGACTCAGGCCGGTCGCGACGGCGATTTGACTGCGTGACGCCAGGCCTTGCTCACGCACCACGTTGAGCACGATTGCCTGGTTTATCTCGCGGATAAGTTGTTTGCTACCTGTGCGAACGCGCTGCATTGTCGGCCTTGGGAGGTCCGAGAATGATCACTCGGATATCGGCACGCTACCACCCCGACGTTGGTACATGCTTCCTTTTTCTCAGCGGGCATATTGCTCGGTAGATGACAGCACATCGCGGCGGGCGGTGTGGTCGGCGTGGATAGTCGGGGAGTGGGGTCCGCCGAGTATCCCGGGCGTCACAACCCGTCGGTGAACGCTGGTGCGCAGTGCTCGGCGTCTTGGTCGGGCGGTGAGTACTATCGGGGTCGATGACGCCGACCGTTGATGATCCCGTACTGCTGGAGATCATCTCCCGCGTGCCCCTGTTGTCGGGAGCGGCGAACCTCGTGGTATCGGTGCTCCCGGGTGGACTCTCCAACGCCAGCTACAAAGCCGAGGCCGACGGTGTCGAGTGTGTCATCCGCATCACCGGTGAGAACGGGCGAACGCTTGGCCTCGACCGCGCTCGCGAGGCCGCCGTCCTTGCAGCCGCACAGAGCGCCGGCATCTCTCCAGAAGTACTGGCGTTCTTTCTCCCGGAAGGTCATTGTGTGACGCGGTACGTCGCGTCTGGCAAGGCATTGACACGTGAGCAGTTCGAGGCACCCGACACGATTGCACGTGTCGCACAGCGCCTCCGCGACATCCATGCGCTCGATTCGGTGGCGGGCAGCTTTGATGCGTGGACTGACATCCGTTCCTGGATGAGTATCGCCGATGCCAAGGGACTGCAGCGGCCGGGCCGGCTCAACGCACTGCTCGATCGCGTGTTCGAGATCCAACGCAGCCTGGCATCCGAGCGCATGGTCGAACCGGTGTTGTGCCACAACGACCCGTATCACCGAAACTTTCTCGACGACGGCACCCTGTGGGTTATCGACTGGGAGTTTGCCGGCATGGGAGACCCGCTCTACGACCTCGCCGCGGTTGCCTACTCATTCGAAAGCGAGCAGCGCGACCTGTTGCTGGCGTCCTACTACGGAGACGTCGACCCGCTCATCCGGCATCAGCTCGACGACCTCATCGTGGTGTACTTGTGCTGGTGCGTCGTATGGTCGGTCCTGCAGATTGACGACGGCATCATCGACTGCGACTTCGCCAAACTCGCCGAGTCCTACCTCGACATGGTCGAGCAGTAGCCGACTACGGTCCTGTTATGACGGTTGACTACGTGTGGTGCGGTGAATTCACGAACGGCGAACTCAACATGCTCCACGCCGAGGCGTTCGAGACCCGTGTGTTTGGTGACAAGGAGTGGGACTGGCGCAAACAGGTTGCAACGCACAGTTGCGGATGGGTCGTTGCCCGCGGCGAGGACGGGACTCTCGCCGGTTTCGTCAACGTGATCTCGGATGGCCTCGTGCACGCATGGATACAGGACCTTATGGTTCCGAACTCGGTACGCCGTCAGGGTGTCGGGCGCAGGCTTGTCCAAGTCGCTGCCGAGGCGGTGCGAGCAGGTGGCCACGAGTGGCTCCACGTCGACTTCGATGACGAACTCATCGACTTCTACATTGAGAGTTGCGGGTTCACTCCAACCAATGCCGGTCTCATCGAGCTCCAAGGATCGCGGTCCTGAACCAAGAAGTTGAGGAGCCCGCAGGGACTCCTCAACTCCGGATCACGACTTGGCAGAGGGCGGCTAGCTGCAGCCCTTCGAGTCGCCACAATTGAGACAGCGGTAACACGAGCCGTTGCGGACCGTGATGTGTCCGCAGGTGTCGCACAGGGGAGCGTCGCCCATCTTGTCGGCGAGCACTGCCTGGACCGCAGCCGTTTGCATCTCGGAAGCCGACATTGTTGCTCGCCCTCCAACGGTTGCAGGTACCGGGTTGGCCGCGGCGACCTGGGTCGCGGCGAACCCACCGGAAGGTGTTGACGGGGCATCGACGAACTTCGCCGCTGCCACCTGTGCCTCGATATCGGTCTCCATGACAGCATCCGTCAGGTCGAGTTGGATGCCAGCATCGACGGCGAGACCCTTGGGTGCCTCGGGGAGCTCGCGTTCCGGTGGGACCTGGGCGAGTTCGTCACGATGTAAGTACTCGACACCGAGAGCCCGGAACACGTAGTCGACAATGGAGTTTGCCATCTTGATATTCGGATGCCCCTCGACCATGCCCCGGGGTTCAAAGGTCTGGAAGGTAAACGTGTCGACGAACTCCTCAAGCGGAACTCCGTACTGGAGGCCCTTGCTCACCGCAATGGCGAAACAAGAGAGAATGCCGCGCAGCGTTGCTCCCTCCTTAGCGAGGTCAATAAAGACCTCACCGAGTGTGCCATCCTCGTATTCACCCGTTCTGAGGAACAGCTTGTGACCACCAACTCGGGCCTCCTGGGTGTATCCCGAGCGCCGTCCGGGGAGTAGGAAACGAGGCCGCGGCATGTTGGCATACACCTCGGTCGGTGAAATGCCTGCCGGGAACGTTCCGTTGAACGCAAAGCCCGAGATGATGTCCATCTCGGCGTCGAGGGCTTCGACGACTTCGCCTTCTTCCTCGTCAGACGTGCCTTCCTCCGACTTGGACGACAGCGGCTGGGAGGCCTTCGAACCATCGCGGTAGAGGGCCATCGCCTTTAGACCAAGCTCCCACGACATCTGGTACGACTCTTGAATATCGTCTGTCGTCGCTTCGTTTGGCATGTTGATCGTCTTCGAGATCGCACCCGAAATGAACGGTTGTGCGGCTGCCATCATCTTGATGTGACCGGCATGGTGAATGAATCGTTCGCCGTACTTGCCGTTGCGGTTTGCGCAATCGAAAACCGGAAGATGTTCGTCCTTGAGACGCGGAGCGCCTTCGATGGTCTGCCGACCACAGATATAGTCGTTCGCTTCGACGATCTCCTCTTCGGTGAATCCGAGAGCCTTCAACATGTCGAAACCGCTGCCGTTGTACTCGTCCGGGGTAAAGCCGAGACGCTGCATCGACTCCTCGCCGAGTGTCCACTGGTTGAATGCGAAACCGAGTTCGAACACGCCCGGCATGATCGTCTCGATCGTTTCGAGGTCCTCGGCAGTGAAACCTTTGGCGCGCAGGGTTGCGGTGTTGATGTGTGGCGAACCGTGCAGACTCATCGTGCCGATCACGTAGTCGATGATCTGTTCGATGTGGCGCTCGGAGTAACCAAGAGTTTGCAATGCTGGGGCAACCGACTGGTTGGCGATCTTGAAGTAACCGCCCCCAGCGAGCTTCTTGAACTTCACCAGGGCAAAGTCGGGCTCAACACCTGTCGTGTCGCAGTCCATGAGTAGCCCGATTGTCCCGGTCGGTGCCAGCACCGTGGCCTGGGCATTGCGATAGCCATACTCTTCGCCAAGTTTGACTGCGATATTCCACGCGTTGTGAGCTTCGCTCAGCATGTCGGCAGGGCACAGGTCTTGATCGACCGCAAGAACCTGATGGCTGATGCCCTCATACTCCTCGATCGGAACGTCATAGGCAGCGCGGCGATGGTTCCGCATCACCCGAAGCATGGATTCCTTGTTTTCGTCGAACTTGGCAAAAGGTCCGACTACCGATGCTATTTCAGCCGAAGCGGCATAGGAGTATCCGGTGAGGATCGCGGTCAATGCTCCGGAGATCGCACGTCCCTCATCGGAGTCATACGGGATGCCCGAACGCATAAGTACGGACCCGAGGTTGGCGTACCCGAGGCCGATCGTGCGGTAGTCGTACGAACCCTGGGCGATCTCGCGTGATGGGAACTGCGCCATGGTGACAGAGATCTCGAGCACCATCGTCCAAATTCGGATGGCGTGGCGGTATCCCTCTAAGTCGAATACTACGGTGTCGTCGTCATAGAACTTCACCAGGTTCAGGGATGCGAGGTTGCATGCGGTGTTGTCCAAGAACATGTATTCCGAACATGGGTTAGATGCTCGGATCTCACCGCCCGCCGGAGAGGTGTGCCACTCGTTGATGGTGGTGTGGAACTGCACACCCGGGTCGGCGCACGCCCATGCCGCATCGGCGATCTTGTCCCAGAGCCCGCGGGCTCTCACCGTCCGCATGACGGAGCCGTCGGTGCGGGTTGTGAGGTCCCAGTCGTCGTCGCGTAGTACCGCCTCGACAAATTCGTTGGAGAGGCGAACCGAGTTGTTCGAGTTCTGTCCGGATATGGTGGCGTATGCCTCGCCGTTGAAATCGGCCGGATATCCGGCAGCGATCAATGCGCGAACCTTGTCCTCTTCTTTTGCCTTCCAATCGATGAAGGTTTCGATGTCGGGATGGTCGATATCGAGGATCACCATCTTGGCGGCACGTCGCGTTGTTCCGCCTGATTTGATGGCTCCGGCCGCACGGTCGCCGACCTTGAGGAAAGACATGAGTCCGGATGACTTGCCACCACCGGAGAGGCGTTCCCCTTCGGCTCGGATGCTTGAGAAGTTGGACCCGGTACCCGAACCGAACTTGAAGAGCCGCGCTTCACGGACCCACAGGTCCATGATGCCACCCTCGTTAACAAGGTCGTCCTTCACGGACTGAATGAAACAGGCGTGTGGGGCGGGGCGGCTATAGGAGTCGGGTGACTCGACGAGCTCTTCGGTTTGTGGGTCCACGAACCAGAAACCCTGGGCCGGTCCCTCAATCCCGTAATTGTGGTGTAGGCCAGTGTTGAACCACTGTGGGGAGTTCGGTGCGGCCATCTGGTGCAACAGCATGTACACCAGCTCGTCCTCAAACACCTGGGCGTCGTCTTCGGTCGCAAAGTAGCCGTGGTTCTCACCCCACCAGCGCCACGTCGTCGCAAGTCGGCCGACGACCTGACGAGCAGAGCGTTCGGGGCCGAGCACGGGGTCGCCGGCATCGTCAATGAGGGCTTCGCCGGTATCGTCGAACTGGGGGACACCGGCCTTGCGGAAGTACTTAGAGACCATGATGTCGGCAGCCACCTGGGACCAGGCCGCAGGAATCTCAGCATCGCTCATCTCAAACACAACGGACCCGTCGGGGTTTGTGATTCTTGAGTCCCTGCGGGACCATTCGACGGTGTCGTACGGGCTTTCGCCGTCCTTTGTAAACCGTCGCTCGATGCTCAGACCTTGGGTCATTGCGGTGTCTCCCTTCGTCACCACCCGACTTCGGGAAGCGACATCAACCTTGATTTGTCCACAAAAATATCCACACACACAACATCTAGTATGGGGCGGTTCCTACACCTACTAGATCTTGCGTAAGGGATTGCAGCTTAGTTACAAAGGTGTAACTACGTCAAGGGCATTCGGTTCGCGGTAAAAACCCCTGAACTAGCTGGGGAAGCGGTCATATTTCTAATGGATAACCCCTCCTTGGGGCAAGCTGAGCGCGTGATTTTGTTTCGCGAGATGAATGAGTTTTTCGCGTACTCGACACGCTGTGAGGTCGGATGAGTACATTGTCGACTGTCGAAGGGGTGAGAATGCCAGAGGAATGCATGAAGAAGTTCGTACTAGCCGTCCTAACCGGTGCCCTAGTGCTTGGCGTGGTGAGCCCGGCGGGCGCCTCGGTTGCTGGCGCTTGTAGCGGCCAGGCCACCATCCAGGGTGTCACCTACACGCCAGCCAACGACACCCCCTCGAACCCGATCATCCTGCCCAATCGCAACGGTGTCACGATTCCGTATGAGGGAACGGTCGGATTCTCAAACAAGAACTTCAGTGGCGAGATCGGTGTCACGATCGCAGGCGTCAACGTCAAGATCGATGATTGGAAGGGTGTCAACGACGACGACATCCGCGAGACGAAGGGTGATTACGCACTCGACGACTTCTACTCCCAGGTCGATTCCATGGTTCCTGGCGGTCGTGTCCCCGGGCTGTGGCGCCTCTGGGTTCAGAATTCCGCCGACGGGGGATCGTGTTCAGCCTTCGCCATGGTCAAGATCGAAGGCAATCCGCTCTCGACACCGGCCGGAGCGCTCACCCTGATCCTCACGTTGATCGCTGCGGGCCTCTTGACTCGGAGTCTGTGGGTGAAGGTGAGAGAAGGCATGGTGAAACAGCGTATCGTCCTCGGTGTGATCACCGGGCTGGTACTCGGTCTGGGTATTGGGCTGCTCATGTTCATGTACGGTTTGCGGACCCTCGACAGAACTGTTCTGATTTACCTGCCGCTCTTCCTTGCTGCGATCGGGCTAGCGCTCGCAAGGTGGGGTCCGATGGGTCGGCCGCTGAACATGTAGTCGCAGGACGCGGCTCGTCTCTTCCCGACCACACAGCCGTCGAGGTACTCGTGCGGCTCCGACAGTTTCGGCACGTTGCGGAATGAATGCAGCGCGTATCCCGTCTGCGGCACTCGGGTATTCGCCCCGTGCGATGGATGGAATCGACATCCGGGGAACCGGGTAGACGTCGGTGCATGTGTGCGGTTCCGTGTCGAAGTTGTCGTTACCGTCGGGGAACGGACCGGTCCCTTGAGTGTGTGCGCCGAACTTCGCAGCCGGGACAGACCAGCCGACTCCTGGCATTCCCTGAAAGTACTTTCGCGGGATCGTTTTGGCGGCGCCGTGATGGGTGAATCAACCGAACATCGTGACGACCGTTACGCCAATGAGCACCAGAGCGCTTGCTAGGTACTCGCTGGTGTTGTGCCGTTCATGGAGCCAGAACTTACCGATCAGGAAAACTATCACGAGTTCCACTTGACCGAGAGTTCGGACCTTGGCCGCATTCTCGAGCGTTACCGCCCATGCCCACCCGATCGAGCCGAGAAGGCTGAGGACGCCGACCGGTATGGCATCGCGCCACGCCGCCAGAGCCGCGGTGATCTCCCGGCGATCGGTGATCGCAAAGTAGACACCGTTGCCGAGTGTCTGGATGGTCAACATCACGGTTAGGGTGACGAGTGCTCGATCGAACGCGGGGGCGGTACTCAGGCTCAGCGCCGCACCGCGGATACCGACCGCAGCAACGGCAAATGACCCAGCGGCAGCGATCCCGGCGAGTGCAGCCCGGTCACCAGCACGTCTCAGAAGAGCGACAAGCGACCCTCGCGAGGCGAGCCATGCCACTCCGACCGTCACGATCCCAGCTCCGGCCCAGCCGATTGCGGTGAGCGGCTCTCCCAGGCCGAATGCCGAGACGAGCGCGATCAAGAGGACCTCACTTTTTGCGTATACCGTTCCGATGGAGAAGTCCCGGAGTTTGAAGGCAGTCAGCAGGGCAACGGTTCCGAAGATCTGGGCGAGACCGGCGGCCGTGATGATGAGCCAGAAGCGTCGTGGTGCAGCGGGGAGTTGGTGGCCGAGTGGTCCGAAGAGCAGCACCGCCATTCCGATCACCAGCGGCGTTGCGTAGAGGTAGCGCACGAAGCCTGCCGCGGTCGTCGACAACACCGAACGCAACTGGTGCTGTCGGGAGGTGCGGAGCACCTGGAAGGTTGCCGCGGCGAGGGTGATGGGAATCCACAGGGTGTCCATCACCGCGATGCTACCGCCCGAAGAGTGTGCCGCGGCGAGCGGTGATGTTCGTACGCCAGTAGACGAGGGATGGGCGGCCCCGCGAGAGGCCGCCCATCATGTCATGTGTTGCTGATTGCTGTTATCGGTACCAGAGGGTGAACGATTCCTTTTCCAAGGTGTCGAGCGTTGACTGGAGCAGACCCTGCTCGGAGATTGTGTACACCGAGTCTCCGATGACGACGGTGCGGCGGACCTGGGCCTGCCAGTCCCACGGGTTATCCTTCTTGTTGTCGGACTGCACGATCCGGCGGATCTCCTTGATCCCGTTCTCCGTGACCTCAAGACCGATGGCGCCGGTGAAACCCTGCTCTTCTTCGGTACTTTCATCCCACCACCAGGTGTTGAGTGGCAGGACGACGAGATCCCTTGGCTCCCAGTACAAGAACGCCCGGTGATCCCACTCGGCCTCGGAGTTGCCGCCCTTGATCGTGTACTTGTCGATCCTCTTTGGGTTCGCAAGGTCCGAGACGTCGAAGAGCGAGACCTGCATGCCGAGGATCTGTCCCTCATCGGTCGCATCCTGGCCAACACCGATGAGGAGGTCATCGGAGATGGGGTGCAGATACGCCGAGTATCCGGGGATCTTGAGCTCGCCGACGACGGTTGGATCGGTTGGATCCGACAGGTCGAGCGTGTACAGGGGGTCGGTCTGGCGGAATGTCACGACGTAACCGACGTCACCCATGAAACGGACCGAGAAGATGCGCTCACCCTTGCCAAGACCGCCGACTTCGCCGATCCGCTGGAGTTCGCCGTCTTTCTCCGTCAGTACGGTGACAAAGCTTTCGGACTCTTGCTCAAACCGCCAATCCGGCTGGGATGTCGACGCCACCCGGAGATCACCGTTGTATTCGGACATTGACCACTGCGACAGCATGTAGCCCTTCACGGAACCGCTACCGCGGTAGGTCACCGTCTTCGGGTCCGAGATGTCGAACTTGTGGATATCGGTCGTTGACTCGTTGACGACTTCGGCGATGGCATCTGATTCCGTGATGGCCTGCCAATCGACCCAGCGAGTGGTGGCAATGTAGAGGGCGTCGGTCGATGCGTACACGGTTTCTCCGCTGGAGAGAACACCCGTCGCGTTTTCGATGTCGAGACCATTGGACATGTCAATCGTGACAATCGAGATCATGTCCAGACCGGCAAAATTGGCTGGGGCGTTCGCTTCGTCACAGGCAAGCAGTGCGCCCTGCTTGACGACAGTGGCACGTCCGGTGTCGCTCACCGTCTCAAGCACGTAGTAGGGGACCCAGTTCTCGATCGTGGAGTCGTCGATGATCTGCTTGTTGCGTTGCGTGGCCTGGCGTTCGGCACGCAGACCGGAACCTTCCGGTTGCACGAACTGCAATCCGACCGGCGACGAGTTCACGACGAGGCGGACGGTGTCGTCGATCATGCGGGCACTGACGTAGCGGCCATCCATCTGGAGTTGCTTGGTCACAGTCGGGTTGTCGCTATCGGAAACGTCGACCTCGATGATCCAGAGCGTGTTCGAGTAGCCCCCCACGATGGGTGAGAAAGCGACGTCGCTTGCGACCGGGTAAGCGCCGCCACCGCCGCTCGCAATGAGCAGTGCCGTGTCACCCGAGAACAGCATGTCCTGAACATAGAGATCGTTGAGTCGCAGGGAGCCTCGAACGTCCGGCGTCCGACCGGTGACATCGACAATCTGGAGTTCACCGTTGGTGAGGACGAGCAGCCGTTTGCCGTCGGTCTTGACGATGTCGGGTTCGTCGACTCCCTTTTCCTGAACGTTGGTTGTCGAGAACTCCGAGTCGGGTTCGCTCTTGAAGGTGGCCTGTGTGGACGCATTTGTGCGTGCTCCGGCGCCGGCAACACCGTCGGTCGCGGGGGCGGATTCTGCGACTGCGATCTGGTCGATAAAGCCGTAACCGAATCCGTAACCGAGACCGTACGGTCCGACCATGTCTTTTGCGTTCGTCTTGACGTAGTCGAGGAAGTCGACGCACGCATCGAAGCGCTGCAGTGAGTACTCGTTGGCAACTACGTTGCCGCCGGGGATCTCTTGCTGCGCGATCGTCGATGTGGTGGTGTTTTGTGAGCAGGCGGCGACGACCAGGCTGAACGCCGTTGCCGCAAGAAGTGTTTTGGTGAGTCTCATCTTCGTCTCCAGTGGTGTGTCGCCGCTATGACGCACGATTCGGTTGCGGAGGTTCCCAAGATTCCACGCAGAGTGGTCGCACCCACGTCCGCCATCCTCGTTCTGGCGTCCATATGGGCGATATACCGCCCATATGGACGCCAGAACGAGGAGAGTGGGCGATGTCTGGTGGGTGTCCGCTACATTGAGTTGGTCCCACCACGAGGAGTGCCCGTGACCGACTACCCGGCGTGGCAACCCAACCCCAACGAGTATGCAGCGACCAACATCGCAGCCCTCGCGCAGCGAGTCGGCGTGAGTTCCTACGAGGCGTTGCACCAATGGTCGGTCGACCATCGAGCCGAGTTCTGGGCCGAGGCGATCGCCGACCTTGGTGTCGTTTTTCAGACTCCGCCCGCCGACATCCTCGATCTCGCCAACGGCGTTGAACACCCCGCCTGGCTGCCGGGCGCCCGCCTCAACATCGTCGAATCATGTTTCACCGCGCCGCCGGACGCTATCGCGGTGGTCCACCGTCGCGACGGAAGACTGTTGCGGCTGACGTACGCCGAATTACTTGCTCAGGTGCAGGGTTTTGCGGCTGGGTTTGCCGAGTCAGGGTTACGCCCGGGCGACGCCGTTGCGATCGCGATGCCGATGCTGCTCGAGGCTGTCGTCGCGTATCTCGGCATCATCCACGCCGGTGGGGTAGTGGTCTCGATCGCCGACAGTTTCGCACCCGACGAGATCACGACCCGGTTACGCATCGCAAACGCCAAGGCGATCGTCACCCAGGACGCGATGGTGCGAGCGGGACGCACACTCCCAATGTTTGCGAAGGTTGTTGCGGCTGATGGACCGATGGCGATTGTTGTACCGACGGGTGCTGACGTAAGGCTGCGGGAGGGAGATGTGTACTGGGACGATTTTGTCGGGTCGGGTCCGGTGGATCCCGTTGTCGGGACCCCCGACACCTTCATCAACATCCTGTTCTCCTCGGGTACAACCGGCGATCCGAAGGCCATCCCGTGGACACACATCAACCCGATCAAGGCCGCTACCGACGGACGCTACCACCATGACATTCAGCCGGGGGATGTTGTTGCGTGGCCCACCAACATGGGTTGGGTCATGGGGCCGTGGTTGGTGTTCGCTTCGTTAATGAACCGGGCCACGATGGCATTGTTCGATGATGCGCCAACGGCACGACCATTCGGGGAGTTCGTGCGCGACGCCGGGGTAACAATGCTGGGAGTGGTGCCGTCGATCGTCGGTGCGTGGCAGGATTCTGGCTGCATGGAGGGTTTGGATTGGTCGTCGGTTCGCCGATTCTCTTCGACGGGGGAATCATCGAGTCCGGATCAGATGGTGTATCTCATGGCGTTGGCGGGTGACGTCCCGGTGATCGAATATTGTGGCGGTACGGAGATCGGAGGCGGGTATATCACCTCGACAATGGTGCAGCCGTCGTTTCCGTCGACCTTCACGACCCCCACGCTTGGTCTCGATGTCGTCATCCTTGATGATGAGGGACGGGAAGCGGACGTGGGTGATCTGTACCTGGTGCCACCCTCGATTGGGTTGAGCGTCGAGCTGCTGAACCGCGATCATCACGAGGTGTACTACGCCGACCTGCCTGAGTTTGATCGACCATTGCGTCGCCACGGCGACTACTTTTCTCATGTTCCCGGCGTCGGATACCGCGCCATGGGTCGCACCGACGACACGATGAACCTGGGCGGGATCAAGGTGTCATCGGCCGAGATCGAAAGAGTCGTGGCTGATACCGGTCTGGTCGGGGAGGTCGCTGCGGTTGCCACCACCCGACGGCGGCCCGTCGCAGCTGGTGTTGTTCGTCGTGGGCGCCACGGTGTCGGGTGATGAGTTGTTGGCCGGGTTGCAGCAGGCGATCCGGCGTCATCTCAATCCGTTGTTCAAGATCCGCGACATCGTCGAGGTTGAGACGTTGCCGCGCACTGCCTCGCAGAAGGTAATGCGCCGATCACTGCGCGCCGACTACATCGACTCCCACTAACCCCGACTCTCTCGTTCTGGCGTCCAATAACGCATGATGCGTTATTGGACGCCAGAACGGGCAGGTTTCTTCACGATCCGCGGTGGCGAGATCGATCAGTGGGCGTCGGGCACAGCATCACGTTGTTCGACCCGGCCGTCGGCGTGGCGTGCAAACCGTCCCTGGGTTCTCTTGTGGACCGGATCCGGTGTCTTCCACGGCCAACCTCCGAATGCGGTCCGGCGATAGTCCGCAAACGCCTGCTGGAGTTCCTCGGGTGTGTTCATCACAAACGGTCCGAGTTGGAACATCGGTGCACCGATCGGGCGGCCCTCTAGAAGCAGGAACTCGACGTCGGAGTCGGTGGCCCGCAGCTCGACATCACTTGCCGAAACCAGCTTTGCTGCCGTATCCATCTGGACGGTTGCCTCTCCAATACCGACGTCGGTACCCACGTAGCAATACAGCATCCTGTTGAGCCCCGCTGCCGATGCGGGGAGTGTCCAGGTCGAGCCGGCCTTCATCTTGATAACCCAGATTGACACCTCGGACCCGGGCTGTGATGCCCACGAATCCGGGTTCGGCGCAGGGGGAGTGCGCCCGTCGAGTGATCCGCAGACAACTTTGATCTGCACGGCCCCGTCTTCGTAGCTGACCGTTGGGATGTCTTCTTTCCACAGCATCCCGAAATATGGATCGACCATCTTTGTATCCGGTGGGAGGTTGAGCCATATCTGGAACAGCTCCATTGTGTTGTCGCCATCGGTGCTCCTCAGTGGGAACATCTCGGCGTGCATGATCCCCGACCCGGTGGTGAGCCACTGGGTGTCACCCTCGCCATACCTGGCGGTGGCGCCCAGCGAATCGGAGTGGTCGGTGTAGCCGCGTTGCATCACGGTGACGGTTTCGAAGCCTCGATGCGGGTGCTGGGGAAAGCCAGGGACCTCATAGCCGTGGTACATGCTCCAACCGTCACGGTACGAGAAGTCCGACCCCATGTTGCGACCCATGCGACGTTCCGAGTCAATGCCCTGATAGGCGTTGCCCTCGGGGTATCGGTCGAGATGGTGCACCGTGAAAATGAACGGATCGAGCGATACCCACGGCATCTGGAGCGAGACGAGTTCGATGATGGGGTCCTGGGTCATGACCGTGCTCCTCACGATGCGATGGCGGAGTCCGCGGTGACGGCCGCGGCATCAACCTTACGCGTTCTCTGTCGTTGTCGAGACGGTGTTCTCCTTTTGGCGTCCGTTTGCGCATCATCGTGCGTTATTGGACGCAAGAACGAGGGAGGTGTTTACCGGTTGATGTTGGGATCGAACGTGACGGCACGAATCGTGAACTCAACGAGACCTGAATCCGACGTTAGCGTGACCCCGGAGCGAAGTTGTTCAATGCTCAGATCGGCTGCAAGCACGATGCTCTCCTCGAGGTCACCCCGGGCACAGTCCCGCAGGACCACGCCACCGACCGGGCGGTTCTCGTAGATGTCGACCACGACATTGATGTTCGTACCCTGCTGTGGGACCCAAGTAAACGCTGCGAGTGGTACACCCGTCGAAGTTCTCCTGGCGAACACCTCAAGATCACTGGCACCTTCACGACCGCAGGCATTTGCCTGACCGTCCAGCCCGAACATCTGCCATCCGGCGCGTTGCGCGGCGTCGCGATCTGCGGCTGGCCATGTCCATCCAAGGTCACGACCAAAGGTACCGATGGCATCGAACCCGGTTGTGCGGACGGGGCGCAAGTACACGGTGTGGGAGTGACCGGCATGGGGGGCCGAGACAGTGGCGGAGATTTCCGTCGTGAGCATGACCGTGGGTACGTTGAGCTCCACCGAGTTGTCAAGCGTTCGGGGAATGTTCCCGACGACGTCTGCGAGTCGACCCGCTTCGTCACGAGCGTTCACGGTGAGCCTGTATCCCTGGCCAAGGCACAGTGGGTCGAGCGTGATGGTGTGTGTCATCGCGAGTGTGGCCGAGCTGTAACCATCGACCGTTCCAAGAGTACAGATCTCACCGGCGGAGAAGACGTCGGCGACAGAGAGGTCGAGCGTTACCGGGCGGTCCGCAACGAAGGTGAGCGTTGCGCGGGCACCCCGCTCAGGGTTCCGGTCGATGAGTTCGTAGTCGGTTGTCACGGCCACCCGTGGGTCGTCCGCGAGCGGCGGTGGAGCGTCTTCGACCGCTGAAGGTCGGCCGATGCTCCAGCTTGTTCCGCCAGAGCCTGTCGATGCCATGTATCGGATCTCCAACACCGCGTCGCCGGCACTGATTGTTCCGCTCAAACACCCGGTTCCGAACCCGGTGCCGCAGCCGTCTTCACCCACGGTGACGTCTGGCAAAGCGACCAGAGCAAGCTCGTTGAGGCGCAGGAGGCATGGGACCGTGCGGCAGTTCACGTTGGTACGGAGATAGGTCCCGCTGGTTGCTGTCGTGCCGTCGCCGCGCGTGATGGTCGTGTCAACGCGTATGCCGCGCCGGTTGACCTCGTTGAGACCGCTGTCGAACGTGCACAACTCGATCGGATCGCCATATGTCTGGAGGATTCCGGTCCTGCCCCGTGCCGTGACGGAACGGTCCGTGAGGTCGAATGATGTCCTGCCGTTGCATCCCGGGATGGACACGGTGACCCGGTCAACGTCGCCCATGAGGTTCGTAACGCGCTGGAGCATGATCTTGGGACGGTACGCCTCCGGCGTCGATACGGCTATCGCTTCGGTTTCGGTGACAACCTGGCGGTCAAAGGCCGGGCCGTCGTCGAGCCAATAGATACAAACGACGTAGTCAGTACCTTCTTCCAGATCGAGCCGCTCGACGAGCGACACCGAGTAGTCCACAAAATACGGGTACGCCGGGTCGTCGAGAATGGAGCGGCCGATCTCGGACTCGGCGGTCGCCACCGAACGAACGGTTCCGGGCCCGGTATAGATGGAACGTTCGTCGCCTGCGATCTCGCATGCCGCGACGTCGCTGCCGAGGCGTGCGGCGACAGCCACGTCTTGGGCTGGTGTTCGGGTGACTCCGATGAAGAGCTGGTCAATACCGAGTGGAAGAGCAGTGGTCGGGCGCCGCTGGGCACCGGGGACGAGCCCATCTGGACCCGGAACAACGAATCGGATCAGGCGATCAAACGGCCGAGCCTGGATCGACGGGTCATCCTTGTCAGCAAAGACGAAGCGGGCCTGGTAGTCGTCGCGTGGGGGGAGGTCGGTGAGGGTGATGCATGTCTTGATCCATGCCGCGGGATCGGAGGCGCTTGCGGTGTCATCGGCGAACCATCGTGCCCACGCGGAATCTCCAGCACCCGAGGTCGAATCCGAGAATCGGGTCCACGGTATCCCGCCCCGATCGGAACGCCACTCAATCGTGCGGTATTCAAGGGTTATGAGCGCCGGTCGGTTCGTTGACACACCGAAATATGCGGTGCCTTCCTGTGGGTCTCGTGCCGGGCACTCCGGCCACCCACCGCGCGGAGCGGTACCGGGAAGGTACGGGTCGAACGATGCGATTCCGGCGAGGGGCGGGAGGTCTCTGATGGCGAGGATGGTGCCCGAGATGCCCTCGGGACAGTCGCCGCCACCGTCTGTGCACGTGTCGGAGACCCGCTCCTCGGGTGGCGCGAAACCGTCGCCCGGCGGAACTCCGATATCCGGTGCTCCGGTATCACTCGGTGCTTCCGGTGCTGAGGTATCGCCCGGTACGGTTGATTCAGGAGTTGTGGTTCCAGGCGCGGTGGTTGAACCTGGTGTTCCATCACCGGCGCCAGGGGAGCTGTCTGTTTCCGGGGCACGGTCGGCGCTGCCGACTATCGGTTCAAGCGCGATCCCGCTTGTCTCGATCGGTTCGAGTGTGATCTCGAGTTCCGAGGCGACGGTGCGTGCCGCATCGGTCTGCTCGGTGAGCATCTCGATGGCGGCCTCCACATCTCCGTCGAAGGCGACCGGGACAACAACCGGCAGGGCTTCTTCGTAGGTGGGTTCGACGGTGGCTGTCGGGACTGCCTCGGTCTTGAAAACGAGCGCCCCGAAGTATCCGACGACTGCAGCGGCGGCGAAGGTGGCGATACCGAGGGTGATGGTTTTGGATCGTGAGTTCATGATCGTCCTA
>JAADIG010000038.1 GCA_013151445.1 Actinomycetota bacterium
GGCACCTGGAGGTCGCGGTGATCGTCGCAGCCCTGCTTGTCCTTCCGGTCGTCGTGGTTGAATGCAGCGCATCCGAACTGCCCTGGATCAATCTCGCGACTGGTGTGGACTGGTTGACCTCGCGGTGTGCGCACGCTCGTCGGCGACCGCAAGGCATACCTGAAGTCGGCGGTGCCGGACGCATTCGTCGTCGTGAGTTCGTTCCCCGTGCTCGCGACCGTCGGCTCATCCAGGATGTTTCGCCTTTGGCAACACGGTCCGGCCCTGCGGTTGCTGAAGATGTTCTGCCTCGCTGTCATCTTGAGCCGAGGTGGCAGGGCAGTGGAGCGGTTGTCCGATCGTGGAGGACTCGGGTCGGTAGTTGCGGGCACGGTGATCATCGCCCTCCCTTACGGTGCTCATTTCGGCCATCGAACCGGCCATCGAACCGGCCATCGAACCGGCCATCGGGACGCCGTGGGATGGCGTGTGGTGGGCCCTTGTTGCGGCGACCACGGTGGGATATGGCGACATATCCCCGGAGTCGTTCTTGGGTCGAATTCTTGCGGCGATCCTGACGCTGTTCGGGATCGGAATACTGGGTGTCTTCGCCGGTCTCGTCGCGGCTTGTTTCGTGGAGGAGGAGGAAGCGACAACGCATGCAGAAATTGCACGGCGCCATGATCGTCTCGACGGGTCGAAGATGCGCTCGGAATCTCCCGCTGCGCCGACCAGCCGCAGTGCTCGTTTCTGGTCCAGATCAGTCGTCGGGGATCCAGGTTTCGAGTGGGACGCCGAGGCCGTCGGCGATCCGGTTGACGTAGGCGAAGTACCCGGTGACTTCTGCGATGTGGAGAATGTCGATGTCGTTGAATCCGGCGTCGCGAAGTGTCTGGACATCGGCTTGGACCATGTCTGCTGGATGCAACGTCAGTTTGATGGCGTAGGTCAACATTGCGAGGCGTTGCGTGCTGAGGCCAGCGGCTCGCCAGTCGGTATCGATGCGAGCAAGGAGATCGTCGTCTTTGAGGAGGCGGCGCAGACCGCGCCGGTGGTGAGTCACTCAGTAATGACAGCCATTGGCCTGGCTGACAACAAGTGCGATGAGCTCACGTTCCACTTTGCGTAGCGTCTTGGTGCCTGACATCGCCGAGGCGTAGAGAGCCGCGTGTGCCTCGAGGCCGCGCGGATCCAGGGAGTGAATAGCCATGATCTCGTCGACACGGTGGTACGTCTTGTCGACGACTCTCTCGTACAACTCGCCGAGCTTCCCGTCCCACTCATCATCGGGAACCGTCTCGATCCACGCCATGTTGGTCCTCTCGTCAGCCGATCCGATGGTACCTGGCGTCGGTCGGCGACGCGAGACGGTGGGTGGTCGGCGCTAATGTCGCGGTGTGGCTCTCACACTGACAGACTCCGACCAAGCCGCCCTCCGTGGTGAGTTCGGGCCGGGCCGTGCACTTGCAATGCGGGTCGTCACCCGGGTAGCGACCGCAATGGATGCCACGAGCCTGCTCGACATCACCGGTGCCCACATCGATTCATGTCTCGACCATGGGCAGGCTGGTATCGATTTCGCGGCGAAGCTTGCCGACGGTGGAAGTTTGGTTCGCGTACCGACGACGCTCAACGTCGCATCGCTCGATCTGTTGCATCCCGAGCTGTACCGGGGGCCGCCGGAGACCGCGATTCGGGCACGACGGTTGATGCAGTACTACCAGGACATGGGGTGCCAGCCGACGTGGACCTGTGCCCCCTATCAACTCAGCGTACGCCCAAAGTTCGGCACCCACATCGCATGGGCCGAGTCGAACGCGATTGTGTTCGTCAACTCTGTCCTTGGTGCCCGAACCCATCGGTACGGCGACTTCATAGATATCTGTGCCGCCGTCACGGGACGTGCACCGGCGGCGGGTCTCCACCTCGACGAGAACAGGATCGCCGCGGTCATTGTTGATGTGACCGGGCTGCAGCGCCACCTCTTCGACATCGAAGTCTTTTACCAAGTGCTCGGTCATCTCATGGGAAGACTTGTCGGGTCGCGGGTGCCGGTGATCGTCGGGCTACCTCCTGACGTCAGTGAAGACCGGCTGAAAGCGATAGGGGCAGCGGCCGCGTCATCGGGATCGGTGGGAATGTTCCACTGCGTTGGCAGCACCCCCGAAGCCCCGGACCTGGCCACGGCCGGTGGTGGCAGGGTTCCTCAGCATCGGATCACCATCGACGGGGCGATGATCCGCGACGCCCGGGATGACCTGAGCACATCGGCGAGTGACGAGCTGGGGATTGTCAGCCTCGGAACCCCGCACTATTCGGTGACCGAGTTTGAACGGCTGATCGATCTCCTCGGCGACCGCCCGATCCATCCCTCGGTGGACTTCTACGTTTCGACGGGACGCGAGGTTCTCGCAACCATCCAGCAGCGCGGCTGGCTCGCTCGGCTTGAGGATGCTGGCATCCAGCTCGTCACCGACACCTGTACCTACGTGACTCCTGTGATGGCACAAAGCAGTGGGGTAGCGATGACCGATTCGGCGAAGTGGGCGTACTACGCACCAGGCAACATCGGAGTTGACGTGGTTTTCGGGGCGACGAGCGACTGTGTCGAGTCCGCAGTGCAAGGCCGTGTCGTTCGCGACGAGTCTCTGTGGGGTCCCCGGTGACTGGTGAGCCGTCGACAATCCACGGTCGCCCACTGTCGCCGGGCAACGCTGCGGGCACGGTGCTTCGTCTCGATGAGCCGTTGAGCTTTTGGGGCGGGCTGGATGCCGAAACGGGAGAGATCATTGATAGGCGGCATCCCCAGGTCGGTGTCAATCTTGCCGGAACCGTATTGGTTATGGAACGCGGGCGAGGGTCAAGCTC
This sequence comes from Actinomycetota bacterium, assembly GCA_013151445.1. Taxonomy (GTDB): domain Bacteria; phylum Actinomycetota; class Acidimicrobiia; order Spongiisociales; family UBA5794; genus BMS3BBIN02. Next base: position 2,848 of record JAADIG010000038.1, read on the forward strand.
TGGTTCGTCGGTCCTCGCCGAAGCGATAAGAAACGGAACTGCTCCTATCGCCATCGTGATGGCCGTGCCGGACGAGATCGTCGCTCTCGGGGCGATCGTTGCTGACGAGATCTATGAGATTCGCGTGCCGGTGGTTGTCGTCGATCCCGGTGACCACGAGCAACTGGTGAGTGGGCAAGCAATCCGGGTTGCCGCATCGGTTGACGGCGCAACGGTGTGTACAACACGATGAGAGACATGGAGGCAGGTCGACGGTGCGGGACCACATGCGGGTCCTCCCCGTTCTTGTGACGTTTCGCATGGATAGTCCGTCCCTAGCGTCACAAGAACGGGGAGGGTGAGTATGGGTGTGGTCTGCGACGGTCGCCACCATGAGTCGAGTCCTCGTCAATCACACCGCTATGTCCGAAGTGGTGTGATTGTGTGCGTGGAAGGGGTGCACAGCTGCTTTGCGAGGAGTACTGACTTGTAGTCGACCATGTCCCAGTCGGTGGAGCCCACCCGGACGAACCCGAGTCGGGTGTACCAGGCTATGAGGAGGTGGGCGTGTTCGGCCGTGTCGCAGGCGAGCTCGTCCGCGCCGAGGTCGATGGCGAGCTGCTCGATACGCTCGACGAGCATCGTGCCGAGACCCAAACCCTGGTGTGCCGGGTCGATGCCAAACATGAAAAAATGCGAGTTGCCAACGCGGTTATAGAAGTCAAGGTACGGGTTCGGCGCACCGGGGTGGGCGACGCTGATCGTACCGACAAGTGCGCCCGTCTCGTCTGTACTGACGAGCGTCGCCGCATCCACGAGGCGTTCGATCGTCATGTCGGTCGATTGGCGTGACGCGAGGTAGCGCATGCCGTCGGTCGCGAGTGCCGCGTAGGAGCGATGCAGCAGGTCAGTGAGTTCGGTTAGCGAGTCCTCGGCCGTCAGTTCACGAATCACGAAGCTCGGCAACAGAGACTCAAACCTCGATGATGCAGTCGTCGCCGATCTTCTCGTGTGGTGTCGAAGCCCACTCGGGGGTCCCGGTTATGGCCCCCATGAGACCGCTGACGATGCCTTCGTCGAGTTTGCACACGACCTTCGGATGGCTGATAGCTGTGCTACCAAACGGACAGAAGCGTGTCACGAGCTTGTCATCATCAGACACATCAGTTTGGAAACCGACGCCGATCATGGCCTTTGCAACGGCCTGTACGGCGGTCTGATACCCGAGGTCCTCCGGTAGCCCAACTTCGGCGGCGAGGTGAGCGCCGTACTCGCGCCCCACTTCTTCTGCAGCCTGGGCGGCCTCATCGGGTGCGACGCGTTCGAGGACTCTTGCAAGTAGCTCGGACAACAATTCGTAGCGGCGTCCCGGGAACTCCACCGCGACTTCTTTTTGGGTGGCGACGTAGTACTTGGCGGGACGTCCGGCCCCCGGTGCCTTCTGGCCTTCGGGTCGTTGGCGTGTTGGTTGCAAATACCCGTCAGTGACAAGACGATCCAGGTGATGCCGGGCAACATTCGGATGGATCTCGAACAAAGATGCGATCTGGCTCACCGTCACCGGTTCCGTCGACTCGCGAATCGAGACGTAGATGCCGCGCCGGGTCGCATCGCCGAGTGTTGCGGTGAGATCACCGATCTGTTGGTCGAAGAGTTCCGAATTTAGCAAAATACTCCTCCATCGGATTCCGAGGGTAGCAATGTTCACTATTCTATCCACTCCCGATACAGGAGCTGGAGGGCACCGTGGTCGAAGTCGACGCCGTACGATCCGTAGTTGGCGAGGTCGAAGATCCAGAGATTCGTCAGTCGCTCGAAACACTGGGCATGCTTGCCGCGCTCGAGGTCTCAGAAAGTGGGGAGGTTCGAGTCCTTGTCTCCCTCGCTGTCGGAGACGGCGCATCGCAGGACCGGCTCACCGCGGAGATCACCACGGCCGCACAAACTGTTGAAGGGGTGACGGCCGTCCGTGTCGAATATCAGGCAATGACCGATGCCGAACGCAGCGCATTGGTGGCCAAGGTTCGTGGCACCGCGGGCGTCAACGGATCGAACAGCACTGAAATATCATTCGGCCAACCCGGTAACAAGACTCGGATCATCACAATTTCGTCCGGTAAGGGTGGAGTTGGTAAGAGTTCGGTGACCGTCAACCTTGCTGTTGCGCTCACCAAACTCGGCAGACGAGTCGGCATCATCGATGCCGACGTGTGGGGTTTCTCGATTCCGAAAATGCTCGGCGTTGACCGAACGCCGAATGTGGTTGATGACTTGTTGCTCCCGCCTCAGGCGCACGGCGTTGCCGTGATGTCCATGGACTATTTCGTCCCCGACGACCAAGCCGTCATCTGGCGGGGTCCGATGCTGCACAAGGCGATGGAACAGTTCCTCGTTGATGTCGTCTGGGGCGACCTGGACTATCTACTCATCGATCTGCCACCGGGCACCGGCGATATATCGATCTCGCTGTCTCAATTCCTGCCGCGGGCACAGTCGATTCTTGTGACGACCCCCCAGGTAACCGCTCAGCGTGTGGCAAAGCGTGCCGGTCTCATGGCGAACAAGGTTGACCAAGAGATCGTCGGTGTTGTTGAGAACATGTCCTGGTTCACCGGCAACGACGGGGAGCGGTATGAGATCTTTGGCTCCGGCGGCGGCGCAGCCCTTGCCGAGGAAATGGACATCCCTCTGCTTGCGCAGATCCCGCTCGTTCCGGCGATGCGTGTCGGTGCAGATGAAGGGAAGCCAGTGATCATCGCTGATCCTGATGGCGAAGCGGCCGCCGCGTTCGCGGCTCTTGCCGAGGCTGTGGAAGCCCGACGGCCTCGGGTTCGTTCGCATCCGGAACTGGTGATCCTGTAGTGCGCAGCTAGCTAGGATCGCTCAGCTAGGCTCGCATCGTGAACTACCTCGGAGGCTCATCAAATGGCTGACACAACCAAAATTCGTATCGGACTGACCGCTGCTCGTGAAATCGAAGTCGACGTTGCTGATGCGAAAGCAGTCAGTGGGCAACTCGAACAGGCGATGGTTTCGGGTGAGGGTGTCGTGTGGATCGAAGACAGTTCCGGCAATAGGCATGCACTCGCGGCGGCCTCCATTGCGTTCTTTGAAGTACGCTCGGGGTCATCCAGTAGCGGGATCGGTTTCGGTTCGTAACCACATTCACGCTTACAAGATGCAATAGAGAAGGCCCCGTCGGTGACGGGGCCTTCTCCTATGAAGTGATTTGCTGCGTCAGCTCGCCTGGCGGGCACGACGACGTTCCGCCAACCAGCGCTTGCGGAGCCGGCGACGTTCGTCTTCGGCATACGAACCCCAGACACCTGCTTCCTGGTTCGCTTCGAGGGCGTACTGGAGACAGGCAGCCTCAACGGAACAGGTTCCGCAGATTGCCTTGGCGCGCTCGATCTGCTCGACGGCAGGTCCAGTCGTGCCAACGGGAAAGAAGGTGTCGGGATCGGAATCACGGCAGGCTGCGAGTTCGCGCCAGTCAGTGAGTGTCAACATGGTGGGGAAGGGCTCCTTGTAGGGGACCTTGTGAATGTGAATTCTTTCACAAGGTTGGGCGGTTTTGCTAGAAGATTGGATTCGGTGTATCGGAATTGTACGCAATACAGTCGGTCGCGCGCAAGCAGTTTTTCGGGTTTCTTCAAACTGTCGGATTTGGCGTGTGTCGTTCAGGCTCTCGTCGCGACTGAAAGGTGTACTGTTCCAGTCGTTTATGGAGGTACAAAATGTCGATTAACGAAGAGATCAGAGCAGAGCTCACGGACGCAATGAAGGCGAAGGACAAGCCGCGTCTTGCCGCGTTGCGAGCGATTCAGACCGAAGCGGCGACCGCCAAGACGGAGGCTGGGTTCGATGGCGACGATGGTGACGAGTTCTACCTGGGTATTATTTCGGCGTTTGTGAAACGTGCCGCAAAGTCGAAGAAGGAGTTTGAGGCCGCGGGCGACCGGGGGGCTGCTCATGCCGCTGCCCTCGGTTATGAGGTTGAATACCTGTCGCGTTGGCTGCCGGACACCGCCGACGCCGAGGCCGAGATCCGTGGTCATGTGGATGCGGCGATCGCTGAGTTCGGGAAGGACCCGAAGATGATGGGGCGTATCATTGGGCATGTCATGCAGTGTGGCGAAGGCTTCGACGGCGCTCTCGTAAGCACACTCGTGAGGGAGCGCCTCACGTCCTGAGCCTTGGCTTCTTGCGTAGGTGTGGGCCATATATGGCCCACACCTACGCAAGAAGCCGATTGTCGCGGCACTGTTGGGGAGAACGCGAAAAGTTTGTGGGAAGAAACGGTCGCCATCTGCCGTCATATAGATATGGCCATCGGTTTTGCACTCTCGATTCTGACAGCCGCCCTGCTTGGGCGGGCGTCTCTGCTCGTGTATGAACTCGACGCCCTCGATCGACAACTCGTTGATGAGCTGGTCGAAGCGGCGTAACTACCCGATGCGTGCAATCTTGTGTTGAGGGGGGTTTCTGGATGTGTCGTGGGGTTGTCCGATACACTTCTCCATCGTGACACTTCGAGACCGGCTCCCAGAAGACCTACTGACGACTCTCGATGATGAGCGCGAGCGTGAGGTTCTCATTGTTCTATTGGTCAGCACGGTGCTGCTGCTGGTGTTCTTCTACTGGGGTCGCCCGGGTTTTGCATGGGAGATAGGACTCCCGCAACGTCTCGAGTCCTGGGGTGGCGTCTTTGCAGATCGCAGCGGGACCGTACCGTATCTTTGGTGGGGCCTGTCGTCGTTAGTCCTCAGAGTCGGTGTTCCTCTGGGTGTCATCGTTTGGGTGCTCAAGAGTCGCCCGAGAGATTTCGGCTTCCGGTTCAAGGGGACACTGCGGCATCTGCCGCTCTATGTTGGGGCGTACCTTTTCATGCTTCCACTGCTCATCTGGGCATCTACGTGGGAGTCCTTCCAAACGTACTACCCGTTTTATCAGCGAGCCGCCGAAGGTGGCTGGGGTCTCGTGCTGTACGAGATTGGGTATGGCTTCCAGTTCCTCGGTGTCGAGGCATTCTTCCGCGGGTTCATGACCTTCGGTCTGTATCGCCGTTTCGGTTGGCTTGCAGTACCAATGATGACGGTGCCGTACACGATGATCCACTTCTCGAAGCCGATGCCGGAGGCGGCAGCGGCGATTCTTGCCGGTCTGATCCTTGGGACCATGGCGATCCGATCCAAGACCTTCGTCCCCGGCCTGCTCCTTCACCTAGCAGTAGCGTTCACCATGGACTTTCTCGCGATGTAGGCGTCTTCGACGGCACTATCGTTTGATGTGCGTGCGCATACGCAGAGAGGCTTGGTTTCAGATGAGCACACACGCCGCCAGTCGATTCCCCATTCCCGACCTCGGAGGCCTTCCCGACGATATCTTGGCGTCGATCATGGCGGTCCAGGAGAAGGCGGGTTTCATTCCGAATGTATTCCTTGCCCTTGCTCATCGTCCGGCGGAGTTCCGTGCGTTCTTTGCCTACCACGACGCTCTCATGGAGCGAGACAGCGGCCTTACCAAGGCAGAGCGCGAGATGATTGTCGTTGCGACATCTGGCGACAATGGCTGTCAGTACTGTGTCGTGGCCCACGGTGCGATCCTGCGCATCCGCGCGAAGAACGCCCTCATCGCCGATCAGGTCGCGATCAACCATCGCAAGGCCGACATCACGGACCGTCAGAAGGCGATGCTCGATTTTGCTCTCAAGGTGTCGAATCGGTCGAATGAGGTCGACGACGCCGACTTTGACCTACTTCGTGGTCACGGGTTCGATGATGATGATATTTGGGATATCGCTTCGATCACAGGCCTGTTCGGCTTCAGCAACCGCCTTGCGAACTTTGCATCCATACGCCCCAACGATGAGTTCTACACCATGGGCCGCACCATCAACTGATCCTCCCAAGGAACGCGTCTCGCAGTGTTCCCTGGAGGTCACGGAGTCTGCGACGTTCCCGTTCTAGAAACCAACCGAGCGGTGGTGTAGTTCCTGTGGTTCGCCCGAGAAGCCGAAGGCTTCTTGAGATCAACCGATTTGTGGTGTAGTTCCTGAGGTTCGCACGAGAAGCCGCAAGGAACGCGTCGCGCAGTGTTCCCTGGAGGTCACGGAGTGAACTCCCAAGGAACGCCGGAGGCGTTCCCGTTCTCGCAACCAACCGATTTGTCGTGTAGCTCCTGAGGTTCGCACGAGAAGCCGAAGGCTTCTCGAAACGAACCGAGCGAAGCGAGGTTCGCGCCCCCGGCAGGATTCGAACCTGCGCTCCCGGCTCCGGAGGCCGATGCTCTATCCCCTGAGCTACGGGGGCGGGCGGATCGGTAGTGTACCAGGACGCTGATCGGGGCCAGCGGGCTGTCAGTCTTGTTTTGTTATGGGGCGTCGGAGGGGATGGTGTCGAGGCGGATGGGGAGCCCCTGGTCGGATTTGAGTAGCGCGCTGAGCCGACCGACGTGTTCCTCGAAACCTGGTTTGGCGGTCACGGAGAGATCACCGTCGGACCGTTCGAGCAGGAATACTTGACCGTCGGTGTTGTCGAACTTCTCCTGGGTTGTCACGAGTCGCGGCTTGACAATGGCCGGGTCACCGAGTTCCGGGCAGAACGTCATACAGTTGCCGCACTCGTTGCAGAGTTCACTCAGAATGAAGTACTGCTGGCGACCGTCGATTTCGTCCTTGAGAGAGTCGATGGTGGCGATGCGTGTCACGGCATCGTTGGGGCAGACGGTCACACAGAAGTTGCAGGCGACACACCCCCACATCTGGAGTTCGTTGTCGATGGCCTTGGGTAGCTTCGCTTGGAACTCGGCTTGGTAGTACTCACCGACGGTCGGGTCGAAGATGTCGGCGATATGGGCGGTGATGGAACTCTCGTGGCCGGCTTCGGTGGCGGCGGCGGATCGTTGGGCGATGAGGTCGGGGAGCGAAGCTGCACCGACTGTGTCCATATCCTTCACGAGTTGTTTGAGCATCGGGGCGATGCGCCCGTAACCTCCCGGTTTGAGCAGATCGGTGCACAGCGTGGTGGGTGAGAGGCCCAGGCCGACGGAGTCCGCGATGTTCATCTTGGTGATCCCTGCCGAGAAGGAGACCTGTGTGTCGCCGCCCTCGTTGCCAACGGCAAGCACTTTTGGCATGGCTTTTGTGAGTTCTCCGAGCAACGAGATTGCGAGGGCGTGGAGTGGCGGACCAGACATATACATCTGCTCCTCGGGCATCCACTGTTTGTGGTTCTCGACGATCATTGTGTTGGTGAGTTTGATGCCGAATTTTCTCCCGAGTCCTTCGGCGAATCCCCGCAGTTCGCTGATCAGCTCGACTGCCCGGTCGAACTGGAGGTCGTCGACGAATGATTGTGGGATGAGGCGGAGGTCGGTGTAGCCAAGTTGGTCGTGGAGGATCTCACGGACCTTGTTTTCGCCGAGCAACGTTGGGTTGAGTTTGACTATGACGTCCAGTTCGCATTCGTTGAGTAGGTATTTCGTTATGCGTTCGATTTCGTCGGGTGGGCATCCGTGAAAAGTGGAGAGTGTGACCGTGTCGGAGATCGTGTTGCTGAATGCCATGTCGCGGTACTTTGCGAACGGTTCTGGGATCGACGGTCGGAGGGCGTCGATATGCCGGCTGGCATCTTTGAGTCCGTTGATGAAACCGGTCACTTTTTTGGAACGTATTCCGTCAAGGTCGTAACCGACCGACATGTCGAACACGTGTGGACCGGGGACGGGGCCGAGAAGCTCGGCTGTCGGTTCCCATTTCTTCAGGATGTCGATCATCATCCACGCCTTGACGTACTCTTCGAGGCTTTGGGGGACGAGCAGTTCCTGGCTCCACTCGATGTTGTAGCCAATGGTTTGTGCGTCGATGCACGGCCTTGCGATCTCGAGTTCATCGAGGATTTGTACAGTCTTTAACTCGAAGATCCTGGCCCCTGCCATGTAGCCGAGCACGATGTTCTCAGCGAGTTGGCTGTGGGGCCCGGCCGCAGGACCGAGCGGAGTCGCGATCGGGCGGCCAAGGAACTCTGTTGACAGGTCGGGCCCGTCACCGTTTCTGAAGACACGCGCCTTCATGAGGTCGAAGATCCGCTGCCGGGACTCCCATTCGTTGGCGACGCGGCCGAGCAGGATATCGAGTGGCATGGGGGTGAGCGGGGGGAGCATGTCTGTCATTCCGGGACCTTTCTTAAAGTCGGGCGTGGAGTCGGACGGCCTGCTCGGCGGCCTTTGCGCGGACCTCGTTGGCATCGACTCGCGTTGCTTCTCCGCCGTCGAGCACTACCTCACCGTCGATCACGATCGAGACCGGGCGCACACCACCCGGGGTGTAGGCGAGGTGCCATGGATCCATCGTGGAGTATGACCACGTGACGACATCGTTCTTGGCCTCGGGAAACAGGTCCCACCCATTTTCTAACCATCCCCAAGCAGTTTCGGGGCTGGCCGTCACGTCGGCAGCCCGGTGGCGAATGAAGGCTGCCCTGAATGACTGGATCATGTTGCCACCGATGCCATCCGTGCCAAGGACGATCCGGTTGTTGAGCGCTGCTGGGTTTGCGTAGCCGACTGCGTTGTTCATATTCGACTCGGCGTTGTGCAGGATGGTGCCGCTGAGTGGGCGATCAAGATGTACGGCGTGGGCAATGAGCCAGTCGTCGGTGGCAAGCGGCTCAACACGCCGCGGCCCGTCGTTGTCTTCGGGGCCTTCGGCGACGTGGATGTGGACGCCGACACCGAGATCTGTGGCGAGACCTGCAACGGATTCGAGTGAGGCGTCTGACAGTGTGAAACATGCGTGGGCACCGACGTAACCGCGGCCTCCGTTGCGTATGAAGCGCTCGTTTTCTTCTAGCCCGCGACGGGCACCGTCGAGTCCGTGTCGGTCGGTGACTTCGTATGCGCACGCGACGCGCACACCGACTTCGGCGCAGGCCTCGGCGATGACGTCAAGCGACCCCTCGATTGCGTTTGGTGACGCGTGGTGGTCCACGATGCATGTCGTACCTGCTTCGAGTGCCTCCAACGCTCCGAGCATTGCCGACCATCGGATCATTTCCATGTCAAGAGCGACGTCGAGGCGCCACCACACCTGTTCGAGGATCTCTAGGAAAGTGGTGGGTGTTTGTGGTGGAGCGGGCATCCCTCGTGCGAGTGCGGAGTAGAGATGGTGGTGGCCACAGACGAGTCCGGGGGTCGTGTTGCTGCTCATGATGAGAATCCCAGGGGCTGATGTACCCGAATGGGGAGCCGGGTCCGCCATGTGCCATCTACCATTTTCATCGCTCCTGCAACGGCTCCGGCGGTCGGCACCAGCCCTATTTCGCCGACACCCTTCACGCCGTACGGTGACCGCGGCTGGGGGACTTCGATGAGGATTGTCTCGACATCCGGCATGTCCTTCGCTCGTAAAATGCCGAGGCTGCGTAGTGTCATGTTGGTTGGCCGTCCCAACTCGTCGGTGGGGAACTCCTCGGTGAGTGCGTATCCGAGTCCCATGTGTACTGCCCCTTCGACTTGGCCCCTGCACAATGTCGGGTTCATGGCACGGCCAACATCGTGTGCGGCGACTACTTTTTCGATCTCGCCTGTTTTGCGGTCGGCGATGACGACCTGTGCTGCGTAGCCGAACGCCGAGTGGAGTATCGGATCGGGGGCGTTCTCCTCCAACGAGTTCGTCCAATCCACGCGGTACTCACCCTCGTAGTCGATGCCAATCTGTGTCCCGCCGGCGATCGCCGCTTCGCAGGCGGCCTTCACGGACCCGGCTGCCATCAGCGTGCCGCGCGACCCTGTGGTTTGTCCGGCGCCGAGCTCACGTGTTGTGTCGACGATGACTCGTATGCGTTCGGGATCTACTCCTAGCTCTTCGCTTGCGATCTGGAGTGCGACCGTGTGGACACCTTGGCCCATCTCGGTCCAGCAGTGACGAACCTCGATGGTGTCGTCCGCGTTGTAGTGGATAACCGCCCGTCCGATTTCCAGGAATCCGTTGCCGAGGCCAGAGTTCTTGAGCGCTACCCCGATCCCCACGGCCTTACCGGCGGCCATCGCGGCGTCGTATGCCGGCTGTACCGCATCGATACAGGCGAGCACTCCGTCGGCCCCGTCATCCATTCGCTGGCCCGGACCCCAAATGACGCCGGGTGAGATGGCGTTGCGGCGCCGCATCTCAAGTCGGTCGATGTCTGCCAGTTCGGCGAGTTGGTCGAGGGCACCTTCCATGGCGAACTGTGCCTGGTTGGCACCGAACCCTCGGAAGGCGCCACACACTGGGTTGTTCGTACGTGCAGCGACAGCTCGGACGTCGATGTTGTCGACGACGTAGGGTCCCGACGCATGTCCGGCAGCACGTTCGAGGACTTTCATCCCGACCGATGCGTACGGTCCTGAATCGCCGATCATTCGGGCTCGCAGCGCCGTTAGTTTGCCATCTTCGTCACAGGCCACATCGAGGTCGATTGTGATGGGGTGGCGCTTGGCGTGCATCCGTAGCGACTGCTCTCGTGTCAGTGTGCACTTCACGGGGCGGCCCAACAGATGGGCGGCGAGCGCTGTCTGCCCCTGGTTCGACATGTCCTCCTTGCCCCCGAAGGCTCCACCGTTCGAGACGAGTTCAACCGTGATGGTTGCGGGGTCAACTTTGAGAATCGAAGCGATCTGGTTGCGGTCATCCCAGATCCCTTGCCCACCCGAGTACACCATCAAACCGCCGGCATCGGTCGGTATCGCAAGCGTCGATTCGGGTTCCAGGAATGCATGTTCCACCCGCTGGGTGATGAACCGTTCCGAGACACGGTATGGCGATGCCGCAAATGCCGTTTCGAAATCCCCCCGGACGTATGCACTCACGGAAAGGGTATTGGACGTCGACTTCCACACGGCGAGGTCGTCGTCATTGGCGACTGCGGCTGCGGGGTCCACGATCGGATCCAGGGTGGCGTACTCGATTTCAATCAGGTTCGCCGCGTTGCGCGCCGTGGTCGGGCTGTCGGCGACGACGATTGCGAGCACGTCGCCGTAGTACGACGTTCTTCCACCCACGGGGATGAATATTGGCCAGTCGGTATAGATGATGCCGACAAACGTCTCGCCTGGGACATCCGCTCCGGTGTAGACGGCTTCGACTCCGGGGACAGCGAGTGCCGGGGCCGTATCGATTGAAAGAACGTCCGCTCGTGAGTGGTCCGTGAGTCGCAGTGCGCCGTGGAGCATGCCGGGCACGGCCATGTCATCAACGTACCCGCGGTCACCGAGTGCGAGCTCTGTTGCCTCGTACTTTGCGCCATCACCCCCGATGGAGCCGGATAGTTTGGGTGTGGGCACCTCGCCGGTGGCCAGCATTTCGACCGCATCGAGAATGCTGTTGTAACCGGTGCAGCGACAGAGGTGTGCACCCATGCGCGCAGCGGCAGATTGGCGTTCCAACGCCGATCCCTTCTGATCGAGCAGTGCCTTCGTTCGCACGAGAATGCCGGGGGTACAGAATCCGCATTGGAGGGCTCCCGTGCTTGAGAATGCGTTGGCGAGTCGTTCGCGTTCGGTTGCCGCAAACCCCTCGAGGGTCACAACCTCAGATCCGGCTGCTTTCTCAAGCGTTGTTTGGCACGACACCCTGGCCTTCCCGTTGACAAGAACCGTGCATGCTCCACACTGCCCCGACGGTGCACAGCCATCCTTTGCGGCGGTGAGCCCGAGCTCTTCGCGTAGGGCAGCCAGCAGGTGCGGGTGGTCCGAAGCGACCTCGACCTCTTGGCCATTGACTGTCAATCGTGTCGTGTCGCTCACGCGTTTTCCCCTTCTGGCGGTATCACTCCGCGCTGGTTCGAGATTCGTTGGTAGTGCTCGGGCATCCGGTAGTGCTCGAAGTCGAAGAGGGTGCCGGTGTAGGTCTTGCAGAAGTCAAGATCGCACTTGGCAACGATCAGCTCGTCACCGGTTGTGATGGCCTGGGCGATGATCTGGCCCGACGGGGCGACGATCACCGTCTGGGCGAGGGAGTCGACTCCCTCTTCGATTCCGCCCTTGGCGACACCAACCACGAACGTTCCGTTCTGGTACGCACCGGATTGCATGACAAGGTGGTTGTGGAATCCTGCGAGCGCATTCTGGGTGGGGTCCGGTGCGTAGTGCAGTGGTGTGTTGTATCCGATCAGCACCATTTCCACACCCTGGAGCCCCATCTCCCGGTATGTCTCTGGCCAGCGACGGTCGTTGCAGATCGCCATACCGATGTTGCCGCCGAACGCCTTCCAGACACCGAACCCTTCGTCGCCCGCTTCGAAGTAGTAGCGCTCAAGGTGTTGGAACGGGCGCCACGACTCGGACTGTTCGTGTCCCGGGATGTGTACTTTCTTGAACTTTGCGATCTTCGCGCCATCCTTGCCGACAAGGAGATAGATGTTGTACCGATGGGATATCCCGGCATCGTCGGTCGAGAGCTCGGCGTAACCGAGGCAGAACCCGATCCCAAGGCGAACGGCTTCATCGAACAATGGCTGAGTGTCAGGGCCCGGCATCTCAGTCTCGTACCAATGGTCGGCGTCGGCGATATCGTCAATTGCCCATCGTGGGAAAAACGTCGTGAGTGCGAGCTCTGGAAAGACAACGAGGTCGCATCCTCTGCCGGCTGCCTCCTGCATGAGTGTCAGGAGTCGTTTGACAACGTCTGCACGTGACTCATCTTTTGCGATCGCCCCGAGTTGGGCGGCACCGACGGTGATGTGTCGCACTGGTGGTTCCTCTCCTTGGTGATCCCCTTCCCTACGAGATTAACAAAATGTCAAACCCGCGTCACAATAATTGTGTAAGGTCTCGATCAGTGGTGGGCAATCGATGGCCTGGTGTGGATACACTGCGGGTCGGGCGGGTCTACCGTTCCGATCTAGACGAAACAGGCGCCAGCTCAATCTGGCATGGACATAGAGGGTTTTGGGATGAAGAGGAAGTTGTTCGCACTGGTTGCAGTGCTCGCAATCGTTGCGGCGGCTTGCGGTGGAGGAAGCGCTGACACGACCACCACCACTGCTGCTGACACTGGCGGAGGCGGCGCTGCGGAAGAGCCGATGAAGGTTGCGTTCGTATACGTCGCACCGATTGGAGACCTCGGTTGGACGTACCAGCACGACCTGGGGCGTCAGGCCGTGGAAGCAAGGTTCGGTGACAAGGTCGAGACGACGTTCATCGAGAATGTGGCCGAGGGACCAGATTCCGAGCGGGTGATCCGGGACTTCGCCAACAAGGGATTCGATCTCATCATCGCGACGTCGTTCGGATACATGGACCCGACTATCACGGTCGCGGCAGAATTCCCCGATACGCAGTTTGTCCACATTTCAGGGTTTAAGAACGCGGACAACGTCGCGACGTTATTTGGTCGCATGTATCAGCCGAGGTATCTCTCCGGGATGGCGGCAGGGGCCGCAACGGAGTCCAACATTCTTGGATACGTCGCTGCGTTCCCGATCCCCGAGGTCATTCGCGGCATCGATGCGTTCACACTTGGCGCACAGTCGGTCAATCCTGATATCGAGGTTCGGGTTGTTTGGACGAACACGTGGTTTGATCCTCCGACAGAGAAGGAAGCCGCCGAGGCGTTGCTCGCCGCCGGTGCGGACGTCATTGCTCAGCACCAGGACACGACTGAGCCTCAGAAGGCCGCTCAAGCAGCCGGAGCTGTTTCGATTTCGTACAACTCCGACATTTCCGAGATCGTTGGAGACTCCGTCTTGACCGGTCCTGTTTGGGACTGGGGAGTGAAGTACATCTCGATTATCGAAGAGATGATGGCTGGCACTTATGACGGCAGCGAGTCGTATTGGGGCGGGCTTTCCGACGGCGTAATCAGCCTGGCTCCATTCTCGGACCGGGTATCCCAGGAAACTCAGGATGCGATCAACGCCAAGATGGCGGAGTTCGAGTCCGGAGCGACCGATGTGTTCTGCGGCCCGATCGTTGACAACGAGGGCACCGAACAGGTTGCGGCCGGGACCTGCATGGACGATGGCTCGATGCTCGGCATGGAGTGGTTTGTCAAGGGCGTCTCTCAGTAACGCAGGAGTGATTCAAGGGTGGGGCTAGCCGAACTCTGTTTGGCTAGCCCCACCTCAATCTCATGACAACCACACAACCAGAAACGCGCCGGCTCGTTGTCGAGATGCGTGACATCACGAAGAAGTTTCCGGGTGTCATAGCGAACGAGGACGTAACGCTGGAGGTGCGGCGTGGTGAGATCCATGCCCTCCTCGGAGAGAACGGTGCCGGTAAGAGCACACTCATGAGTGTGCTGTGTGGTTTATACCAACCGGACGGTGGCAGCCTTCACCTAGCCCTGCACCAGGAGGAACTTTGTGAGACGGTGCTCCGGTCCCCGAGGCATGCGATCCAAGCTGGCATTGGCATGGTGTACCAGCACTTCAAACTGATCCCTACGTTTTCCGTCACGGAGAACATTCTGCTGGGTGCAGAGGACACACCGACGGTCTTGGACCTCAAGCAGTCGGGAGCACGCATTGCCGAGATTGCCGAACGTTTCGCACTGCCGGTCGACCCCGAGGCCCGTGTTTGGCAGCTCAGCGTGGGTGAACAGCAACGGGTCGAGATCCTGAAACAGCTCTATCGCGGTGCGGCGCTCTTGATTCTCGATGAACCGACGGCCGTGTTGACGCCGCAGGAGTCAGATGCCCTTGGGGAGACTATGCACTCTCTGGCGGCGAGTGGTGTTTCGATTGTCTTCATATCCCACAAGCTCGACGAGGTCCTTGCGTACGCTGACCGGGTGACAGTGCTGCGTGGTGGCAAGACCGCCGCGACAGTTGATGTTGCCGATGTCACGAAGGCTGATCTTGCCCGGTTGATGGTTGGCCGCGATGTTCTCTTTTCCGCTGACAAACCGGACGCCGAACTGGGTCCCGATGCTCTCGTGTTGCATGGGGTGACCGCCATGGGCGACCGTTCCGTGACGGCCGTCAACAACGTTTCGTTGACCGTTCGCGGTGGTGAGATTCTTGGAATTGCCGGTGTTGCCGGCAACGGCCAGAAGGAACTCGTCGAGGTGATGACCGGTTTGCGTACACCCACGGCGGGTTCGGTGACCGTTCGAGGAGCCGACCTCACCGGCAAGAGTGCGATCGATTTCATCCAGGGTGGTGTTGCTCACGTCCCCGCCGACAGACTCGGCCAGGGACTCGCGGGGAACCTCCCACTGACAGACAATGTGATTCTCAAGTCGTTCCGATCAGAGCCGATCTCGCACCGTTCGTTCCTGAACAAGAAGGCGATCCGCGAGATGAGCATCCGGCTGATCGAGGCGTTCAACGTACTTCCCGGCGACCCGGATGCTAAAGCGAGTGGGCTTTCGGGAGGCAATCAGCAGAAGTTGATCCTGGCACGTGAGATCGACGCGACAGATCGGCTGGCCGTCGGCGACGAACCAGCGGTCCTTGTTGCGGTGTATCCGACCCGAGGGTTAGATGTCGGGGCCATTGAAATCGTGAGAGACGCCCTGCTCAATCAGCGAGCGATCGGGGCTGCGGTTGTGATGGTGAGCGAGGATCTCGACGAGTTGCGCACGCTGTCTGATCGCATTGCGGTGCTTCATGGCGGCGAGGTCATGGGTGTCGTGGATCCGGCGTCAACTTCGAAAGATGACCTCGGCCTTCTCATGGCAGGGGAGCGACTGTCGTGAGTTTCCCATGGAAGTTCGAACTTGAACGCCGGCTGGAGGTGTCGCGTTGGGTGTCGTGGGGAGTTCCGACACTGTCGGTGCTGGCGGCCTTTTTTTTCGGCGGGATCATTCTGTCGCTTGCGGGTGCCCCACCGATCGAGACATATCGCGCAATGGCTGCGGGTGCCTTCGGATCAATAAGCGAATGGGCCGACGGCAATTTCTTTGCCGTCACCGAAACCCTTGTGAGGGCAACTCCGCTTATCTTTACCGGGCTTGCCGTGGCAATGGCGTTCCGAATGCTCTTTTGGAATATCGGGACTGAGGGCCAGCTCGTAATGGGGGCAATAGCGGGTACCTGGGTCGCCATCTACCTTCCCGACCTGTTGCCCTGGCTCCCACAGACGCGGTGGGTGTACATCCCGGTGGGCATCATCGCGGCAACGATTGCCGGTGCCTTCTGGGCGTTCATCCCGGCGATCATGAAGGTGAAACTCGGTGTCAACGAGATCATCTCGACCCTGATGTTTAACTACATCGCGATCCTCTTGTATCAACAGCTTTACACCGGTCCGTGGAAGGACCCCGAGGGTTTCGGATTCCCTGGCTCCGCACAGTTTCCCGAGTTCAGCTGGTTCCCGAAGTTCTCGGAGATTCCGGTACTCAACGTGTTGAGTGGACGGATCCACTTCGGGTTCATCATCGCAGTCGTCATTGCGGGTGTGCTGTGGGTCGTCATGGACAAAACGAGGCGCGGCTACGAGGTTCGTCTGCTCGGGGAGAACACCAACGCCGCCCAGTATGCCGGTATCTCGGTTATCAAGAATGTGCTGTTCGTGATGATTCTCTCCGGTGGTGTCGCCGGGATCGCCGGTCTATCCGAAGTCGCAGGTTTGGGTCACCGCCTCCAGGCCGGTCTTGATGTTGGCAACGGGTTCACCGGCATCATCGTCGCGTGGATCGCAAAACTTCGACCGCTGTCGGTCGTGATCGTCGCGATACTCATGGCCGCCTTGTTTGTCGGCGGCGATCAGCTCCAGATCTCGCTGGGTCTTCCCTCGAGTATCTCGTCGGTTCTTCAGGGTGCAATCCTGCTCAGTGTGCTTTCGGGGGATGTCTTTACCCGGTACCGACTGAAGATAACTCGAGTTGTTGTCGGTGCTGGTGTCGTTGGGGAGGAGGCGTAGATGGATCTCGATCTTGTGACATCGATTCTTGCGATCGCTACCTTCGCGGGTGCCTCGTTGGTTCTCGCCACCATCGGTGAGATCTTTACCGAGCGCGTCGGTATTCTCAACCTCGGCGTTGAGGGCATGATGATTATGGGTGCAGTGACCGGGTTCGCTACTGCGTACCGGACGAACAATGTGTGGCTGGGGGTCGTCGTCGCCGGAATCGTTGGTGGGTTGATGGCCCTCGTGCATGCGTTCGCCACGATCACCTTGCGCGCCGACCAGATCGTTTCCGGTCTCGCGATCACACTTCTCGGTACTGGCCTGGCGAGTTTCCTGGGCCAGGTCATTGGCCCGGATGGGGGACCGTTGGTCGGTCTCACTGGCCCCAAGTTTACGAAGTGGCCGATCCCTGGGCTGTCCAGTCTGCCTCTCGTCGGGGAGGGGTTCTTCAACCAGGACCCCATCGTGTATTCGCTCTTCGTGGTGGTCCCCGTCTCGTGGTATTTCCTCTACAAGACCCGACCAGGTCTTTATCTACGAGCTGTTGGTGAGAGTGCCTCAACGTCTGACGCTGTGGGTGTGAGTGTTTTTGGGCGGCGCTACGGATACACCGTTCTTGGTGGTGTGATGGCCGGTGTCGCCGGGTCCCACCTCTCGTTGTCCTACACGCCCGGCTGGACCGAGAATCTGACTGGCGGTCGTGGGTGGATCGTGATTGCGTTGGTGATATTCGCAACATGGAACCCGGCGCGTGCGGTGGTCGGGGCACTGCTATTCGGTGGGGTCAACGCCATTCAGTTCCGGCTTCAGGCGGAGGGCACGAATCTTCCAGCCAGCATCCTGAACATGTCGCCCTACATCCTCACGGTTCTCGTACTGATACTCATCACAAGAACCGACAAACTGCGTCAGACGATCGGTGCTCCTGCCGGTCTGGGGATTCCCTATCACCGCGAGGAACGGGAATAGTCACACGCAACGAGGGTGGGAACTTTACAAAGTGTTAGGCTTTTCGCGAGGAGAGATAGCGAGTGAGTAGTAGTTCGACCAGTTCGTCCAGCAGCGAAACGGCCCCAGGATCGGCGCCGTTGGTGACCGAGGCCACGGTCACTTTGCCGACCTGGTTGATCGACGACGCAACCAACTACCAAGGGGCATATGCGACCGTCGAGGATCGTATGGCCGTCGCCGTAGAAGTCGCGCGGCGCAACGTTGAGGAGCGAACTGGTGGCCCGTTTGGTGCGGTCATCGTGGAGGTTGAATCGGGCCGCCTGGTCTCGGTTGGCGTCAACAGGGTTGTCGAAGAGAACGCTGCGTTCGCCCACGCGGAGATGCTCGCCTTTCTTATGGCGGGACGTGCTGTCAAGAGTTTCGACCTCGGCGCCGATCATCTTCCCGCAATGCAACTGGTGACGAGCGCTGAGCCCTGTGCAATGTGCCTTGGGACGGTTCCGTGGAGTGGGGTGACGAGTGTTGTCTGCGGTGCCCGCGATGCCGACATCCGCGAGATTGGGTTCGACGAGGGCGCAAAACCAGAGAACTGGATCGATGGTCTCAACGCTCGTGGCATCACGGTCACCATGGACGTTCTGCGAGACGATGCCGTTGCGGTGCTCCGCCGCTACGCCGCGTCGGGGTCGATCATCTACAACAGTCGGGGTTCGTCTGCATGACCGCTCACCAGCTTCACCCTGCACAGCTGCAGGGCGCCCATCACATCGCCGAGTTCCTCCGCCCACGGTCAATCGACGAAGCGGTGCGAGTTCTGGCAGACCGGGGGAGCCGTGCCCGGATCATCGCCGGAGGAACCGACCTGTTGCTTGAGCTCGACCGAGGAGCGCGTCGTGGTATCGACACTCTGGTTGACCTCTCGGAGATCCCCGACCTCGACCAAATTCGCGATATCGGTGACGAACTCGTTATCGGATGCCTTGTCACCCATGGCCAGGTTGTTGCCAGCTCGCTGGTCTCGATGTTCGCACGCCCGCTGGTACAGGCCTGCGGTGAAATTGGGGCACCGCAACTGCGCAACCGTGCCACGATTGTCGGCAACATTGTCACCGCGTCCCCGGCGAATGACACCATCACGCCGCTTCGGGCCCTCGACGCGACGGTGGAGGTGACGGGTGTTGACGGTTCACGCAGCATCCCGTTCGCTGCGTTCCACACCGGGTTCCGATCCACGGCCCTCGTGGACGGGGATGTGGTTACCGCGATCCGAGTTCCAAAGATGCGACCAACCGAACGGGGTGTTTTCGCCAAACTTGGTCTTCGTAAGGCACAGGCCATCTCGGTGCTCCACGCCACCGCAATTCTCGATTTCGACGGTGACGTCGTCCTTGGCGCGAAGATCGCTATCGGGAGTGCGACTCCGGTGATCGTGCGTGCCGATGGGGTTGAAACCGAGCTTGTTGGTGCGGTGCTTACCGCCGAAGCGATCAGCGATGCGGTGAATCGTGTCCATGAATCGATTGCACCGATTGATGATGTGCGTGCTGATGCAACATATCGAAGCGAACAAGCCGAGCATATGTTGCGTCGCATGTTGGCCTCGCTAACTGAGGGCGGAGACCGTGATCAACACGATGGTGCACCGGTAACACTGTGGGCCGGTAGCGGCGACCACCGCTGGGCGAGGACTGACTCACCAGAGAGAACCACGGACGAAACTTCGATCCGGGTCACGGTCAATGGGCAATCGGTGGAGGCTGCACATGCTGCTGGCATGACACTTTTGCATTGGTTGCGCGACGTCGCATCCGAGGCCGCCGATACCTCCCTCACCGGGACCAAGGAGGGATGTGCGGAGGGGGAATGCGGTGCATGCACGGTGCTCATGGATGGCAACGCTGTGGTGTCGTGCCTCGTGTCCGCTGCCCAAGCCGACGGTCGTTCGATTACGACGATCGAAGGGGTTGCGGGGGACGGGTCTCACGACGTAGTGCAGGAGGCCTTTCTCAACAATGGTGCGGTGCAATGTGGGTACTGCATCCCCGGGTTCGTTATGTCGGTTGAGGCGCTGCGAGCCGAGCACGGCGCGATTGACCGCGCCACTGCCGTGGCGGGTCTCGCTGGCAACCTCTGTCGCTGCACGGGCTATTACAAGATTATCGATGCCGTTATCGAAGCCGGGGGCGACTCATGAGCATTGGTGCGCGGACGAAGCGGTTCGACGGACCATCAAAGGTCGACGGTACCGCGCTCTATCCGGGTGATATCCCGCTCGATAACCCGCTTCATGCCAAGGTCGTGTTTTCGAATAGACCACACGCGCGAATGGTGTCGATGGATACGTCGAGCGCGAGCGCAGTGCCTGGCGTGGTCACGATCGTTACCGCGGCGGATGTGCCGATGAACGAATACGGGCTGACCATGTTTGATCAGCCGGTGCTAGTTGGTGTCGACGGTACGGGTCGAAGCGCGGTACCGTCGGATATTTCGCGATGGGAGGCGGACCAGATCGCGGTTGTGATCGCCGAGTCCATCGAGGCTGCCGTTGCGGGAGCCGAGGCGTTGGTCGTCGCGTGGGAAGACCTGCCGATTGTTCCCGACATCGACGCGGCCCTCACCGGAGACACGTTGGTCCACGGCTACAACGGCAAACCGACGAACGTGTTCTACGACTACAAGATTCGTCGCGGCAACATGGCCGAGGGCTGGGCAGCCGCGGACGTCGTTGTCGAGGCAACCTATGAGATGCCGCACCAAGAGCACGCATATCTCCAGCCGGAGGCTGCGGTGTCGTACATCGACGACGAGGGTCGGGTAACGGTCAAAATTGCCGGCCAGTGGATCCACGAAGACCGGGAGCAAATTGCCCACGCGCTTGACATTCCGGACGATGAGGTCCGGGTGATCTATCCGGCGATCGGTGGTGCATTTGGTGGACGCGAGGACATGACCCTCCAAATAGTGATGGCGCTTGCCGCTCGTAAGGTCCACGCCTTGGGTATAGATCGCCCAGTCCGGTCGGTGTGGAATCGTGAGGAGAGCATTCTCGGTCACCACAAACGACATCGTGCCCGGGTGGTGACCAAGTGGGGGGCCACGTTCGACGGCAAGATCGTGGCAGTCGATGCCGACGTGTATATGGACGCCGGGGCCTACAACTACACATCAAACAAGGTCTTGGGAAACTTCCACGTCGCAATCGCGGGACCTTATGCGGTCCCGCACGTTCGGATTGATTCGATGGCGATCTACACGACGACAGTCCCCGGCGGTGCGTTCCGGGGATTCGGTGCGCCCCAAGCAGGGTTTGTCTGCGAATCGCAGATCAACAAGATCGCTGATGCTCTCGGCCTGGACCCGTACGAGGTTCGTCGGCGTAACCTCCTCGGCGAGGGTGATCCAACGATCACGGCGAGGCCGCTTCCGATCGGGATCACGATGGAGCAGGTCCTTGAGGAATGTGCGACCCGGACCGATACCTGGCGCGAGTCGGCGGCCGAACGCGACGTGCGCCCGTTTGCGTCCCTTCCGCCGTCTGATAGTGCGGTGCGAACCGGCACGGGTATCGGGATCGGGTTCAAAAACGTCGGTTTCTCGTTCGGTTTCCCGGAACGGTGCGAAGCAACAATCGAGCTCGGTGGTGATTCGGACGAGTACGACTCGGCCACGGTTTTCCATGCTGGCGCCGATGTCGGCCAGGGTGCACACACGGTGTTTGCCCAGATGGCCGCCGACGCGCTCGGTCTTCCTGTGGAGGCGGTAGGTAGGGAAATGTCCGATACCGCGACGTCGGGTGACTCCGGATCGGCGTCTGCGTCCCGCCTGACGTGGATGGCGGGTCACGCGATAGGTGAAGCAGCCGCCGTCGCCCAAAAGGCTTGGGGAGACGGGGATCGGCCAGCGCGGGGACACTATCGGTATGAACCGCCGTCGTCGGAAATGATCGACCCCGACACCGGTGAGGGTGCACCGTTCATCACCTGTGGATATGTCGCCGAGGCGGTTCAGCTTGCGATCGATGTTGAAACCGGCCATATCGAGATTTTGCGGATGGTGTGTGTCACCGATGCGGGTCGGGTCGTGAACCCTTTGCTCGCCGAAGGTCAGATTGAGGGGGCCGTCATCCAGGCGCTCGGGTATACCTTGACCGAGCGACTTGTGGTCCACGATGGCCGGATCACCAACCCTCGCCTCAGTGGATACCTCATTCCGGGTGTGGCTGATATACCGAGGGACCTGGAGGTGGTGAACCTGGAACTTCCCGATCCGCAGGGTCCGTGGGGTATTCGGGGTATTGCCGAGATGCCGATGATCCCGTGCGCTCCGGCGGTGATCGCCGCGGTTCACGATGCGACCGGTGTCTGGATTGATGAGTTCCCGCTGACACCGGACCTGGTTCGCAAACATCTGCGAGCCGCCGGCATCACCTAGATATCCCCGTTTTGGCGTCCAATAACGCACCATGGTGCGTTATTGGACGCCAAAACGGGAGAGTTAGGTCTTGTTGACGGTGTTGAGGTAGTTGTAGACGGTGATACGGCTCACCTGCATCCGGTCCGCAACGTCGTCGATCGACTTTCTCATCCGGAACGCTCCGCGCGACTCGAGTATCCCCACGGCCTGCTGCTTCTTCTCGCGTGACATCTCTGCGAGGGGAGCGCCCAGTTCCTTCTCGATGCTGGCGATCATGTGGTCGAGGGCACCCTCAAGTCCGGTCAGGCGCACCACTGCAACATCGGTACCCTCCCATCGCAGGGGGATATCGCCGGGTTGGGACTGCTCCGGCGGGAGAATCTCCGCACCCAAAGCTTCCGCGATCGGGTTCACCGCTTTCACAAGCGGGTGCTCTGCTGTCACGACTGGGTCTCGATCGTCAACGTCAACCGAGTGGCACCAGAGTTGAGTGCTGCTGGCAGGAGAGCAGCAACACTCTCCAAGACAGCGGTGCGTTCGCCCCTGACCGTCGTTCCAAAGGGACCGACGTCAACGGTGACCCCGGTTCGTTTCGCCGCTTCGATGCCAGCCATGACATGTTCCCCTAGTTCGCCCGGAACAAATGGCTCGATGATGAACTCGCCCGTGAGCGTGTCCTCTGTGATGTGGGTGTTCTCCATTGGCGCAATGATTGTCGGCGGTGCCGCTCTGCGCAACCGTTGCCGAATCTTCGGGTCTAACGAGCGGAAATCGAGTCGTATGTTTCGGGTCGGCGGTCCCGGTAGAACGCCCAGTGGCGTCTCACTTGTTCGATCATGTCCATGTCGAGGTCGCGGACAACGACCTCGTCCTTGGTATCCGAAGCGGCATCCCCGATGATCTCCCCTCGCGGGTTCGCAAAGTAGGACGTGCCGTAATAGTCCGTGCCTTCAAGATCCTCGCTCCCGACCCTGTTGATCGCACCGATGAAGTACTCGTTCGCAACCGCCGCGGCCGGCTGTTCGACCTGCCACAGATGTTTCGAGTGGCCGCGTGTCGTCGCCGACGGGTTGAACACAATGCGGGCACCGTTGAGGCCAAGCGCACGCCAACCTTCGGGGAAATGGCGGTCGTAGCAGATGTAGGCAGCGATGCGTCCGACGGCGGTGTCGAACACCGGGTAGCCGGTATTGCCCGGGCGGAAGTAGAACTTTTCCCAGAACCCCTCGACCTGGGGGATATGTGTCTTGCGGTAGACACCGAGAAACTCGCCGTCCGGGTTGATGAACGCGGTCGTGTTGTAGAACGTGCCCTCGTCGACCTTCTCGAAGATTGGGACGAGGACGACCATGCCGGTTTCCTTGGCAACCTTGATCATCGCTTGGACGGTTGGGCCGTCGGGGATTGCCTCGGCGGTATCGAAATACTGGTTCTCCTGTTTGTTGCAGAAGTACGGGGCGTTGAAGATTTCCTGGAAGCAGATGACCTGGGCGCCCTGGTTTGCGGCGTCGTGGGCGTAACCGATGTTCTTGTCGACCATGGAGTCGCGGTCGCCGGTCCATTCGGCCTGGACGAGTGCCGCCCGTACAATTTCGCTCATCGTGCCCGTCCTTCGGTTTAGCGGGGTATCGCCCCGTACTCGTGGTGAGGTAGCTGGCGCAACACAGTCGCTGGTGATGCACTTGACAAAGTGTAAAGCTAGGCTAGCGCCGGAACAAGTCCACCGACGGGGCTGTCCGTGAGAAATCTGCACGCGAGAGGGAACCAATGATTCTGAAGAGGAACGAACGAGTGTTGCAGCAGGTGGATTCACCGTTCGAGTCCGATCCGCGAATCCTCGAGTTCCACAAACGTCTCGACGGGTATGCGACGACGGCTTTGGTGGACCTGCCGAAGGTTGCCCAAGAGATCGGTATCGGTCGTTTGTTGGTGAAACACGAAGCGGAACGATACGGATTGCCCGCGTTCAAGATGCTTGGTGCATCGTGGGCGATCTATCGGGCAGTGTGCGACCTCGTAGGTGAGGAACCCGAGTGGGATACCTTCGACGAACTCGCGGCCGCCTGGGAGCCGCTTCTTCCGCTTCGGCTTGCGGCGGCTACCGACGGGAACCATGGGCGAGCGGTGGCGTCGATGGCGCGCCGGATGGGTTTCAGCGCATCGATCTGGGTACCAATCGGAACCGCGGATGCCAGGATCGCCAGTATCGAGTCGGAGGGAGCGACGGTCACGGTCGTCGACGGGACGTATGACGATGCGGTTGCGATCTCCGCGCTCGAAGCCGATGAGCACACGCTCGTCATCTCCGACACCTCCTGGGAGGGTTACCGTGACGTTCCGACGTGGGTCATTGACGGGTACTCGACGATCATGACCGAAATTGGTGAGCAGCTCGCCGAACTGGGTGTGAAGCCCGACGCTGTTTTCGCCCAGCTCGGAGTTGGGGCACTCGGCGCCGCGGTGGTCACCTATTTCAAGAGAGATCCCGGAGGGCCTTCGATCGTCGGCGTTGAACCGTCCGATGCAAACTGTGTGATGGCGGCGGTCGAGGCAAACGAGATTGTCACCGTACCGGGTCCGCACGTGTCCCACATGGTGGGCCTCAACTGTGGCACGGTATCGCCGCTTGCTTTCCCTGTGCTGCGAGATGGCCTCGACTGGATGGTGGGCATCGATGATGGGGACGCATACACGGCGATGCGAACCTACGCAGCCAACGGTCTTGTCTCCGGAGAGACTGGTTCGTCCGGTCTCGGTGCGTTGCTTGCCCTCGCCCGCGCCGGAAAGCTCGCCGAGATGGGCCTTGGCCCCGACTCGAACGTCGTTGTGATCAATACCGAAAGTGCGACGGACCCAGAGAACTATCTCCGTGTCGTCGGCATGACTCCGGAAGAAGTTGCCGCGTCATGACACCCAGCTCCGATTTGGTTGTGCTGGTACTCGCTGGCGGTGGGTCGACCCGATTCGGATCACCGAAACAACTCGCCGACATCGATGGAGCAACACTGCTCGAACGAGTCGTCGACAGTGTGCAGGTGTGGGCCCCGGGGCGAGTCGTCGTTGTGCTCGGTGCCCAGTCCGAACGCATACGCAAGGTGATCGCCGATTCCGTTGAAATTGTGATCTGTCCTGAGTGGGACTCCGGCATGTCTGCATCTCTTGCTGCCGGCGTCGCCGCGATCGCTGTGGACCCCAAGGTCGAGCGGTGTGCGGTTGTCATGGGCGACACCCTTGGCCTAGACCCCCACGATGCTGCGGCGGTTCTCGCAGCGTCGGACGCGGACCCTCAGGCTGTGGTGCAAGCAACATTTCGTCGGCTGCCGGCCCACCCGACGGTGTTCCCGCGGTCCTGGTTTGAACGTCTCGTCGGGCTTACCGGTGACCGTGGAGCTCGTGATCTGTTGCGCTCGGGATATGAGAATGTGGTTCGGGTTCCGTTGACGAAATCGGAGCTGGTCGACGTCGACACACCGGCCGATCTGCCGACTCATTAGACGGTAGATCGAGCCTGCAATCAGAACGCCTATCCTTGCGACCACTTCGCACCGTGCAGGCTGGTCCCGATGTCTCTTCTCACCGAACTCACTGATCTGGTTTCCCAGGCATTTGTTGACGCCGGACTCGACGCGTCGTACGGCGAGGTCGTGGTTTCCCAGCGGCCCGAGTTGGCGCAATTCCAATGCAATGGTGCGCTCCCAGCGGCGAAACCAGCCGGTCGCAACCCGCGCGGTATCGCCCAGGACGTGATCGACCGCATTGAGCAGGACAACCGGATCGAGGCGGCCTCGATCGCGGGTCCCGGATTCATCAATATCACCGTCACCGACACGTCTCTCGCCACCCATCTTCAGTCGACTATCGCCGTCGGGAGGCTTGGTCTTCCCGAGGTAGAGCCCCGCTCCATTCTCGTGGACTACGGCGGTCCGAATGTCGCAAAACCTCTCCACGTCGGACACCTACGTCCCGCGATCATTGGTGAATCGATCAAGCGGCTGCTGCGGTTTCAGGGCCACGACGTAGTCGGCGATGTGCACCTGGGCGACTGGGGGACCCCGATGGGTCAGCTCATCGTCGAGGTCGAAGCCCGGATGCCCGAACTTCCGTACTTTGACGAAGCGTTTACTGGGCCATATCCGCAAGAGTCTCCGGTTACGATCGACGAACTCGAGGAGATCTACCCGGCGGCTTCGCAGCGCTGCAGGGACAATCCCGACGTCGCCGAGCGTGCCCGCAAGGCAACGCTCGAACTCCAGAATGGCCGCCCGGGCTATCGAGCGCTTTGGCAGCACTTCCGCAACGTGTCAATCGAGGCGATCAAGGAAAACTACGACGAATTGGGTGTCGAGTTCGACCTGTGGAAGGGCGAGTCCGACATCAATGATCTGCTTGCCCCGCTTATCGAGAGGCTCGTTGCGCAGGGGTACGCCGAGGAGTCCGACGGATCGTTGATCATTCGCGTCCAGACCGACGATGACAATCGCGATGTCCCGCCGCTGATCCTCACCAAGTCCGACGGGGCGACGCTGTATGCGACGTGGGATCTCGCAACCATCCAGGACCGCATCGAATCGCTTGGCATTGTCGAGATGATCTATGTGGTCGATGTCCGCCAGTCACTCCACTTCGAGCAGGTGTTTCGAGCAGCCCGTATTACAGGCATCGCCGGACCGGAGATCGTCCTCGAACACGCTGGCAACGGTACGGTCAACGGACCCAACGGCAAACCGTTCCAGACCCGTACCGGGGGTGTGAAGACGCTGCGCTCGATGCTCGAGGATGCTGCTGCCCTGAGTCTCTCCAAGATGGACGCACGTGACCTGGCCGCGGGTTACCCGCAAGAGGAACGTCTCTCGATCGCCCACCTCGTGGGTCTTGCGGCCGTAAAATTCGGTGACCTTTCGAATCACCGCGAGTCGAACTACATCTTCGATATGGACCGTTTCACGTCGTTCGACGGCAAGACTGGGCCATATCTTCTCTATGGGACTGTGCGCATGTCATCGCTGCTGCGTAACGCGAAGGAGATTGGTGTTAGTCCCGGAGAGATCGTGCCGCCGACCCACGAGGCCGAGCGGGCTCTTCTCCTGGAACTGGCACGATTCCCCGAAGTCATCGAACGGGCCGCAGAACTCCGTGCACCAAATCACATCGCCGAATTCGCCTACGAGCTCGTGGCGGCGTACAACCGCTTCTACGAGGCCTGTCATGTACTCACCGAGGAAGACACGGGTCGACGAGCCGGCTGGGTCGGTCTCGTGGCTCATACCCGCGACGCCTTGGGACGTCTGCTTGACATCCTGGGTATCGAAGCCCCGGAGCGGATGTGATTTCCACTCCGTGGCCGATGAGCCTTGCCCGGGACGCCGACGGTCAACTGTCCGTTGGCGGGATTCGGATTGAGGACCTGCTGGCAGAGTACGGGTCGCCGCTGCTCGTCACTGACGAGGACGACTTTCGTGGGCGCTGTCGTGCCTACCGCCACGCCTTCAAGGGTGCGACGATCGCCTACGCATCCAAGGCATGGTGCACGACCGGCGTCCTGCAGATCGCCGATGAAGAGGGACTCTGGGTCGATGTCGTCTCCGGTGGGGAACTCCTTACCGCGCAGCACGCCGGTGTCCCGATGGAGCATGTGGTTTTCCACGGCAACAATAAGTCGGTAGCCGAGATCGAACTCGCCATCGACGCGGGGGTCGCACGAATCGTGGTCGATTCCCTGGAAGAACTCCACAGGATCGAAGCGGTCGGAGCCGAGCGCGACCAGAAGGTGACGTGCTGGTTGCGCATAACACCCGGCATCGACGCCCACACCCACGAGTACGTGCGAACGGGCCACGACGACTCGAAGTTCGGGTTCTCCATTGCGTTGGGACTTGCCGAAGAGGCGATCACGGTTGCCCTTGGCCTCGACCATATCGACGTTGTTGGTATCCATGCCCACATCGGCTCTCAAATATTTGGCACCGATCCGCTCGTTGCGAACGTTGACACGTTGATCAGTTTGCTGGCGTCGTGGCGCGACCCGGCACGACATCACACTGACCGAAGTGAACATCGGTGGCGGCATGGGCATTCGCTACACCCACGAGGATCACCCGGTCGGTGTCGGTCGGTACGGCGATGCAGTGAACGATGCGCTCGCGGCGGCGAGGGGCCGTTTCGGTTATCCCGATGTTGCCCTGTTTGTCGAGCCAGGTCGTGCACTGATAGGTCCCTCGACACTTACGCTCTACACGGTCGGCACTGTGAAGACGCTGCCGGGGCTGCGCACATGGGTTTCCGTCGACGGCGGCATGAGCGACAACATCCGCCCGGCGCTGTATCAGGCCGAACACGAGGTCATCGTTGCCAACCGCCAGGGTTCCGAGACCATGGTGCCGATGACCGTCGTCGGTAAACACTGCGAGAGCGGCGACCTGGTGCGTGAGCGAGCGCCGCTCCCCGACGACGTTCGGTCTGGTGACATACTCGCGGTTGCCGCAACGGGTGCGTACACCGCCTCGATGGCGTCGAACTACAACCGGCTCACCAGACCCGCTGCGGTCCTCGTTTCAAACGGAGAATCCCGTCTCCTCATGCGCCGCGAAACGATGGACGATGTTCTCTCAAGGGATGTCTCCCTCCGATAAC
>JAADIG010000053.1 GCA_013151445.1 Actinomycetota bacterium
AGGTACTCCGGGCGACACAACCCGGTGACCTCATGACCTACGGAGAAGTCGCATCCGAAGCTGGCTACCCGGGTGCGGCACGTGCCGTTGGCACGTTGTTGCGCCGAGTGCCTGGCCTCCCATGGTGGAGAATCATCTCATCGACGGGTCGCCTACTCCCCCGATTGCAACAAGAACAGGCCGAGCTGTTGCGTACCGAGGGGCATCGGATTGTGAAAGGCCGCATCCGTCTTACATAATGTCAGCCTGGTCACCACACGTGTAACGAGGAGCCATGACCATGTCCCCATCACACTTCTCAATGGTTGAGCTCATCGGTATCAAACGCGACGGGGGAATCCTCTCCGATGAAGCACTTCAGTGGATAATTACGTCCTATGTCGATAAGAGCATCCCTGACTACCAGATGTCTGCCCTCCTCATGGCCATCTTCCTCAACGGTATGGCGGACGAAGAGCTCGCCGCCTTGACCCAGGCTATGTTGCACTCCGGCGATGTCCTGGACTGCTCAACAATCCCCGGCAAGAAGGTCGACAAACACTCAACGGGTGGAGTCGGCGACAAGGTGTCAATACCGCTTGCACCGATGGTTGCGGCATGCGGGGTTGTTATCCCGATGATGTCGGGTCGAGGTCTTGGCCACACCGGTGGAACCCGCGACAAGCTCGAATCCATCCATGGCATGAAGACGGCGTTCACCCCTGACCGGTTCATGGAACTGTTGGCAGCCAACAACGTTGTCCTCGGAGGACAGTCCGCCACCCTGGTCCCCGCCGATCGACTGATCTACGCACTTCGTGATGCGAGCGGCACGGTACCGTCGGTCCCGCTAATTTCATCTTCCATCATGTCGAAGAAGCTTGCGGAGGATCTCGATGGCCTTGTTCTCGACGTCAAGGTTGGCAGCGGGGCATTCATGAAAACCGTCGACGATGCCCGATTGCTCGCTGAAACGATGGTCGGTATCGGCGCTTCGCACGGCACCACGGTCGTCGCCTATCTCACCAACATGGAGCAACCACTGGGTCACGAAGTTGGCAACGCATCCGAAATTCGCGAATCGATCGAGGTGCTTCGCGGTGACGGCCCCGCCGATCTTGTGGAGATCACCTACCTCCTTGGTCGTGAAATGCTTGTGCTTGGCGGAATCGCCCAAACCCATGACGAAGCACAAGCGCTGTTGGTAGATGCCGTGGCATCCGGAAAGGCGTTTGAGACATTCCGTACGATCGTATCCAGCCAGGGCGGTGACGTTGCAATGATCGACGATCCCGGTCTACTCCCGGTTGCCGACCACACACACGTACTGCGCGCACCGACCGACGGCTGGGTACGACGATGTGATGCACTCGAGATCGGGATTGCTTCGGTTCGGCTGGGCGGTGGTCGGGAAACAAAGGAAGCTGCCATCGACCCTAGTGTCGGCATTACGGTGCACGCCAAGATCGGCGATTCGGTGAGAGCAGGTGATGCGCTCGCAACCTTCACCTACGCGGAGAACGAGAAGCTTGAGGCTGCTCTCGGGGCGGTGGAAACGGCGTGGCAGATTGGCACCACACCGGTGAAGAATCAGCCGATCCTTCTTGATGAAATCCGATAGCGTGCAGCACGGGATCACCCTCCCAGGGCGGACCAAACCAGCGAGTACGTCTGTGACGGTCCGTCGATATCGCTACCATTGCACCCCACACAGATGCCACCACCCGGGCGGGTCGCCGTCTCTTGAAGGAGCCGACAGATGACGTACAACGCATTGCAACAGGCGGCCGCTGCGATCGCATATCGAACCGGACGGCAGTCTCACGATGCGGCGATCGTGTTGGGCTCGGGTCTCAGTTCCTTCGGTGCCAGCCTCAATGATGCACAGGCGATTCCCTTCAGCGAGATCCCTGGATTCCCGATTCCGAAAGTCGCTGGCCATGGCGGGACGTTGTACTCGGCACCCGTTGGCGACAAAACGATTCTTATTCTCTCGGGACGAGTCCACCTGTACGAAGGTTGGCAACTCTCGGATGTCGTGTTCGGTGTGCGCGCCGCTGCGCTCACCGGCGTAAAAACGGTACTACTGACAAACGCCTCGGGCGGATGTGGTGAGGGACTAGAGCCGGGTGACCTGGTTGTTGTCACCGACCACATAAACTTCACCGGGCGGAATCCGTTGACCGGCGCCAACGATGATCGCCTGGGGCCCCGTTTCCCGGACATGAGCACGTTGTACGACTCGTCCTTGCGTTCAAGAATCGGTCAGGCGATGCAGGAACATGGTGTGACGTACAAGGAAGGCGTCTACGGATGGTTCCTGGGACCGAGTTACGAGACACCGGCCGAGGTCCAGATGGCACGGACTCTTGGTACCGACCTGGTTGGCATGTCGACAGTTCCCGAGGCGATCGCACTTCGCCATATGGGTGTTCGCGTCGGAGCGATCTCCCTGGTGACGAACCTCGCGGCGGGAATCTCGAAACAACCTCTCAGCCACGCGGATGTCACCGAGACAGCAGCCCACGCCAAAGAAACGTTCACTGCGGTCCTTACGAGTCTGCTGCCTGCTCTGGTTGAGTAGAATTCCTGCTACTTTTTGAGTGTTCACTAAAACTTGTAGTGTTGAAAAAACCCGTTACCGAGGAGAGTCGCTCGCATGCAAATTGCCGTCTGCGTTAAACAGATACCCGACCCCGCGACACCGTATGACCTGGATCCGGAAACACATTTTGTTGTGCGGCCCGATGATCAGATCATGGATGAAACCGACACCTTTGGTGTCGAAGTTGCACTTCAGCTCGCCGAGGCGAACGAGGGCACAGTCACGCTCTTCTCCATGGGTCCGACCGGCACCCAACAGGGCATCCGCCGTGCTCTTGCCACCGGCGCTGACAAGGCAGTCATCATCGACGATGAAACCCTCAAGGGCTCGGACGCACTCACCACCGCCAAAGTACTCGCTGCTGCGATCGCACGGGAGGGGTTCGATCTCGTTATCACCGGCACCGAGTCGACTGACGGTTACACCGGCGTTGTACCCCAGCAACTCGCGGAACTTCTCAACGTTCCCTCACTGACCTTCGCAAAGAAGGTCGAAGCCTCCGCCGACGGTAGCGTCCGCATCGAACGACAGACGGCGGCGGGATATGATGTCGTGGAAACGTCCATACCGGCGTTGATCTCGGTCACTGCTGGTGTTGTAGAGCCGCGGTACCCCAACTTCAAGGGAATCATGGCCGCCAAGAAAAAGCCCGTTGATACCGTGACGGCCGCAGAGCTCGGTGTTGACCCAGCCACGACCCAGACGATACGCAGCGTCGAGCCGGTAGCGTCGCGTCAGGCTGGCGAACTATTCGTCGACGATGGCACAGGGTTCGAACGAATCGTGGCGCTTCTTGAAGAAACGAAGGTGATCTGAATGGCTGTTTGGGTTTTCACAGACACTCACGATGGCGCACCATCTGCTGGCGCCCTGGAGATGCTCACAAAGGCTCGCTCGCTCAGCGCCAGCGTCGCCGTGTTTGCTGTCGGAACGCTCGACGAAGCAGGTGCCGGGGCACTGGCAGAACACGGTGCCCAAACGATCTTCCAGATGGACGCGGGCGACCAACTCGCCGCACCGGCCGCCGCCCTGGCTCTTGAGACACTGATCAACGAACACCAGCCAGAGATTGTGCTGTTTGGGATGGAGACAACCGATCGCGACACGGCGGGCCGGCTCAGCGCACGAATCGATCGACCAGTTCTCGCCAACGCCACCGAAATCTCCAATGACGGGCCGGTGGTTGTAACCAACGAGATCCTGGGAGGCATCAAGCGAGTGGTCACGTCTTTCGAAGGGGAAGGCGTCGCCTTGATCGTGACCCGTTCCAAGGCGTTTACGGCTGAACCGGGCGGATCCGGGTCCACTGTCACCACCACCATCGAGACACCCGAGACCGGGATTGTCGCAACTGTGACGGAGCGCCACGTCGAAGAATCCGAGGGACCCGATCTTGAGGCCGCAGCCATTGTGGTTGCCGGCGGACGCGGTGTTGGTGAGGAGAAGTTCTCCCTGATGGACGAACTTGCGGAACAGCTTGGCGCCGCGGTCGGTGCCAGCCGAGCCGTCGTCGATGCGGGCTGGGTGCCCTACTCCTATCAGGTCGGCCAAACCGGCAAGACGGTGAAACCCGATGTATACATCGCCTGCGGGATCTCGGGGGCTATGCAGCATGTGGTGGGCATGAAGGATTCGGGCACGATCATCGCGATCAACAAGGACGAAGAAGCACCGATTTTCGGCATTGCGGACCTCGGCATCGTCGGCGATGTCCACACGGTCGTTCCCGCCCTTATCGAGGCGTTGCAGGCCCGTTCGTAACAAGGCTCGTTCGTGATTCGGAGTGGCCGCCTGGCGGGACGGCCATCTCCGGTTCACTGACAAGGCCGGAGATCCGTGCCGCTATCGAGGCCAAGCTGATCGGTCCTGCTGACGAACGACGAACCGCAAGCCCGACCACGTCTCATCGATGGCACATATCTTGTTATCCACCAGGCCGTACTCCAGGCCTGCCTGTTGCACGTCATCGAAGGTGAGTTCCGTCGCGACGCCAGAGGCCTTCTTCGGCCATGCGATCCATACTGCCCCGGCGGCGGGCAACTTCTCAATCGCCGACACAAGTGCATCGGTCAGATCGTCGTGGGTGACACAGAACAACACCGAAACGTCCCACATTGGAGCTCTGGCGTCCACCAACCGGACAGAACTCGGAAGAGCCCCGAGTGTCTCGACAAAACCGTCGGGCGGGTGTCCCAGCCCTACCGCATCACCTTCGTCAATTCCGAGCTTCTGCACGAGGGGTGTCCCGGCGGACAACCCACGCTCCGCTACCACTAGGAGCCCGCACCCGCGAGGTCCTCGGGGCCAAAACTGTTGGGGAGCAGGTCTCCGAGCGGTGTCTCGATAGCGGAACCGTCGCCAGCCTCGACGATCACCGTCGCTACGTCGAACTCGCGTAAAATCTGACGGCAGTTCCCACACGGCCAGCACGGGGCTGCGTTTGGTGAGCTGATAGCGATCGCCTTGATCCGACTCGCTCCAGCACTCACTGCCGCACCGATTGCCGACGCCTCGGCACACTGTCCAGACCCGTAGGCAGCGTTCTCAACGTTGACACCGGCGTACGAGTTGCCGTCCTCGTCGACCGCAACGGCGCCGACCCGAAACTCCGAATACGGGGCATACGCCCGCTCGGCAACCTTCTTGGATTCCTGCAATAACTCTTCGGTATTAAACGACGGCACGGTCAGGCTCCGATCAGGGCGTCCACAAAGTCCTCTGGGGAAAAGGCTACGAGGTCGGCAACCTGTTCGCCAACGCCGATGTATTTTATCGGCGTGTCGAGTTGTTGCTCCACGGCAATCGCGACACCGCCCCTGGCCGTCCCATCAAGCTTGGTGACCACAATGCCAGTGACACCTGCCACCTCGTTGAACGCTTTTGCCTGGGTGAGGGCATTTTGACCCGTGGTGCCATCGATGACGAGCAGGACCTCGTCGACCGCACCGGCCTCGCGGGCGATAACCCGCTGCACCTTGGCGAGTTCGTTCATGAGGTTCGCCTTGTTCTGAAGACGACCGGCAGTGTCGACAATCACGACGTCTGCCCCCTTCGACTGGCCAAGCCTCACGGCCGAGAATGCGACCGATGCAGGGTCGGCGCCCTCCTCCCCCATGGCTATCTCGATACCGAGCCGGTCGGCCCAGGTCTTCAACTGGTCAGCGGCCGCAGCCCGGAACGTGTCGGCGGCTCCCAACACCACGGTTTTACCCTGGTCGCCAAGCTGAGCCGCGATCTTTGCGATCGTGGTTGTTTTACCCGAGCCGTTCACACCGACGACGAGGACGACCGAGAGTTTGCGGCCGAGGTTCAATCCCCTCTCGCGGCCAGCAAAAAGGCTCGTGAGGTGTGTCACAAGCCCGTCTCGCGCTTCCTCACCGGTCTCGGGTGTCGTTGACCGGACGTTCCTGACGGCCTCCGTGGCGACGCTGACGCCGACGTCGGCTGCAACCAGGGAATCTTCCAGGTCAATCCAGAAACTGTCATCGAGAGTCCCCCTGCCGATGAGATCCGATAGCTGTTGACCAAGTACCGATCGGGTCTTCGAAAGACGCTCGCGCAGACCTCGGATAGTGGTGGAATCCCCGGGTTCTGCAACCTGTGGTCGGCGGGCAACCGCCTCGGCTTTCATCTTCGCTGCAAGTCTCTGATACAGCAGCGCGGAGAACGAAAGCAGGACGACAGCTATAACAATGATGACGATCGGATCCACCGTCGACTCCTGTGAACTAGTGAGTTACGAGACCTTGGTACGGTCGAGCTTCTTGGCGAGCACACGGGATGATTCCCCGGGCTCCATCGTCACCCCGTAGAGAATGTCTCCCGCCTCCATCGTCTGTTGTTGGTGCGTGATTATCACGACCTGCGCAGAACCGCGAAGCGTGTCTACCAGTCTAAGGAATCGTCTGAGGTTCGCATCATCGAGGGCCGCCTCGACCTCATCAAGTACGTAGAACGGACTCGGACGGGCACGGAACACGGCGAACAGAAACGCTAGTGCCGCCAATGACCGCTCGCCACCGGAGAGCAGGCTCAGCCTGCCAACCTTCTTGCCGAGCGGTTGGGCCTCGATCTCGATACCGGACTCCAGCGCATCGGTTGGGTCGAGCATCCGTAGTTGCCCCTTACCCCCGGGGAATACGAGGGAGAAGTTTTCCTCGTAGAGGGCAGAAATCTCCTCGAATGCCGCCCGGTACATGATCGTCATTTCGTCATCGAGCGCGGTGATGACTTTGCGGAGTTCGTTGCGAGATTCCTCGAGGTCACCAAGTTGAGCCTCGAGAGTGTCGACCTCTTGGGATAACTCCTGGTACTCGATGGCAGCGAGCGGGTTGATCGGCCCCATGCGGCGCAGTTGCGCCTCACGAGACACAAGGATCTCTTCCAAAGAGTCATCCTCGTCAATCTCGGGGCGTGGTGCAGCGAGGGCCTCTTCCTCCGAGGCGTCGGCGTCCCGTCGCAGACCCTCGGCAACGGATTCATGGCGCACTCGCAACTCGGCAGTCTCAATGGCGAGCTTGTTTGCCCGATCCTTCGATTCCGAAACCGAACGTTCCAGTTGCCGTTCTTCGCTGTGAGCATCGGTGAGGCGAGTGTCGGCCTCGCCAACCCTCTCGCGCAGCGCACGTTGACGTTCACGCAGAGCCTCGATGTGGTCCACTACCAACTCTCCGCCACGGCGAGCGCGAGTCTCAACAACACTGAGCAGTTCGACAACGGAAGGATCAATCGGCTGGGTGTCGACGGACTGCCGTTCCGTTTGGGCACTCCCGAGGCGGGATTCGGTCTGCAGGCAGCGTTCGGCGATCCCAGCAACGACGGCTGCGGCTTCCTGGCGCTTTGTACGAGCCTCGTCGCGCCTGCGGGCGACATCCTCGCGACGCCGATTCAGCGCATCCCAGGCGTCCTGACGGGCCCGTTCTTCGCCGGCGAACTGCTCGACACGAACCCGCATCTCGGCGATACGCTCATCGCGCGCCTCGGCGGCCTCAAACAGCGCCAAGCGCCGCTCGTCGAGGCGCTCTAGTTCGGCAATCCCCTGGGCCTGCGTGCGCTCGTTCATCGCAAGTGTCTCGGTGAAACCAGCGAGCAAGGCCTCGGCTGATTCCAGGGCCTCGAGTGCGGCTCTGTCGGTCCTACGAGTCTCGGCGTACGCTTGTTTCACTTGGTCATGAACGAGTCTCACCGACACAAGGTCTGTCTCTGCGATTTCGAGGGCGACCCGTGCAGCCTCCATCGCTGCGGGACCGGCACCGTCTGGTTCCGCGAGGCGCATAGTAATCACATCACCTTCGGGAGTAACGGCACGTAGGTGAGGGTGTTTACGTACGAGATCCCATCCGGTGGACCACCCTTCGACGAGCACAACATCGCCAAGCAGGTGTGCTGCCAGATCGCTGCGGGCGTTCGCACCCAGCGTGTCGGCAAGGGCGACGAGTCCGAGTGATGTTGCCACGGACCTCGCAGGAACGTCGCCTGCGGACCGACGCTCCGCAACAAAGCTCACACCACCGAGACCGGCCGACTTGAGAGACGCAACGACGTCATCGAATTTCGCATCGGTCGTTACATAGGCGTCACGCCACGATCCGAGCGCAGCATCAACGGCGGCTGCGTTGTCCTGAGTAGCGTCGAGTAGCTGTGCTAGGCCGCCGACAACTCCGTCGGCGTCCTCGGCGTGACTGCGAGCCAGCGGATCTCCAATACCCGCCAGGGCCGCCTCGACCGCATCGACTCGGGCCTGTGCCTCCGCAACTGCGAACCGCGCCTCAGCGAAGGCTTCCTGGGCAGCCTCGTTGGCTTGCTCGGCGAGGTCACGTTCGCGCGCAGCCGCTTCGTGGGCAATCTGTACCTTGCCGACTTCGATGTCGGTGTCTTGGATACGTTCTATGAGCTGGCGTGCGTCTTCCCTCTCGGACTCAAGACGTTCCTCTACGACGAGTCGGCGCCGGTCGACGTGCTCAGTTTCGCGTCGGTCTCGTTCGGCCGCCGTCTCCAGAGCGCGCAGGTCGCCACGCAGGTTGGCGACGAGGCCTTCCGCCGGGAGCTGCGCCTGCTCTGCCAGGGACCGTTCCTCATCCTCAAGGGCTTGCAGCGCTACCTCGCACCGATCGGCGTTCGCATGGGCCGTCTCCGCCTCGATGCGGGCAGTCACAAGATCGGCCTCTAGAAAAGCGATCTCCTGGTCGAGATCGCTGCGGCGTTCGTCGACGCCCTTCAGCCTGGACTCCAACGCGTAACGGCGCTCTCTCGACACCTGCGCAATGCGCTGAAGACGCTCAGCCACCGTTTCAAGACGAGCGGCAGCCGATGTGTCTCGCTCCAGCTCGCGCCCGACCTGGGTGGCCGCCGCACTGAGGGCGTCCAACCCGCTACGGATGGCTTCAAGTCGAGTTACTTCATTGTTGATCGACGTGTCGAGCACCCGTTGTTCCGTCTCGGCCTGGTCGAGCCGCGTCGTTATTGCACGGAGCGCCTCACCACCGATCCACAACCGCAGCGCCGTAATGTCCGCACGCACCGACTCGTGTTTCTCAGCGGCGTTTGCCTGCCGCTTCAGTGGCCTCATGCGCTTGCGGGATGCATCGAGCAGGTCATGCAGCCTGGCAACATCAATATCTGTTTGCTCAAGACGTCGTATCGACCGATCCCGTCTTCCGCGGTGTTTGGTAACCCCGGCGGCCTCCTCAATGACGGCTCGGTGCTCCTCGGGTCGAGCATTGAGGATCTCCCCGATCTGCCCCTGGCCGACAAGTACATGTTGGTGTTTGCCGACACCACCGTCGGACAGCAGTTCGCTGAGGTCGAGCAGACGACACGGTGCTCCATTGAGCAGATACTCGCTGGTGCCGTCGCGGTAGAGGCGACGCGTCATCGTGACCTCGGCTACGTCAAGAGGTAGAAAACCGTCGCTGTTGTCGAGGGTGAGCGCCACTTCGGCACGTCCAAGCGCAGGGCGAGTTGCGGTCCCTGCGAAAATGACGTCTTCCATCTTCTCGGTACGCAGGACACGGGTCGCCTGGGTTCCCATGACCCACGCGAGGGCGTCGAGAAGGTTGGACTTACCGGAACCGTTTGGTCCGACCACCACGTTGACGCCGGACTCAAAATCCAGACGAGTGCGGTCGGCGAACGACTTGAAACCTGCGAGCGAGAGTGTCTTGAGAAGCACGCAAAGAGTGTAGCAAGAGAATTACACGTTTGACATTCTC
>JAADIG010000139.1 GCA_013151445.1 Actinomycetota bacterium
CGAATCTTTTGGGCATACTCGTCAGCAGGAGCGCTCGAACGGTCCTGGACGGCCTCAAGAGTCGTCTTGTGTTTGGGTCGTCTGCGAAACATGATGTCTCTATCGGCAGACATCACCAGAAACCTAAACACAAGATTTTCGCGACCCGCGGAGACCTCACAGACCAACACCACAGGACCAGCTACCAGACGGGTGTCAGCCATCCCATTCGATGCTCGACACGGCCACGCAC
This sequence comes from Actinomycetota bacterium, assembly GCA_013151445.1. GTDB lineage: Bacteria > Actinomycetota > Acidimicrobiia > Spongiisociales > UBA5794 > BMS3BBIN02. The sequence goes on from JAADIG010000139.1 coordinate 233, forward strand.
AACATCCTCGTAGTGCTGCTGGATCATTTTGGAGACCGACCCACCCGAGCCATCACCAACCAGCCGACGGTCAACCGACGCGACCGGTGTGACCTCGGCACCGGTCCCGCAGAGAAATATTTCATCGGCGCTGTAGAGCTCGGTGCGCCCAATGGGACGCTCAACGAACTCGAGACCGAGATCCTCGGTCGCCAGCGATATCAGGGATTGGCGCGTGATCCCATCGAGGTTGTCCTCGGTTGATGGTGGGGAAAATAACGCACCATCTCGCACTAGGAAAATGTGTTCGGCGCTGCCCTCGGAAACCTTGCCCGCCTCGGTAAGCATGATCGCCTCGGCGAAACCGTTATCGATGGCATCTTTGCGTGCGAGCGCGCTGTTGACATACCCACCCGTCGGTTTCGCACGGGACGGGATAGCGTTGTCGGACGTCCTCCGCCACGGCGAGACACATACGTCAATTGCATCGTCGGATAGGTACCGCTTCAACGGCATGGAGTAGGCCACGAACGTGGTCGTTGCGGGATCGAGGATGGGTGCCAGTTCATTCGAGTTGTGGAGCAACAGAGGGCGAATGTACACGTCGTAGCGGGCATCGTTCTTGCGGAGCAGCTCAAGAAGCGTGTCGTGCACACTCGACGGGTCGGGCATGGCGAGATACAGAATCTTCGCCTGGTAACTCAGGCGATCAATGTGACGATCGAGACGAAAGACATAAACCTGCTCGTTATCGTCTGCGAGATACCCACGTACACCCGCAAAACAACCGAGTCCATAGTTCACCGCGCGTGAGCGCACACTCAAGGTTGCATCTGCGTCGTCGACCCACCGGCCGTCTATGTATGTGGTACCCATACGTTGACATTAGCGGGAGAGTCCGCGGATGTGACAGGGCATCAGCCAACAGCATTGGTGTACATGCGGACCGGCTACCATTGCGGCCTTATGGCTACTACCTCCTTCCGAAATGTTGCCCTGATCGCGCACGTCGACCACGGGAAAACTACGCTCGTTGATGCAATGCTATCCGCAACTGATGTCTTCGCAGCGCATGAGAAGCATGTGGATCGCGTGATGGACTCCAACGACCAGGAGCGCGAGCGAGGAATCACCATCCTTGCGAAGGCGGCCTCGATCATATGGAAGGGCACCAAGATCAACATCGTTGATACACCCGGACATGCCGACTTCGGTGGCGAAGTCGAGCGTGCTCTTGAGTTGGTAGATGGTGTTCTCCTGCTCGTCGACGCCGCCGAGGGTCCGATGCCTCAGACGCGGTATGTTCTTTCGAAGGCCCTGGGTAGGCATATCCCGACCGTGGTCATCATCAACAAGGTCGATCGCGGTGATGCGAGAGCAGAAGAAGTGGCCGACGAGATCTACGAACTGTTCTTCGATCTTGATGCTTCGGACCACCACATCGAATTCCCGATCATCTCCGCTATCGCCCGCGAGGGACGATCGGTCGCTGGCATCGGCATGCCGGCGGCAGACGCCGACCTCGCCCCGATCCTCGATGCTGTCCTGGAGACCATTCCCGCCACCTCGGGCAACGCCGCCGCTCCCCTCCAGGCGATCGTTACAAACCTTGACGCATCCGACTATCTCGGCCGTCTCGCCATCGGCCGTGTCGTCCAAGGAACCCTGAAGGCCGGTGACCAGATCGCCCTCTGCCAGAACACCGACGAGCCTCCCGTGCGACGGCGCCTCACCCAACTCATGGGTTTCGAAGGTCTCGGCCGCGAAGATGTCGATGAGCGAGTAGCGGGGGATCTCTTCATCGTTGCTGGTTTCCCCGACGTGGAAATCGGCGACACACTCGCAGACCCGACGGATCCGCAGCCACTCCCCCGTCTCACCGTCGACGAACCGGTGCTCCGTATGACGTTCGGTGTGAACACATCACCGCTCGCTGGTGTAAGCGGAAAGTTCCTCACATCGCGCCAGATCCGCGATCGACTTGAAAAGGAGGTGCTCGGTAACGTCTCGATCAAGATTGAGAACACCGCCTCCCCAGAGATTATCGAAGTCGCCGGACGGGGTGAGCTCCAGCTTGCTGTTCTTATCGAATCGATGCGCCGCGAAGGATTCGAGCTTCAGGTCAGCCGACCGCAGGTCATCATCAAGGAAATCGACGGGGTCCGCCACGAGCCCGTAGAACAGGCCACAGTCGATATCCCCGAGGAGTACGTCGGTATCGTCACCCAGGCGGCGGCGCCCCGCAAGGGCCGCGTCCTCGACATACGTGCCGGGGCGACGGGACGAACGATCCTAACTATTTCCGCCCCTGCGCGCGGTCTGCTCGGATTCCGGTCTCTGCTTATGACTGCGACCCGAGGGACTGCCCTCATCAATCAGCGCCACGAGGGATGGATGCCCTGGGCGGGTGAGCTCCCACACCGCACCGGCGGCGCCATGTCGGCCGACCGCATCGGCGTATCGACGGGGTTCGCCCTCGACAATCTCCAGAAACGCGGTGAGATGTTTATTGGTCCGGTCACCGATGTCTACGAGGGCATGATCATCGGTGAGTCAACCCGGAACGAAGAGATGGTGGTCAACGTCACCAAGGGCAAGCAGCTCACCAATATTCGAACACACTCAACCGATGACGCCATCAAACTAAAACCCCACAAGGTCATGACCCTAGAACTCGCGATCGAATGGATCTCGGACGACGAACTCGTCGAGGTCACACCCGACGCGATTCGTGTTCGGAAGCGGCACCTCTCAGAGTCCGATCGCAAACGGGCACGCAAGCAAGCCTCCTGATCGGTTCGCGCCAGCCGTCGGTATCGCATGCCGCAGCTCGGTGCACGAAAACCGGGAACCCCCATCCCGCCACGGTGCGTCGTACCCATAGGAACGAGAGGACCTCCTATGAAGAAGCTAACCGTGCTCATCGCCGCACTGGCCGTTGTCGCCGCCGCCTGTGGAACATCGTCAACCACCTCGACGACGTCTGTGCCATCAGCTACCTCGACGACGTCTGCTCCCGCCCCCGCCGAACTCAACGGTACGTGGACGCTCGTCTCCGTTGCGCTCAAGACGCAGATGATCAGCGTCGCAGAGGAGTTCGGGGCAAAAATTGATTTCGCCAACGGTGAGTTCACCGGCAACGGCGGATGCAACTCGCTGTTCGGATCGTATACCGCGGCCGCGGGCTCGATCACATTTGAATCCGTCGGTATGACAGAGATCGGCTGTCCCGGCGCCCAGCAGCTCGAAATGACATTCGTCCGGATTCTGACGAACGCCGACTCGTACTCGATCGACAACGGCGTCCTCATCATTCGTTCCGGTACCGAGGAGTTGGCGCTACGCCGCTCATAGTCAGGGGGCTGGTACCGGATCGGGGGAGCCGTCCACTGTGGGGTGGGGTTGAAAAAGACCTCACTCCACTGTGGACGCAAGGCCCTCATCATCATGCAGGTCGTCCACTCGGCGCAGGTTCGACTCCAGACCCGTTCCGGGAACGGACCCGGGCCGTCCACCGCCAAACGCTCCACGCACCGCTGACGCCATCATCACCGCCGCGACAATCACCGCACCACCCCATATGGTGACCACCGCATACACCTGGGTCAGTGGAATCACCGATGCAGTGACCGCTATCCCAAGAAACTGAAAAACCCGACGCCTCGTGACCATCGGGTGCGGGATTCGCACCGTCGGCGGTGCCGCTGGATTGCGAAGATTACGCACCAGCAACACCGCGAGCGCCACATAGATGAACCAGACAATCATCTGGCGTTCGACCGGTATGGAGACCTCGGGACGCCATGTTGGAATGAACAGGAGGTAGGTCGCCGCAACAACGAATCCCACACCGAACAAGGGTTTGCCACGTGGCAGGATGTCGGCGAGAGACTCAACCTTTTCTTGCGGCACAAGGTGCCTCGCCGCCCATGCAAGAACCAGCGCAGTGCCCGGCACAACGATTGCGAGAACACCCGGATTCGCCGTAAGTGCGCCCTGGTTCGTCGCGACCGTCACAAATAACACGACGGCGACCCACCGCTTGGGCTGCCGAAGCCATTTCGGAAAGAGTCCGGCTATGTGCGGGTCCTTCACCAGGAGTTGCTCGCCAACGACGAGTGGGGCGATGAAAGCCATAAAGGGATGCCAGAATCCCACGAGCACGACCGTGGTCAGCACCTCGATCCCTTGGGTCACGACGACTGGATCCCATGGGTTGTCCCAGAGCACCTTCGTGATATAGAACTCGTACATGCCAAAGATGGCACCCGCGGTCCACAACGCCGCCAAGGTGGGCACACGGTTCCTGCGGAACACGAACGTGGCAAGCACCAGTAGGTGCCCGCCGTACACTGCGGCAAGAAACAGAAATTCCGGTGGGTTCAGTAGCCCAAAGGGTGCGGACCCACTCAAAACCTCAGCAAACACAATCGACAGGATCGTCAGCAGTAACCAGGCGTGACGTGATTTGAACTCTCGTGGAAACACAGCAAGTTTCTTCATACCCCCACGATGCACGCCAGCCCGGACACCCGCAATCGGGTATCACCCCGAGTTCACCTCAGGGGCAACGACCCGGGTTGCCACACCTCGCTCTCGATGCCCCACGTGACGAGCTAGTGACGACCGCGGTGGCTGCTGCTGCTGCTCTTCCTACTGGATCCACCCTGAGACCCGCCGCGGCTCGATCGGCCACCGGAATGACCACCCGAACCGGCGGACGCCTTTTGCCCGGTTCGGTTGCGGGAACCCCCGGCCGAACGGCCACCCTGACCCTTGTGCTGGCCCCCCTTGGAGTTGCGTGACCGGTTTCGATTCCCGGAACCGTTGCGAGACCCGCCGCGGGGCCGAGGATCTTCCTTGAAACGACCCACCTGCTCAAACGTCCCGAGAATACCGCCGGTACCATCGAACACGTCGTCATATCCGACGCGGGTCACCTCACCCGACAGCCCCAACGCGGACTGGAGACGCTGGTTGGAACGCTTCTGGTCCGGGAGAACAAACGAGATAACGCTCCCCTTTTTGCCGGCGCGCGCCGTACGACCGCTGCGGTGCAGATACGTCTTGTCATCCTCGGGTGGATCCAGATGGACCACCAGCGAGACACCGTCTACGTGAATTCCACGGGCTGCGACATCGGTGGCGACGAGGGCATCAGCCTCACCTTCGGTAAAGGCGCGCAACGCACGATTCCTCTGGCCCTGTGTACGGCCGCCGTGTAGTGCGACGGTAGAAACACCCTGATCCTTGAGCTGGCGAGCGATGCGATCAACACCCCGGCGTGTGCGGGCGAACACGATCGCTGGCGCATGATCGTCAACCAAGTCGGCTGTGATCAGAATCTTGTCACTGTTCTCACAGCTCCAAAAGTAGTGCAGGGCATCGCCGGCATCGGGTTTGTCGGATCCGACCTCATGGCGCACCGCATTGGTCTGATACTGCTCGGTCAGCACCTTCACGTCGCCGTCAAGTGTCGCGGAGAACAAGATTGTCTGGCGATCCTTAGGGGTCTTATCAAGCAGACGTTTCACCTCGGGCAGGAAACCCATATCCGCCAGACGATCCGCCTCATCAATGACCACAGTCTTGATGTTGTCGAGCTTCACCGAACCACGTTCGATCAAATCAGCCAACCGGCCGGGGCAGGCAATAAGGATTTCTACTCCGGCGTGGAGTTTGTGACGCTGCTGACCGTACGGCACGCCGCCGTACACCGCGGCCACACGAACACCACGTGCGGCACCGAGTGGCGCTATTTCGCGCCGGATCTGATCCGCCAGTTCACGGGTCGGAGAAAGTACCAGGGCATGGGGCCTCTTCGGTTCTGCCTTGCCGACGTTTGCAAGAAGGGGAAGACCGAACGCAAGGGTTTTGCCGGATCCTGTCGGGGCGCGCCCGAGAACGTCGCGCCCCGCAAGGGCGTCGGGAATGGCGGCTACCTGGATGGGGAAAGCTGAATTGATATCGCGCTGGGCGAGACCACGAACAAGATGTTCGGGCACGCCGAGGTCGGCGAAGGACGTTGACATTGAAACTCCTGAGGGCGTCGCAACACGAAACGTGCGATCACCAGATGGAAGAGTGGTGTGACCCAGACAGAGGTTCTGCGACCCGGGTCTTTTCTAGACGCTCTCTCCATGACTGATCAGGATGGAACGCGGACCAGACTGTATCAGGGATTCACGTCCATGTCGATACCTGTCGGCTGCGGCGCCTCCACCGCGGGCCAATCGAGGAGCTTGAGGTACGCCCCCTTGGCGTGCCAGGCGAGTCCCAATGCCCGGGTTGAACGCAGTCGTCGAATACGAAACGCCCATTCGTCCCACAACACGCGAGCCGCCGATGCATCCTCGGTGAGGGTTCCACTGCGGCCGAAGTACCAGCGACGTCCGGGATGGCGAAACCCCTGTATAGCCAGTGGGACTCTGGGCACCGGATCGACATAGTTGATCACTCGAAAGATCCTGGACTGCAATCGGAAATTCATCTGACGTGAGAACGCGGCCTTGCCGACACGTGGCTGGCCGAGGGTGACCACACCATCCACCTGACGGCCCAGGGACAGCAGGCGGGCAGCCGTCAACACGGCGAGTGCGCCGCCGAGACTGTGACCGGTTAGAAAAACCTTCTTATCGGTGGAAAGAATAATCGGCCGGAGTTCATCCCATACGGCGTCGAGAGCTCGACGGAACCCGCTGTGGACGCGGGTCCCGAGCGCCCCGAACTCGGTAGAGAACTCGGCGTCGTACAGCACGTCCTTGGTATCGTCCGTTCCCCGAAACGCGACGACAAGATTGCGTTCGTCGGAGCCGACGACGACCACCGTGCCGGCTCGTTCGAACTGGATGATGTCGCGCAGGCCAAGCACGCCAACCCCGGTGACTACCGCGTCGGGGCCTTCATAGGCCAAGATTGCCATCGCTGCTAGATCGCTCATCAATTCTCGTTGCATCTACCCTCCGAAGCGTTCGGTCACTCATCTGAGTGCCCCCGTCCGGGGGTGATACATCAAAATCACGCATCCCACTTCTCGGCAGCGGGCCCAAAATCCTGCAGTTCAATTCCCCCAAAGGACCCCAACCGCGGTATCTTGGACTCATGGAGCTCTACGCACGCGTCAATATTCTCAATGGAAGAGCGGTTCGTTTACCTCACGGAGACATCACCGAGTTCATATCGCTCGACGACGATCCGGTAAACCGGGCGAAGGGCTGGGTTAAAAAGGGAGCGGATCGGCTACACATCGTTGATCTCGATGCGGCGGCGCGCGGCGACTACCGGAACCGTGATCTCATCGGCGACATGATCAAGGCGCTCGACGTGCCCGTGCAAGTTGGCGGTGGAATCCGCTCCGAAGCCGAGATCGCTCGAGTACTCGACATGGGGGCATGGCGGGTCGTGGTCGGCACACTCCCCATGGTTGACCAGGTCCTCTTCTGGGAACTGAACCGCAAATATCCCTACCGGATAGTCGTCTCCCTTGATGTCTGCGAGGACCTGGAAGTTGTCATCAAGGGGTGGACCGAACACTCGGGTGTGTACCTCGAGGAGGCACTGATCAACCTGTCGTCTGCGGGAGCGGCGGGTTTCATGATTTCGGAGGTTGGTCGCGACGCCTTTGTCGACCCGCCGAACTACGAAGCTCTCGAGATGGCAGTCGAAATCGTCGACGAACCCGTCGTAGCCGCCGGTGGTGTCCGCAACCTCGACGACATCGGGCAACTTATGCAGATCGAGGCCAACGGAAAAAGGCTTGCGGGACTGGTGGTCGGTCGCGAGGTCACAGGTGGACGATTCACCGTCGAGGAGGCGTCTGCTGCACTGGCTGTTGTCGGTTCGGCGTTCGGTCCATGGACCCGAGCCGACCTTGATGCCGCCGTTGCAAAATACCGCACCGTGGTCTCCGAGTCCCAATCCGCCGATGCGGCAGCTGCCTTCGTGCAGTGGCTCGACAACGGCGGAGCCGAATAACACCGACGTCCCCAACACGGAGGTCACATGAAGCGTCTGATCAAACTCCTGTTCCTGGTACTCATCGTCAGTTGCATTGCGGTGTTCGTCGTCATGACTGTGTCGAAGCAGAAATTTGCAGGCATGACGGATGACGAAATTCGAGAGTTCCTGGCCGAACGCATCGGAGACAAACTCGGACCGGACCAGCTCATGGCCGTACAGACTGCGGTTATCGGGGCGGTGCGGGGACGGACTGTCCCACCGACCGCGCACACCGATCCTACGAACGAGCCTACGGATGAACCGGATGCCGGGGACTCTGCCACCTAACGCAGAACCGGTCTCGTCCCCTGGTCAACTGCGGGACTAACGAACGTCACTGGCGGGCCGATGCCTACGGTGTAGCTCCGTATTTTGCCCGGTGTTGCTCCGCGGCGCTTGACATCCAATCGTCACGTTCGATTCGTCCGGGAAACGCATCCAATGCGGCAGTCACGTATGCGACGTCGTCTGGTTCGAAACGCGACACCTGACGAAAGCTTGTGATATCCATGCTCTTGAGGAGGCGCTCCAACTTCGGACCGACTCCGTGAATGAGTTTCAGATCATCATCGACGCGGGCGTGGGCGCCCCTCGCACGAGCCGCGATTTCGGCCACCTGCATAATGGCAGTTTCCCGATCGGGTGGTACCTCAGGCGGTGTCGCCGTTGCTGCGAAAGTCGATGCTGCGACGGATGTCCGCACCGCGCGAGATGGGGGCGATACCGACCGTATCTCCGACCCGAGAGTCTTCCGATTCCGAGACGCCAGCAGCGACGCACAGTCCTTGTGCCCAAGTTTCGCCACACCAAGTTTGGTATTCAACTCGTCTACTTGGGTTCGGAGCCCAACGATCAGGGCTTCGTTCTCAACATCCTGGTTGGTGTTTTCCCTTCGAATCCGGCCGACCACCCACCCGATGGCAGCCCCAACTACACCAGCGGTGAACATCCACCATACGATCTCCGCGATCGCATATCCCGCTCCACGCACTATTCGTCTCCTCCTCTCACCAGGGCACCATCGCGACCGTCCCTAACTGCGGTATTGCCCCACGGAATACCAAACGCCTCACCCTCAGATTCAAGATCGTGTTCGCTTCCCGATCCCTCGTCCGGAGTCACGATCGTCGCAGTCCTCACACCTCGCAGGTCGACCAGCCGTGCAATGACCTGTCGAAGTTCAGAACTATCCGTATCCCCAACGATCGACACATCACGTCCCTCCACGATGACTTCGTATTGATCCCCGACCGAGGCACTCGCTCGACCCTCGAGGTCGCCCTCTTCGTGCGGAATGACCCACAACAACGCTCCCACCGTTACGAACATCCATAGTGCTATCAACCACCACACCGCGCCGGATGACGAAACGCCACCCGTCGTATCCCTGTTTATCACCGTCAACCCCTCGCTCAACACGGTCGCTCCGTAGCGCGACCGTGAACTGCTTGCCCACCCATGGGACACCCCGGCACGACAATAGTTCCCAGATCTCCTCTATGCCCAGAATCCGGTAGTTCGCGGGGTCCCTGGTACTGATCGGACCCCTGGGCAGGCACTCCAAACCAGGCGGGGTCCGGTGCGTCCGGCTTGTGCGTCACACCTCGCCAGTACCCTTGGTTTCATGACCATGTTCGCCCCAGCCACGCTTGGTCGTGGCATCGTCGTTGCGCCCGGCACACCACCGCCAGAGCCGTGGACCGAGGCGCCACGGTCAACAGTCAGCACCGCGACGCTGAACAACCCGAAAAACTTACGCACACTCATTGATACCCTGCACCGATACTGGGTCTCCCGCACCCCTCACGTCATCGAATGGGACTGTGAAGCCACGGCGCTTGGTACCCACGAAACCGACGAACGAGCCGTCTACGAACTGCCGACAGAGTGGCTCCCCCCGCTGGAGCGCCTCCGATTCCTCTGTTTCTCCAACAACTATGACGCCCGGACAGGAGAAGCAGTTTGGTGGTGGACGGCAAAGGCCGCCCACCTCATCACCTGCTCGCCATCGAACACTGCCGATGTGGTCGTCGATGGGGTCGACATGTGGATCGACGGTGGGCCACGGCAGACCTTCGACCTGGTGCTCAACCATCCGGTCGTATCCTACGAGTCCATCGAACTCGCAAGACCACGAGTACTGCCCCAACGCGTTGCTGTCACCGGCGCCCTGGCCACAGATCAGCGAGAAGCCGTTGAACATGGCGCGGGCGCCGCCCGAATCATCGCTCCGGCAGGTTCGGGCAAAACACGCACCCTCACAGAGCGCCTCCGTTACCTACTCGAAGAGCTGGGTGTCGAAGCGGAGATTGTGACCGCCCTGGCGTACAACGACCGGGCAGCGGCAGAACTGCGGAACCGGCTTGGTGTCGATCGCAGCCTGGCGCGCACTATCCATTCGCTTGGTTGGGAGATTCTCCGCGCGGCCCGCCCCGGATTAGACCTCATTGGTGAGATGGACGTGAGGCGGGCATTGGAGCGCTTTGTTTCTGTGCCTCGGCGCTCCAACACCGATGCGATCGGCCCGTACATCGAGGCGCTTGACCGAGTCCGGTCGGGGCTCGTCAACCCTGAAACGGTGGAGTCCGAACGCGACGACGTACCCGGATTTGCTGCCGCATTTGAGCCATATCGAGAGTATCTTTACCGTCGCGGAGGGGTCGACCACGGTGAACAGATCTACGGCGCGATCGAAGCTCTGATTCGTGACCCGGCCCTGCGAACCCGATGGCAGCAACGCTGCCGGCATCTCCTTGTCGATGAGTTCCAGGATCTCACACCGGCGTATCTGATGCTTATTCGTCTCGTCGCTTCACCACAGCTCAACGTATTCGGTGTCGGCGACGACGATCAGGTCATCTACGGGTACGCCGGCGCCGATCCCAGCTTCCTGATCGACTTCGACACGTACTTCCCGAGTGCCGGCAAACACACGCTCTTGACGAACTACCGATCGCCGGGAGCGGTGGTCACCGCAACGATGAACCTGCTGTCATACAACAAACGTCGCATCAACAAGGAGATTTCGAGCACCGATGCCACCGCGGCCGCCGACTCGTTGCAGGTCCTCCGAGTGCCGACAGACACAATGGCGTCCGAGGCAGCCTCGCTCGTCGCCACATGGTGCACCGGCGGTGGATCACCCACCGACATCGCTGTCCTGGCTCGCGTCAACGCCGCGCTCCTCCCGGTGAAGGCAGCATTGGCGGATCTCGGTATATCGACGAACGACCAGCTCACCGCCCAGACGTTGCAGCGCACCGCGGCGCGAGCTCTGTTCGCCTGGCTGCGGGTGGCGATGCGGCCAGAGGCAATCTCCCGATCGGACCTGCTTGAGATCGTGCGGCGGCCATCACGAGGGTTGAACAGGCTCACCGCAGAATATGCGCCGCGACGACGCTTCGGTCTCAACGATCTTGGGCGTATCCGAGGCCAGCTTGACGACAAACCAGCACGTCGATGGGACGAATTCCTCGACGACATCACGACGACCGTGGCTATGGCCCGCAGCGGTGATGCGTTGGCCACGGTGCGCCATATCATCACCCACGTGGGCCTTGCGACGTCGGCGGGTGGGCTCGACCACGGGCGAACGAACGCCGCGCGGCCAAGCCACACACGACCTCATCGCCATCGAGCGAGCCGCCAGTATCCACCGCGATCTGGACAGCTTTGCATCGTGGTTGACGGATGCTCTCGACCAGAAATCAGACCCGGCCGGTGTCGTGCTGTCGTCGGTGCATCGCGTCAAGGGCATGGAATGGCCCCAGGTAGTCGTGTTCTCGGCAGACGCCGGGTCGGTCCCGCACGCGCTATCGGACGATCATGAGGAGGAGCGGCGCGTGTTTCACGTCGCGATCACGCGCGGTATCGACAAGGTGCACATCTTCGCCGCCGCGGAACGGCCGTCACCCTTCCTCCGCGAACTGACAAGAAAGCTGGTGCCAGGTGACCGCGCCGTCGCACCAAAACGATCGAGCAACGCGATTCCCAAACGGAGCTCTCGATCCACCAAGAAGGTACCAGTCACGGGTGACCGGGTATGGGTGTTTGGCTACGAGGCAACGGTGACCGGTGTGTCCGGAAGTACTGTTGAAATTCAACTCGACGGTGGCTCACAGATGGACGTGAAGACAACCGACATTCGCAAGATTCTTCCCCGAGTTGTCACCCACGGACCGAGAAACGAGACCGTCGTCGACACCCTCAAGGCGTGGCGGCTGGAGACAGCGCAAGGCCTCTCCGTGCCCGCGTACGTAGTTCTTCACGACAGGACGATTGATGAAATCGCTTCGGTGATGCCGATGGACGAATCCTCACTGTTGTCGATCCAGGGCATCGGCACATCCAAACTCGAACACTACGGGGATGACCTTCTCAGGATCGTTGAAGAGGGCCGCGAAGATCCAGGCGAGGAATAGCCGCTACTGGTCGCCGGGGAGGGAACACCCCGAAGGAACATGTGCAGACCCATGTCGATTCTCGTGGTCGATGATCGTTGGCTTGCTGACATGACCGCACGGTGCGGTCGGGAGAAACCTCTAACGAAAGGTCCACCATGGCAAACTACTTGTTGGCCTATTCAGGCACAACACCCCCGGAATCAGAAGAAGGTATGGCGAACGTCATGGAAGCCTGGGGTGCCTGGTTCGGTGCACTCGGGCCCGCCATCGTCGACGGGGGTGCCCCCACCGGAGAAGCACGCACAATCAAGGGCGACTCGGTGTCACCCGGCGGCGGCGTTCACCCTCTGAGTGGCTACTCAGTTATCTCCGCCGACTCGATCGACACCGCGGTGACACTCGCCAAGGGTTGTCCAGTGCTCGCCGACGGTGGCACCGTCAACGTGTACGAGGCTGTCGCTATCGAAATGTAGGCAGCGCACACGCGAGACGAATATCGCCCCAGGGTCGTCCTGACCCGAGATTATCCTGACCCGGGCACTGACCGTACCGATCGGTGCCATCGGTGAAGACCGCCATCACCGTGGCGGTCTTCACCTATCGGGTTACTCGCAGGGTCCAGGCGGGTTTGCCTTCTCCCACGCAGCGAGCGCCTTGGTGGACTGCACAATCTTGCCGCGTCCGCGCGCCGCCAGTCTGCTGATCTCGCGTGTGGTCTTGTATCTCTCGCGGTCTCCCTTGCGGCTGTAGGGTCCCCTGTCTTTGGCGGAATCCTTCTCGAGGTTTCCAACGGTGTAGACATTCACCCGGGTGACACATTCCCACATCGCCCCGCGGCACTCCCAGATCTGCGTCGGCTGGATAGAGACCACTTGATAGAAGTACGCCGGACGCATGTATACCGTGACGTTGTCGTCCATCCACTCCGTGATCTTGCCAGCGACAAGCGCCCCCAGGTTCGCCGCGGCGGCGAGACCAACGGCGATAGCCTCCGGCAGACTCGTCGGGACGCTCGGAATAACCTCGGCTGCCCCAAGCCCGGTGACAGTCCCCGTCACACCGTCAAGCGACCCCTTCACTATTTTCCCGGTCTGGAACGACGAGGCGGCCGAAGCGATGCTCTTGCCAGAACCGGCACCACCCAGAATGTTGCCGATCGTACCGAGTGTCATCCCGGCGCTCTTCAAACCGGCTGTCATTGCCTTGCCATGTTCGTGTGATCCGTGTTTCGATGCGTCGTCGATCGTCACGATGACATCAAAGTCCGTATACAACTTGAATTTCACTGCCGGTCCGATCGGGACCGTCACCGGATCCGGCTGCCCCTTCGCGTCGCATCCGGTGTTCTTGCGTGGTTCACTCGACACCGGCGGGGTGTAAACGGACGGCGGTGATGGTGGGGTCGTTGGCGGCGTGCCACCCCCGTCATCGGGTGGTTTTGGTGGTTCCGGGGGCGGTGGTGGCGGAGCTGTTGCAGCTTCAACGCAGGCCTCGTATTCGGCGCGCGCCGCTTCCTCAGCTTCAAGCGCTGCGTTGTAGGTTGCGAGACGGCGCTCAACATCCTCGTTGGCGCGCTCGACTTCCCACTGCGCATCGGCAATCGGCTCGACAAGCCCATCGATCAACTCCTGGAGATCGTCATACTGGATGAGCTGGCCATCGAGCTTGACCATGTCGAGCCCGCCGGAACCACCCCGCGGACCGCTCTGGGCCTGGAGATACTCATCCCGGGTCGCCTCCATCTCCATGAGGAAGAGCTGCCGAGCCTGAAAATTCTCATACGCGGAACCGAGGAACTCCTCGGCGGTCTCACGTTGTCTGGTGAGGTCCTTCCACTTTGCCAGCAGCGGATCACAGTCCTTCACCGGCGACTCCTCGTCGTCCTTCTTGGTGAAGATGAGCAACGCACCACCAATGCCTACGATACCGATCCCGATCGGTATCCAGGGGAATGATCCCCCCGTGCCATCCTCGCCCGTGCCATCCTCGCCCGTGGCAGGATCGTCGCCGGGGGAAGTGATGGTCGTCGCTGGCGGTGGTGTCGTGGTCGTTGTTGTCGTAGTCGACGTTGTCGTTGTGGTCGCGACCTCGGGGATCGAGAGTGGGATCACGGGTGGAAACACGACGAGATCGTCGATGGTTCGCGGCACCGGTGGGTAGGCATTGATGACCGAGAGGCACGTCTCACAGGCGCCGTAGGAACCATCGTGTACGTGGGAGCCGAACGCCCAGCGCATTTCGCCGTCGCCGCCATTGGCGATCAGTGTGTTCAAATCGACGGCGGCGATCATCCAATCGGGACCGGCAGCAAAGAAACCAGAAAAAGGAACGGACGCAAATTCGTTGTTTGCATCGATGAGTTCAACGAACGGGGCTTCTCCTGGTTGCATCTTGGCACTGAGGATCAGCGACCCGCCCTGCCAGGTATCGCCGGGGAATGCATCGATCGCCTCCCACCCAGGGGAACCCTCGAACCCGACGACAAAATCGATTTGGACAAACCGGTCGACACCGCCTTCGCCTTCATCAACCGAGGTGCCAAGATTGGGGTCACGGCCCGAGAAGAACATCGCCATCGGTACCTCGGGTAACGACTCGCCGCTCCCAGTAGCAAAAATGGTCGCTTCGCCTCGAATGACATCGATGGTGTTGCCAAATCCAACAGTTCCGGGATCGAATATGCCAGCACCCACAACGTCGGGTTGGGCATACGGGGCATCGTTCCTTCCAAGTGTCGGTACCCCGCGAATATCATTGGCGTAGCGGTATGCGGTCCCCTCGGGTAGGGCATTGAGCAGGTCGGCAACGTTCACCGGCGAATTCACTGCCCAGTCTGTCTGATCGATAACCGAGATCGGTGTCGGTGTATCTTGAGAGGATTGGGCTCCTGCGATTCCCGAGACCCCCAAGACAAACACCGCGATCGCGGCTCCGATTCGTTTCACGTGCACTTCCTTCCTTCGCACACAGCCAATGTAGCGATAAGAACTACTCCGCGTAGGCGGTCGACACCGGAGCGCGAGTTAGTCGTCGAACTCTTCACGCAGACGAACCGGAGAGCCCTGGTTGGGGAACTTGCCCTCAACGCCGTCGTAGAACTCCCGGAACTTGTCCATATCGGCGGAAATGTCGCCGGTGAGGTAGATCTCCGGACCGACGGTGGCGACCTTATTGGCGTAATCGACCGATGTTGGCACCACCGGAATCCCTGCCGCAAATGCTATGTGATAGAACCCGCTGCGCCAGTACTCGGTCGCCTTGCGGGTCCCCTTTGGCGCAACAACCAAGGTGATGTCGTCCTTCTTTTCGATCGCGGCGACCATCTGTTCGACCATTCCCTGGCCACTGTCCCGCTGAACGGGGAGTATGTATCTGCCCATGAACCATCCAAAAGGGGGTTTCACGAGTGTGTGCTTTCCGATGGCCATTGCGGGCATACGGAATTTCTTGATCACGGCAAGAAACAGGAGGAAGTCCCAGTTCGACGTGTGTGGGGCTCCAAGAGCGACATACTTGCGGGCGACCGGCCGTTCACCGACGAACGACCAACCGCGAGCTTTCATGAACCATAAACAGAGTGTCTTCACCCGCTCATGCTCGCTCACTGCGCCGAATCATGTCAAGCGTGCCGACGATGCTCGCATCACGGGGACACCTCTACAGGAGTTCGGTGTCGGTCAGGATCTCGACGGTCGCGGGTCCATCAAAAGCCATGGCGCTTGCCATGGCATCCTCGAGGTTGCCAGCGGCTTCGACGCGGATACCCAATCCCCCGCACGACGTGACGTACTCGGCGATGTTCGGGTTGCTAAGCGATGTCTGCCACACCGGCCAGGCTCCGGCTCGCTGTTCCTTCGTAATCTTGCCAAGTTCACCATTGTTGAGGAGCACATGGGTGAGATTCATCCCGTACTTAACTGCGGTATTGACCTCCCAGGCGTATTGGCCGAAACCACCATCACCGGTGATGGCAAACACGGGGCGATTCGCAAACTGCGCCCAGTGGTCGTCGTCGGAGAAGAGGTGTGCACGAGTCGCCGCCCACGCCCCCATCGCGGCCGGATACCCAAAGCCGATCGAACCGAGATAACCGCTCATCAAGACCGCTTGATCACCCGAGCTCTCGAAGTAGCGGCCGAAGCTGTACGTGTTGTTGCCGACATCGACCGCAAATATCGCATCCCGCGGGGCGAGGCGAGTCAGCACGTCGAATATCCGGGCGGAGTTCATTCCGGCACCGAGGTCGTCGGTCATCCTGCTGACCTTCTCGGCTCGCCAGATCTCCCACCGGGCGGCAACCTCGGAGGTGTGATCGACGGATTGGTGACGTCCCTGGATGCGATCGAGTAGGAGACGTGCGGTCGTACCGACCTCACCCCAGACCGGCACATCGATGCTGTGGGTCTTGCCGAGGTGCATGCGATCGAAATCGACTTGAATTGTTGGCCGCTTGGGTGTGATTCCGGTGTGGTTGCTAAAACTCGCACCGAACACGAGCAGGGTGTCGCATTCATTCATGAACCAACTTGCGATCGGCGTCCCGGATCGGCCGAGCACACCCGCACCGAGAACATGACCCGACGTCGCTGAGCCTGCTGCACCGGGACCGTTGCAGCCCATGTCACCGATGAGACCCTTCGCCTTGAAGGTTGTGACGACCGGGCAACGAAGTTCCTCCGCGAGGGCGAGCACCGCATCCATGGCAAATCGTGCACCGTGTCCGACAACGATGAGTGGCCGTTTCGACTGTGCGAGCAGGCTCGTCGCCTGGTCAAGTACTCCTGTCGGAGGAATGATCGCATTGTCAGCGATGCGGCCCTCGGGGCCACCGGCTTTTGCGCTCTCGCCGGCGGGAAGTGTTTGGACGTCATCGGGAAAGATGAGGTGTGCGACATCACGGTTCAGTATCGAACTCTTGAGCGCCAGATTCATCAGCTCGGCGTGGTTCGACCCCGGAAGCGCTAGGTGACTAAACCCGGCTACGGCGCTAAACGCCTCCTTGAGCGGAAGTTCCTGAAATGCCCCTGGGCCGAACACCTGCTGGCGGACCTGGCCGGTCAAGGCCAGAAGCGGTGCGCGATCTACCTTGGCATCCCAGCATCCCGTCAACAGATTCGTCGCACCCGGTCCGGCAATGGCGAGACAAGCCGCAGGACGGTCCGTGAGTTTCCCAAAGGCGCTCGCGGCGAAGGCGGCCGCACCCTCGTGACGAATCCCGATGTACTCGATCTTCCCGGCTTCCTCCTGGATGCGCACCGCATCGGCGAGACCGAGGTTGCTGTGCCCCACCATCCCGAACACGTGGGTGACCCCCCAGTTGACCATCGTCTCGGCCATCACGTCCGTCACCGTCCGCACCCGCATCGGTTCGCTCGCCAGACCAACAAAGATCTCACCGTCACGGATCTCGACCGGGAACGCAGCGATCCCATCGTCGAAGCCACCCGGGGTGTTGCCGGTTACCGGGTCGAAGTCCCAGCCATGCCACGGGCAGCGAAGATAACACTCACCCTCATCGGTACATTCGATAGAACCCTCGCCAAGGGGTCCCCCTTGATGCGGACACCGGTTGTCGAGCGCATGAAACGACCCGTCAACATGAGTGAGTGCGAACTGATGTGTCGTCGAACCAACGGTCACACTCACCGTCTTGACCCGCCCCTCGGGAAGATCACCAACGCTTGCGACCCTATGCCACCTCGTTGCCCCGTCACGATCGTTCACGTCGACTCTCCCTGCATTCTCCGGCCCAGCAACAATCTAACCATCTGCCGCGACACGGTACACAGGTAGCAGCAACGGAACCCCCTGGCCGAGTGCGGCGGACCGCACCTACAGGCCCCCGAGCTGTTGTCAGCAACGGTTCGGACCACGTATCCAACGTATCAACCACCGATTATCACCAGCGCCCCGTTGACCCGACCGGCCGATTCGAAGGACATATCCGTCACCTGCACGGCCTGTTGGCACTGATCTGCATCACCAGTCACCGGGGACTCTGTGGGCACGTAGACTGACCCGATGCCCTCCGCACCCACGTCCTCTCTCAGCGCGCGCAACACCATGGGAAGACGCGAGTTCACGGTCCTCATGTCGATGACAATGGCGCTCACCGCCTTGTCTATCGACATCATGCTCCCGGCGTTCCCTCTCATACGGCAGAGTTTCGGACTCGACCCCACTTCCACGGATGTGGCCGGTATCATCACGGTGTTCTTCGTCGGTCTTGCAGTTGCCCAGCTCGTTTACGGGCCGCTCGCTGATCGATTCGGGCGCAAGCCCGTGCTCTACGGTGGTTACGTCGTATTCCTTGTCGGTGCAATCCTCTCGATCCTCGCCCCAACACTTCCGCTGCTGCTGTTGGCACGCTTCGTCTGGGGTGTCGGTGCCGCCGGATCCCGGGTGGTTGCCCTATCGATCGTACGCGACCAGTACGAGGGCGAGGCCATGGCGAAAACCATGTCGCTCATCATGGCGATCTTCATCATGGTTCCCGTGGTCGCCCCCGCGGTTGGGGCCGCAATCATTGTGGTGGCTCCCTGGCGAACTCTGTTCGGGTTCGTGGCTGTGTTTGCCGCCAGTGTCGCGCTGTGGGCCCGCCGTCTCCCCGAGTCGCTGCACCCCGAGGATCGTCTGGAACTGTCATTCAAACGCATCTTCGAAGCGGGAAGGGCCGTCGTCTCCAATCGCACCACTGTTGGGTTCACGATCGCTGCAAGCTGCACAACCGGGGCTCTCCTAGTCTGGCTCTCTCTTTCCGAGCTGGTGGTCGGTGACGTGTACGGTCGCCTGGAGGACTTCCCAATCTTCTTCGGAGGGATGGCGGCGATCACCGGCGGCGTGATGATTCTCAACAGCCGGCTGATCGACCGGGTGGGGCTGCATCGCCTCGTTACATTGGTGACAAGGACGTATGTTGTGGCGGCTGGTGTGTTCGTGCTGATCGTTATGGCATACGACGGTGTTCCACCGTTCTGGCTGCTCTTTGTTCTGCTCTCGGTGGTATTCGGACACTACGGTCTGATCATCCCAAACTTCACCTCGATCGCGATGCAGCCGATGGGGCACATTGCGGGAACCGCATCATCGGTCATTGGGGCAACCTCCACGTTCGTGGGGGTCGTGTTGTCGGCCCTGATCACCGCACAATTCGATAACACGGTCATGCCGGTGGCCCTGGCATTCTTCGGTCTGGGGGGGCTGGCACTTTTTGCTTCGTCGTGGGGCGAGCGGCACTGGGAGGAATAGGTCCTTACGTACCTGCGTTCTCGCTCCCGTTGTCTACCTGGTGGTCCCCTCAGGTCACGGAAACGGGTGGTGGTGAGGCGTTGAGAAGGGTGCGTCGGTGACGCCAGTCGGGTAGATACTGGTCCATCAGTCCGTAGAACCGAGCATTGTGGCGCCGTTCCACAAGATGGACCATTTCGTGCACAAGCACCGACTCAAGCGACTCGACCGCACGAGTTCCCAATTCAAGGTTCAACCAGATCCGACGGCGTTCGATGTTGCAACTTCCCCAGCGGGTTCTCATCTTGCGAAACCGAAACTCGGCCACATTGACGCCGATGACCGATTCCCAGGAGGTGACAAGATCCGGCAGCACGCGATGCAACTCCTTACGGAGAAAACCGTCGACCAATGCAATGCGTTGAGAGCTGCCGTCACCGGATCGGAGGGCGAGAACAAGGTCACCACCATCTCGAAAGGCCCCTCGTCTGTTGATCGCCGGAACACTACGGACGGTGTGACCCACACCCCATACCCGGGCAATATCTCCATCGGTATAGGAATGCATCCGAGGCGGTACGGAGTCGGCGATCGATTGTCGCTGACGCCTGATCCAGTCGATCCGGGAGGAAATAAACTCCCGGGCTTCGGTATTGGTGACGCGATGCGGCATCGCTAACCGGATTCGTCCGTCGGGTGGCCGGACCGAGAGATTGAGATTCTTTACACCCTTGCGAACGACGTTGACCTCAAAACCCGCGACCTGAATCTTGGAGTGACGTTCTCTTCGGTTTGCCATCCCCGGATTCTGCCACGTCTGCCAGCATCCAGACGCGCCAGGGTCAGCGCATCAAAGGACTCCCGCCGGATGAGCCGTCCGCCAGAAGCTGTCGGGCCTCCACCATTCCGACCCTGCGCTGTGCGGACTGAAACGCGTAATACGCCGCAAACCCGTAGAAGAGGAAATCAAGGGGTTGGAGGGCGGTCAACACTTCGACCCAACCGCCGGGACCCAGCCGATCGAATAGGACGTTCGGGATCTCCGCTATTCCATCAGCGGCGAACGCGGCAACCCCGAGTACGTTGCCAAACGCGACACCGAGGAGAGCGAGGACACCGGCCATGATCCCAAAGGATTTATCAATCCCCTTGCCAAAGCGCGCCACCGCAAACCCGACTAGCGCACCGATACCGATGGCCACGATGCCGATCTGGAGTTCGGTCACAACCACGAGGATCGCCCACGCGACCGCACCGATAACGGCAGCGAGCGCTCCTGCTACGAACCCGGCCGTTGTGTTCTCCTGGCTTTGAAGGATCTCGCGAAGTCGCTCCGCCTCACTCTGTGACAGGCGCTCACTTCCATGCTGTTCGGCGGTCATTGCTCCCCATTTCGTTCATCGTGATGTGGAGCGTACCCCGACACCCGACTTTATCGTGTACCAGTAGCGTCGGCAGTGCTCACCTGTTACTTGACGAGTATGCGATTCGTCGATCGACCGGATGCCCTCCAGAAGAAGAAGACAAACAACGAGACACCCGACCCGGGGCCAGCAAGCCGGTCCCTAGAATCGTTCCATGATCCGGGCTCGCGCAACCACTCTCACCGCAGTGATACTCACAGTAATTGCGGCCGCATGCGCAACGACGACCGATTCTCCCACTCCCGGCACCAGCAGTGAGAGGGGCGATCCCCAACGGATTCTGGACAAGTTCGATGTGCAGGGTCATCGCGGCGCTCGCGGTCTCAAACCGGAGAACACATTGCCAGCATTCGAGGCTGCACTGGACCTCGGCGTCTCAACGCTCGAACTCGATCTCCACTTCACCGCGGACGGGGAGGTCGTGATCTCGCACGATCCGGTGATCGATCCGGCGAAGTGCGGTCTGCGACCTGGGGCCCCGGCGGGAATCCCAGACCCCGATGATGCCGAGACCTCACCGAGCGAGCTCGCCATCCGCACAATGACCGCGCAAGATATCCAGTGGTTCGTTTGCGACCGCAATCCCGACCCCGGCAAGTTTCCGCAACAGACCTCCGACCCGACAGCCGTCGCCGGAGATAACTTCGCCATGGTGACGCTCGACCAGCTCATTGATTTTGTCCAGGAGTACGCATCGTCCGAGACCAAGACTGAGGAGCAGCGCAACAATGCGCGAAGCGTCGTGTTCAATGTTGAAACCAAACGCAAGGCGAACGATCCGGCGAGAATCGGAGATGGCTTCGACGGCGTCAATGCTGGCCCATTCGAGATCAGACTGCTGGAGATAATCAACGACCGTCAGATTCGTGGACGGGTAATTGTGCAGAGCTTCGACCTGCGGTCGATACGTGCGATCAACGCAGTTGACCCGAGTATTCGGCTGTCCGCACTCACGTCCGACGGTTCTATCCGACTCGCCGAATATGCGGCAGCAGGTGCGACGATCTGGTCACCGCGAGCTTCTACCGTCACCGCGGATCTTGTCACACAGGCGCATGCTCTCGGTCTCGCGGTGATTCCATGGACCGTAAACGAAACCGATGAGATCGATCGTCTGACGGCGATGGGAGTCGACGGAATCATTACCGATCTCCCCGGTCTGTTTGTGGGTCGATAGGGCCCGAATGGTCTGTCAGCCGATGGTATCCGTGGCGACCCGCCGAGCAATGTCATCGGACGCCCTACTCGCAGCCACCCCAAGGGCGGCTGCCACCGCCATCCCAACCACCACAATCAACATCGGTACCACGTAGCTCCCGAGGGCATCTCGCAAGACGCCCCCGATCCACGGCATCGCACCACCGGCGAGCGCAGCGAGTGACCATTGTTTCCCCATCAACAACCCGAAATCTTCACCTGCGTACCACTCGTTCATGATCACCGCCCGCATTGGAAGTAACACACCAAAGAACACGCCGAACAGCGCAAAGAATGCCCACATGACCCATGCCGGACTTGCTACCACGGCGAACATCATGACCCCGGCCAGAGCAGCGCATGACCCCACGAAGATCGAGATAGCCGGCACTCTCTCGGCCATGCGGGGCGCCAACCATCGGCCGGGGAACGTAAACAAACTTGACATACCGGCGAGAAGAGCAACATACCGCACGTCGAAGCCAGCCTCTTGGAACACCGCGACCCTATGCAAGAACACCGTGCTCAGCACACCGAACGAGACCAGGACCGCAGCGGAAAAGGCAAACAACCGCCGATCTTCCACGAAGCGGCGCCACGGCACCGAGGATGCCGAAGAAACAGCCTCGGCTGGGGGGCCTCCCTTTGGAAGGAAGATGAAGGCTCCGACTCCGCCGACCACAACCATCGTCATACCAAGAACCCCCGAGGCGAACCGCCATCCGATCGTGGTCACCATCCATCCGGTCAACGGGATGAATATTGGGCCCGCGAACCCACCGACGACCGATACCAAGGCAATGGCCCGGTTACGCTCCGAGGGTAATATCCACTGGCCGATCGCCACGTAGGCCGGTTCGTACCCTGTCATTGCTGTTGCCGGGCCGAGCAGAAGCCAGAACGCCGCAACGATCTGCCAACCCTCGGTGGCAACTGCGAACAACCCAAAAGCACCACCGCTCATCAGTGCCCCGAATCCGATCAGGCCGCGTACGGAATGACGGTCGGCTATTCGGCCGACCAGTGGTGCGCTCAGCCCGGCAACGATCGCCGCGCCCCCAAACCCGGCAGACAACAACGAGATGGAGAACTCCCCGCCGGCAGCCTTCTCGGTGACCATCACGGACAGCGCATAGAGCTGGGTTCCGTATGCGACCGCGACCAACCCCGCAAGAGAGAAAACGGCGCGACGTGTAAGTGGAGGGGTACCCATGGAGGGCGATTCTAAGCGGGAAAGAGCAAACTGTTCGAAGACTGGCCACGCACTCGCAGCGACACGCCCCGTAGTGCCAAACCGAACCGCCAACCTCACAGGGTCGCGGGACGTACACTCACAGGCCACGGACGAGAGGTTTCGATTGTGGCAGCCGACGATCACGATCAACCGGATACCAGACCAACTGTCTACCGAGGGTTAAAGCGCGTCCTGGCGATCGGTGCCGGGCTGCTACTCGTCGGTATCGGCATCATCGGAATCTTCGTTCCGGGCCTCCCGGCAACCGTGTGGTTTCTCATGGCGTCATACCTGTTCGCACGTTCATCCGAGCGGCTGCACAAGAAACTTCGCAATTCCAGAGTCGCAGGCCGTCTCCTGGTTGACTGGGAGGACCATCACGCGATTCGGCGCAGCACCAAGCTGCGCGCCATCGCACTGGTCCTTGTTTTCAGTTCCCTGTCAATCGCGTTTGCCCCCATCCCGGCTCCATCGAAGATCGGGATCGCAGTCCTGGCTGGGATCGGTGTGACCGTGATCGGTCGACTCGCGGTCCTTCCGGTAGACGTCTAGACCGCGGCCGAACGGCAGCGATCAGCCAGCAACACCGGTGCGGTCGTTGAAATCGCTGATCATTTCATCCCACTCCGCGAGGTAGTGTCGAATACCGTTCCAGAAGTCCTGTCGACGCCGATCCTCGAAGTGCTCGAATGACACTCCCTGCTGCTCAACCCAGGTGAAGTAACCGAGGTTGAAAACACGATCCGTCTCGGGCTGCCCGAGTTCCATCAGGTGAGCCGATGACTCACCCCCCAGGTGCTCCCCAAACGCCGCCGCAGCCTCCTGTGCTCCGAACCCATCCGGATAGTCACGCGTGGTGAACTTTGCGATCTCCGAGGTGTACATCGCGGCACCATCTGTAGCGACCGTTACGATCACGTCATCTGAGGTGAGTCGGTGGTATTGCGCATACTTGATCGAAGCCAGCATGTTGCAGATGGAGGACAAACCCATATGCCGGAGCTGCTCGATGGCTGACGGCGCTAGGCCCTTATCGGCGAGCAGTGCGTGACCCGCGGCGGTGTTGAAGACCATAAACAACGCATCGGTGGCGCGGTCCGACACACCGACAACGTCATCGCTGTTCGTGACGTTGTGGATGAGTGGAATGTGCTTGTCGCCGATCCCCTGGATATTGTGATCACCGAATCCGTTGTACAGCATCGTCGGACACTCAAGGGCCTCGACCGGGACAATATGACAGCCGGTCCTTTCCTTGAGATAGTCCCCCGCCCCGAGTGTTCCCGCGGAACCCGATGCGGAGACGTACGCCGCAAGCCGTTTTCCCCCCGAGTCGTTGAAGATGTGATGCAGTGCGGGTCCGGTCACACCGTAGTGCCCGAGGTGGTTTGAGTACTCGGAGAACTGGTTGAGGATCACATTCCGGGGATCCTGTGCTAACCGGTTGCACTCGTCATAGATCTCCTTGACGTTGGACTCCACACCATATGTACGAATGACGTCGTCGGGGGATGCAATCCATTCATCGAGCCAATCGAAGCGCTCCTTGCTCATCCCCTCGGGAAGCACTGCAACACCGCGGCTTTCCATGATCCGCGAGATGGCCACACCACCACGGGCGTAGTTTCCCGTAGATGGCCATATCGCACGATGGGTTGTCGGGTCGAAGGCACCCGCAACGATCCGCGGCGCAAGACAGGAGTATGCGGCCAGGACCTTGTGGGCCGTGATCATCGGGAATCGGTCTCCGATTGCCAGGATGATGCGAGCATCAACACCGGTCAGCTCCGACGGCAGTTCGATGTATCCGGGTACCTCTACTCTGCCCGTGCGAGCTTCATCGTTGTACCAATGCACGCGGAACAGGTTGAGCGGATGCGGCTCATCGGGGCCGACGTCGGCAAGTTTGTCGACGATGGAACCTGGAATCGTCGCGGGATCGCCGAGTTCCGCAAACGTTGGAAGCCGAATGCCGACGGATCGAAAGCGTTCCACGGTACGCGTAAGTGCAGCTTCATCAACGACCGCTTCATATAATCCGAGTGTTTCCTGCGACATCCTCGCTCCTGCTTCTCATCGATGTGCTCGCAATACTATTCGAAACTTTACATTTTGTATCATTGTCGTGTAGAGCCGAAACACCCTATTGCCCATCCGCCCACAATCGGGTCCGGTAACCGTCGCCCGGCACGACCGCGGAAGAGGTCCCTGGGAGAAGTCTTGACAGAGTTACCTAACAGCGTTAACTTATCGTTCATCACTTAACGCTGTTCACTTAGGAGACATACGTGAAAGCACTCGGAAATGCCGTCGTTCGATGGCGCAAGCTCATTCTCATCGGGACATTTCTCGGCTTCCTCGCGGCGGGGGCCTACGGCGCGTCGGTGGCTGACTCGCTCTCAAGCGGCGGTTTTCAGGACACCGATTCCGAATCGGCTATCGCCGCGCAGTACCTAGATGCAGAATTTGGCGTCTCAACCCCCGCCATGGCACTCGTCATAACCACCGCATCGGGATCCGTCGATGACCCCGCGGTCGCGGCACTCGGTGTTGAGATTTCGCGCCAACTCGCCGCCGAGGAGGGTGTCACCGGGACAACGTCGTACTGGGAGCTTGGTTCTCCCGCGGCGCTGAAGTCGACGGATGGCACAAGGGCACTGATCTTCGCAAGCGTCGAAGGCACCCAGGGTGAAGTTCTTACTCGATCGGGTGAGCTTGCAGAGGAATACCGAGGAACGACCGACGGGATCGAAGTACTCGTCGGAGGCACGGGCCCACTCTTTGCGGAAGTAACCGATACGATCGAGAGTGATCTCGCAACGGCGGAGGCAATCGCCTTCCCCCTCACCGGGATTCTTCTGGTCATTATCTTTGGCAGCCTTGTCGCAGCGTCTCTCCCCCTCCTGATGGGAGGTCTCGCAATCGTCGGAACCCTGGCAATTCTCCAGGTCATCTCCGGCCTGACCGAGGTATCGATTTTCGCCCTCAACCTCACGACCGCTCTCGGTCTTGGTCTCGCCATTGACTACTCCCTGTTTGTCGTTTCGAGGTACCGAGAGGAACTCGCTCTCGGTTTCGCCCCCCACGATGCTGTCGTCCGAACGACACAGACGGCGGGTCGCACAGTCCTCTTTAGTGCGGCCACGGTTGCTGCCTCACTGAGTGCGATGCTCGTATTCGACCTGGCTTTCCTCCGGTCGTTCGGGTATGCGGGGATCGCAGTTGTAGCGATGGCAGCTTTCGGAGCGACGATCGTACTCCCTGCAATGCTTGCGGTCCTCGGGCACCGTATCGAAAAAGGCCGGGTCCGCAAGGTCAACCCCGTCAACTCGGAATCGGGCATCTGGCACCGGATTGCGCTCGCTGTGATGCATCGGCCGATCCGGATCGCCGGTATTGCGATCCTGTTCCTCATCGTGCTCGGACTTCCGTTCCTTCGAGTCCAGTTAGGCCAATCCGACGACCGGATACTTCCAGAGACCGCCAACGCACGTATCGTCGGAGACATTCTCCGGGAGGACTTCACCTCCTTCGAGTCAACACCCCTCGATGCGGTCATCATTGGAAACCGGGGCTCCGAGCCAACGGTCGCCTCGTACGCCGCAGCACTGTCAAGCGTCGAGAACGTCGCCCGCGTTGATGCGCTCAGCGGGACCTATGTCGGTGGGACCCTCGTTGCCGAGCCGACGCCGGCGAACGCCCGGTTCAGCAACGGAGCCGACACCTACCTATCGATCGTTACCAGTGTTGACTCGATAAGCCCGGAAGCCGAAACACTCGTTGCCGCGGTCCGCGCTATTGAGACCCCGTTCGACGTCCAGGTCGGCGGGGCAGCAGCCGATTTCGTCGATACGAAGGCCTCCCTGTTCTCGTCCCTCCCGTGGGCGATCTTCATCATCGCAACAGTGACGTTCGTCCTGCTGTTCTTGATGTTTGGATCGGTCGTCGTCCCGCTCAAGGCGGTCGTCCTGAACATCCTGTCTCTTTCTGCGACATTCGGTGCGCTGGTCTGGATCTTCCAGGATGGGAACCTTGCGGGGTTCATCGGGTTCACGAGCACAGGCAGCATCGACCTCACGATGCCGATCCTCATCTTCGTGATCGCGTTCGGACTTTCGATGGACTACGAGGTCTTCCTGCTTTCTCGAATCAAAGAGGAGTACGACAAGACCGGTGACAACGAGGCATCCGTCGCCCTCGGTCTTGAAAAGACCGGACGTATCGTTACCGCCGCCGCTGTCCTCATCGCGGTTGTGTTCATTGCCTTTGCGACGTCTGGGGTCATGACTATCCAGATGTTTGGAATCGGCATGACTCTTGCGGTTCTCGTCGATGCTTTCATCGTTCGAGCAACACTGGTACCCGCGTTCATGACGCTTGCGGGTTCCCTCAACTGGTGGGCACCGAAGTGGATGGTGCGTCTCCATAGTCGTATTGGAATTTCCGAGTCCGTGGAGCTGGACCCAATGCCAGCCTCCGCGTCGGACGGTGTATTCTCTGAGGCATGATGCCTGGTTCCCTTCACCGTCCGACCAGCCCCCGGTGCACGGTTGCGCCGGGGGCTGGCGCGACCCGTCGACGGGCACGGAAGGGCGAAGGAGAAAAACTCCACATCGAAATCCTCGATGCTGCCGAACAGTTGTTGATCGAGAACGGAAGTATTGACAACGTCTCGATGCGGGCTATCGCCGAGCGGGTCGGTGTGACGCCACCGTCTCTCTACATTCACTTTGCGGACAAGGAAGCCCTCTTCTTCGAGTGCTGTGCCCGCCGGTTCGCCGAACTCCAGGAAGCTATCGTTTCCGTGTTGGCCGACGGTTCGGTGCTCGACCGTCTCTGGGCGGTCGGCGAGGCATATATCGGCTTCGGCCTCCGACGGGGCCAGCAATACGAAGCTATGTGGGCTTTCCGCCTGCCCGACGATATGGACGAGACCGAGCTGCCCCTACTCCCCGGTTACGAACTGCTTGCGATTGTGTCGCTCCTGGTCACCGAGGGAATTGCCAACGGCGAGATCCGCAAGGACGTCGATCCGCAGCAGTCCGCGATCGCGATGTGGGGCTCCGTCCACGGGACCACCCTGATCCTGATCAACGGCGACGCCCATCCGACACCATTCCCCATCGACCCAGCTGCTGTCACCGAAGAGACACTGCAGATGATCCGCCGCGGTGTTCGGGCGTAGAACCCCGTTCGACGCAATCCCGGAAGAACAGCAGAACTTTCGATCCGCGCCACCTGAACCGGCGATTTGCGCGCAATGAGGATGTTTGTTTTCCGGCCATCGGTTCGGTACCGATGTTTCAACACCTCGACGCATATTCGGTGTTGACGACGTGCAACGATGACACCGGTCGATCCAAGAGGACGCGATGGAACCTACGATCCTCATCCTGCTGGTAGCAGTCGCCTTCGGTACCGCGATTATCTCGGGCATCATCGGCATGGGCGGAGGGATCCTATTGTTGGCAACTCTGGTTTCGTTCCTTCCGCCGATCGTTGCGATCCCTCTCCACGGGGTCATTCAGATAGCCTCCAATGGGTCGAGAGTCGTCGTCCAACGCCGCCACATCGAGATTCGAATCGCCGCAGCCTTTGCGATCCTCATCCTCCCCGGGGCGTTCCTCGGATACCTTGTGCTCACCTCGGTACCTGAGACGGTGGCGAGTACCGCCCTTGGGGTCTTCATCCTCGGGGCTGTGTGGTTGCGCCTTCCGGTTCCCCGACGGTCCCGCTCCGTGCGACGAAGATTTCTCGTTCTTGGTGGTGCCGCGGGTATCGCCAACACGTCGTTGGGAAGCTCCGGTCCGCTGATCGCACCCTTCTTTCTCGACCTCGGCCTCACACGCCACGAGATCATCGGCACCAAGGCAGCGTGCCAGACACAGGGTCACCTCGCAAAGATCATCGTCTTCGGCGTCGCCGGGTTCGCCTGGTCGCAGTACTCGCTGCTCCTCGGGCTAACGATCATCGCGGTGATCGCGGGAACCGTTGTCGGAAGCCGGATACTCGACCGGGTGAACGAACGAACCTTCGTGGTCCTGTACAAGTTGACACTGACGTTGATCGCAGTGCGCATGATCCTTGTTCAACTCGTATGACGGCGGTGACCTCTGCCCGGACCTGCCGCTAGACAGTCATGCCGAACTCCGACTGGTAGAGCGCACGGAGCTCATCGTCGTCAGATATTTCGCGACGGTCCTTCACACCATCGACTGTGACAATCAGGTCACGTCCCGAGATTGTGACCTTGCCGCGCTCGTTTGGCAGAGTGCAGATAGTCTTCTTCGTAAAGAGCGAGTCCACCGATGTTTGATGGAAAATGCAGGTAGGGGCGAAATGCACGAGGGGATGAGGAGTCCGGTCGAAGCGGTACTGCGGATTCCCGTTGTTGACGAGGTCGATCCAGTCGGATTCAGTCGGTGCGAGATAGAACGGTCCGGCCGACCCAAGCTCATCGATCCGAATGGGTGCGGGTATGAGCGTCCCGAAACCGACATCGACGAGCCATTCGGCCTCATCGAGGTAGACGCAGATCGTGACATGATCGAAC
The DNA here is from genome assembly GCA_013151445.1 of Actinomycetota bacterium. Taxonomy (GTDB): domain Bacteria; phylum Actinomycetota; class Acidimicrobiia; order Spongiisociales; family UBA5794; genus BMS3BBIN02. The sequence continues at coordinate 30,248 of JAADIG010000139.1, forward strand.
CTGGGTCCCAGACGCGAGTCGTTGAACACCCTGGCTTCCAACAAATCGACCTCGTAACCGAGGGATACAAGCAGTGCCGCGAACGCACCATTCAGTTCGTAGCAGAACCCTCCCCGATTATCGAGGGTGAGTTTGTCCACGACCTCCTCGGGAACAAGAGAGATTGGGTTCTCAAGGTGAATGTCAAGGTTCTCGAACGGAATCGTGGTGACGTGAGCGTGAGCAAGACGTGCGAGAGCGTCGAGCGTTGGAGCGGTCACTGGCCCAGCCCCGATGCGGGCAAGATACCGGGTGACACGATCTGGGTCCAGGGTCGTGACCCTCGACTGTCGCACATGCCTGGTTGTGTCCATGGTTGCTCCCGGAGCACGAAATAGTTCGGGGCACCGTCTCAATATCCGAAACGACTCTGTCCCGTAGGTCTCCTTGTCCCCCAACCTACGCGTCTTTGAAACCCTACGCGTCTTGGGAACGTTGTGCCGGACGCGATGAGCAGAGAGGGGGTCGTGCGGACGACCCCCTCGACGGTAGTTTCTTCGAACGTTTGACAGCCGCCGACGGCTACCCCGGCTGCTCGGATCGGATCACCGAGAACACGGCCCCCTGAGGGTCCGCGATAACCGCGGTTCTACCGACACCCGGCATGTCGACAGGTCCGTGGATCACTCGCCCACCGCCAGCAACGGCCGCATCGACGGTTGCATCGGTGTCGGCGACAGCGAAATACACACCCCACATGCTTGGCGCTCCATCAGGGAGCAAAGTGGTGGCATCCAGGAGACCGCCATTCATATTGGGGCCATTCATGATGGTGGTGTACGGCGGCTCCGAATCCTCCACCTTCTCAAAGGACCAACCGAACAGGGCGATGTAGAACTCGGCGGCAGTCACCGGATCACGGGTCATGAGTTCGTTCCAAGTCAAGGAGTTCGGCGTGTTGAACTTTTCGCCCCCGTCGTGACCATCGGGCTGCCACAGCGAAAAGGCGGCCCCAACGGGGTCAACGATGTGTGCCATTGTGCCGGCGCCCTCAATGGTTCGCGGTTCAAGCATGATCGTCGCACCCAGATTTCGTGCAGCACCGACGCTCGCCGCAACATCATCGACCGTGACGTAACTGTTCCACATCGACGGCACACCCTGTGCCTTCATCGCGGCCGAATGTTCACCAAGCCCGGCGACCAGATCACCTTCGTGAGTGAGCATCATGTACGTCGATCCGTCCGGTGTTGGTATGTCCTGCGACGACCATTCGAGCACCTTCTCATAGAACTCCCTCGCACCCGCTGCATCGGTCGACATCAAGTCGACCCAGTAGAAACCACCTGTCTTGTTCACAAAGAATGCTCCCTTCATCAAAGCTTCGAACCGGCAGGGGACACCCACGACGGTCCCGGCAACTGCCGAGCTCCACCGTATCGGGTGGGTGTGACAAGAAACTGCGTGGAGCGGAATCGGTTCGGCCCCGCAACGAACGCGGCAAAGACCACCGATTCCCCTACACAATCAGTGGCCTTCGCCCGTGGCCCGCCGTCCAAGCCGGACTTGCGTCCTAGCCCATTCTGCGGTGGTGATTCGGAACAAGTTCACAGCCCGAAACAAACCAGACCCGCTCCCGTCACCACCCCCTACCTTTGCGCCGGTGGCCCCCCTCTTGGCTACACCGACACGCATAAGAGCATCCACCACGGAACCTGATACAAAAACATCCGAGAAATCTTGCAGCAGTGCTAGAAAGGTAAGGAAGTCGCCCGGCCGAGCGACACAAAGGATGCCGCGGTGATCCGTTCAACATCGGTACTCGCCGTGGCTACCACACTCGCAAGGGCCTCAGCCGAGTCCATTCCCCTCGACATCGCTTCGTAGAATCCACTCATGACGGCAGCTGTGTACTCGTCGGAGACTACGAACAGTGGTGCCACGACGGTCGTCGCACCCATCCCCAGGAATGCGACACCAAGACTCATGACGTCCGCCCCCGGTTTGCTGGAAGATGCGGCGGCGTCGCAAGCTGCAAGCACCACAAACGGTGGTGCGGCGCCGACCGCCTCGACGTCATAGATTCGAAACGGTCCGTCCTCGAGCTCGAGCGAGCTGAACATTGGATTATCGAAACGAGGCGTGGCGTGGGCTGCGATATGTGCAACACCGACTGATCCGAGGGAACGCAATAACTCGTCGCCGGTACGCACCACCGAAGCGTCCAGCCGTGCTGCAACGGCAGCAATCTCTTGCTCGGCGGCGTCAAGCCTTGGACCGGCCACAACGACGGAGCCATCGCGGCGTGCAGCGGGTGAGCGCATCCACGTTTGAACCGCGGGAACGACCTCCACAGGTACCGACGTCGCCAACAACCAGGGAACAGCCTGGGTCGATGGAGACGGAACAATGAGCAGCCTCGCCGCAGATCCGGCGGGGTCGAGTAACGATGTGCGGACCTTGTCTGCATGGTGTTTCACCAAGTCACATGCGGCTGAAATCCCGCGGAGAGATCCAACACCGCGGGCAACCCGACGCACAGCACTAACAAGCTGTCGAAGTTCCTCACCCACCGTCGCCAAGTCGCCGACAACAACGACTCGGCTGCCGACGGCATCGACAACTAACGCCATGAGATCCGGATCGTGGTCGAAGAACATGACCAGGGTGCGGTCCCCCAGCGCGCCCACAAGAGCTTCGAAACCCAGGCCGGGCGACACATCCTGGTGAGCTCCAGTGCTGACGCGAGCGGCGGTTGCGAGTTCGGATTCACGGATCTGGATCTCGCGCAAGAGATCGGGGTTCTCCGGGTCGCTCACCACTGCAGCAGCGACCTTCCGCAGGGCAACGCGTGCGGCGTCCACCGACTGGGTGTGCGCCATACGCTCCAACGCCAGTGAGCCCGCTCGCACCCACTCCAGCCACCGAAAGAGCAGGGATGGATCGGCCTTATCTAGAGCTATGTCGATAGCTAAACGAGCGATCTCCTCGCCCTGATGAGCAGCAAGCAGACGCAATTCCGTGGCGCCGAGCGACGAACGGTACGAGTCAAGGGCCGCCGCGGATTTCTCAAGGTAGGAAAGGGCAGCATCGTGTGAATCGGCCAACGCTGCATTCGCTATCGATCTGAGAAGGTCCAGTTCAAGACCCTCCGCGTCGGAACTGACACCGGCCGCAAGCTGGTGGGCGACGTCGGCGAATCCCATGCGTACGGCGAGCGGCACAGCAGCGAGACGAACATGTGCCGCATCGACCCCCTCCTCCGCATCGGTGTCTGCAGAGACCGACAGGAGGGTTGCAAATGTCCGCTCATCGGCGACACCGTTGGCGAGCCGAACTCTCGCTCCGGCGAGCAGCAGGTCCGGGCTGTACCGGGATTGAACCGAGGGTGTGCCGACGGTTTCGACCACACGCAGGGCTTCTTCCTTTTTCCCAGTCCGCATGTAGACATCGATCAACTGCAGGTAACCGTGGCGCAGCACAATGTCGTTGCCGTCGTGTGCCTCGAGGCGCGGAATCGCAGACTCCAACACCTCGATGGCTTCCTCATAGAGACCGGCGGCAATGAGTACGTCCGCTCGTTCCATGTGGCCGACGAGGTGGTCGGGCACATGGTTGTCGTAGAGTTCCCCGGCAATGCTCTGCCACTGCAACGCGGCTGGCATCTTGCCCAGATCGGCGTGTGCTCGGGCCAGATGCAGTGCGGCGTCCGCGGCGGTGGCCGGATGCCGGTTTGCGCTCGCCGTCGTATAGACCGTCTCGAGATCATGAATGGCGGCTTCGAGCCTTCCAAGACCCAGGTGCATGGACCCGCGGTTTCCGTAGACGAGCTCGACAAGGCTTGCCTCCTCGAGTTCGAAACGATCGCACACCCCATCCAACAACGCTATCGCTTCGCAATAACGTGCTGCCTGCCCAAGGATAAAGGCGTGTTGCAACTCCGCCTTCATGAGCTCTTCTCCGTCGAGAAGAGAACTTGCCCGCTCAATCGTGTGGAGTGCTCTTGGAATATCACCACCGCCGGCGTAGTCGAATGCGAGGCTCCGGAGCGTTTCACCCAAGAGTTGGGTATTCCCGACGGATTGGGCAAGCGCGGCGGCACGCTCCAGATACTTGATGGCAACGTCCGAGGCGTACACCATGCGATTGGCGAGTCCGATCGTCGATAGGGCGATGATTTCGGCCTCCACCCCGGGCTCTTCGGCGAGGACCGCTTCCGCTTCACGAATCGCACGCCGTGGGTCACCCCTGCTGAACGCATAGGCGTGCCGGGCGCGCTCTACCGATGACGGGGTCACGATCGGTATCCCGTGGGCAGGTTCAGTTGCGGGTCGCCTCTCCGACCGGACCTGGCTGGCTGGCTGGCACCGAGATCTCTCTGTAACACCCCCGTCGACCTCCCGACTAGAAGAGCGCTTCCAAGATGTCGGAAACCGACGGCACCGAACCACCGACAGCACCGGCGGCGACACCCGCAGCGATGGGAGCGGCAAAGGAGGTACCGGTGAAGAGGGCCCAGCCCTTGAAGTTCTGCTTCGAGACGAAATCGCCGGTGTTCTTCTCTCCGCCCTCGATCGTGTAGGTACCGGTCAGGAATGGCGCCGGTACACGAACCCCCGGGGCCGCAAGTTGCGCACACACACCGCTGTTTGACCATGGCGCCAGCGCCAGCTTTGGTAACCCGGCGTACGGCGCCAGCACGACCTTGGCGGCGCCGCGGGCATACGCCAGATCCATTGCACTCGACTTCCAGGCACCAACACCGACAACATCGGGGTCTGACGCCGGGTACACCGTTGGATCGTCGCCACTGTTGCCTGCGGATGCGATCACCACGGTGGACCCCAAGTACGGATCAAGGGCCCGTGCGGTGGCGGGCATCGCTCCCGACCGGGTCGAGCCGCCAAGCGGCAGGACAAGCATGTGTACCCGATGTTCGCCGAGCAGTCGCTCGATCGCATCGGCAAGCGCCGTGTCGCTCATCGTGCCGGGAACATCACCCTTTGCGGTCGCGACGGTTGCCGTGACGACCCGAGATTCTGGAGCGAGCTGCTTAATGATGCTGACGACGGCGTTGCCGTGTCCGACGGTCACACTGTGCGTAGATCGCTCAGCGGGCAGTGCTCCCACTACGTCAAAGTCAACACCTTCCGTCGCCCAGGACGGATGTCCAGCGGCAACCGGATCATAGAAAAATGAGTCAATCACGCCGATCGTCACGCACTCGCCTCTGCCCTTCAGCGGTCTTGTCGCGATCTTCGCCGGGTCCACAGCCTGCGGGCGCAGCACTGCAAGTCCTCCAAGGTGGAAGTGTGTTGTCAGGACATGATTCGGTTCGACTGCGAGCGGACCACTCAGAAGATTCACGAGTTGGTCAATTCGGGTCCGTGCATCAACCTCGATCGTGACCAGGCCGGTGTCACCGACCGGTGTCGTTGGACACTCAGCGATATCGATGCGGCGCAGAGCTACCAGGACGTCGTCCACCGCCCCAGAGTCCGCCACCAGCTCACCGGTAACGTAATAGTAGGCGCCACCGACACCTTTCCCCGAGTGACGGATCCGCTTACCCCCCACGCGAGCCCGTGGCCCATCGAGCGGGTTGGCCGGCGAACGTGGTTTCCCTTTGCTTGGTCCTTTGCCGTGTCCCGCACTCATCTCAGTCTCCCTAATCGTGCCACCTGCGTTGCCCCATCTTCCACCAGTTTGCCAGAATCGCCACTTCAGGGAGACGACTCCTACAATTTGGCCGTGGATTCACTCACCGAACCGAGCAATGCCTCCCTACTGCAAGCGGCCAATGCGGGCAGCTCCGAAGCATGGGACAACCTCGTCGAGCGCTACCACCGTCTCGTGTGGTGGTCGCTCGCCAGTCACCGGTTCGATCGCGCAACGGCCGAAGACGTATACCAGACGGTGTGGTGTCGGCTGGTCGAGAACCTCGGATCGATCCGCAACCCCGATTACCTCGCATCGTGGCTCACGACGACCACGCGCAATGAGGCTATCCGTGTGTCGAAGAAACGCTCACGCGAAACACCTACCGAGTTCGAGGACCGGTTCGCCGCACCCGACTCTCCCGAAACAGACGCCGTCGACAACGACGAACGGAGGCGCGTCGGCAAGGCGTTCCTCGCCCTCGACGAGCCGTGTCGAGAACTACTCACCCTGCTCACCGCAGAACCCCCGTTGAGCTACTCCGAGGTCGCCCATGCGATCGGCAAACCCATCGGTTCTCTTGGTCCCACTCGGGCACGGTGCCTCACCAAGCTCGAAGCGATCCTGGAAGAAACATCATGACGATGTATCACGACGCACCGTCACGACTCTGTTTAGTGCGAAGGGGATTTAGGTGGATGTAAACCCAGACGAAGAGGAACGGCGGGAACACCACATGTTGGATGCAGTACGAAAAGGGATTGCGTGGCTCCACCCGGAGCCTGACAACCTGGCTGAGTGCGCTTCGGGCCTCTACTCGCTGCGCACGCTCGACGGCGAGCTGGCTGCACTGGCGTACGACTCCTCAGTGGATGAAACCATTTCCGTTCGCTCAACGGGGACCCTCACACGCGTCTTGAGTTTCGAGGCCGACGCCGCAACCTTCGAGATGGAGGTGGACGATCGCCTCCGCACCATCATCGGACAGGTGGTACCCCCGATGGATGGACACGTCGAGCTGCAGGGAACGGCAGGCTCCCAAACTACCGAGCTTGGTGCGATCGGTTCGTTCGAGTTCACCAACATCCCGACCGGCCCGCTGCATCTACGCGTCATCGTGGACGAACAGGTCGTCGCAACGACCGAATTCTTCACCCTCTAGAGCGGAGATCCCGAGCCAACTCGGTGGGCAAACCGCGGTCGATCTTACGAGCAACCCCCAAAGTCCCAGCCAAGCCGCGGGCAGGGGTTCGCACCGCAGTATCCCCGTGGCCATGGCTCCTCGGGCGGGTTGGCATCGAAAGGCCGACGGGACCACTAATCTCCGACAAATGAACGAGACCAGCCCCTCCTGCTACCGACACCCCAACACACCAACAAGGCTCCGGTGCAGCGAGTGTGGGCGGTACATCTGTGGGGAATGTTCGGTCGATGCGCCCGTCGGTCAACGCTGCCCGGAGTGTGCCAAGGCACGGGGTACTACACGGGTCGTCAACCGCCACCAAATATTTGGCGGACCATCGTTTCAGACGGCCCCCGTGACGATGACCCTGATAGCCATCAGCGTCGCAGCGTACGTGCTCGGGGCCGCCAGCCCCGCGCTGGGAGACTCGCTCTTTACCAACTTCGCTGCCGCCACCTGGTTGATTCGAGGGGGAGAAATCTACCGCATCGTGACGGCGATGTTCCTCCATGCTGGTTTCTTCCACGTCGCCATCAACATGTACTCGCTCTACGTGCTCGGGCCGGCACTTGAGCGTTCGGTGAAATCGTGGCCATTTGCGGGTTTGTACTTTGGCTCGGGAATCGCCGGTGGCGTCGCTGCCGTCGTACTGTCATCGGGACCATCGGTTGCGGTCGGGGCGTCGGGGGCGATCTTTGGCGTGTTCGGGGCGTGGTTCCTTCACGGTTACCGCACCCGACACACCGCGTTCGGTGACGCCATGTTCCGGCAGATGCTGGCCCTGCTCGTGATCAATGCAGTCATCAGCATTGGGGTGCCACGAATCAGTTGGCAGGCCCACCTTGGGGGTTTTCTCGGTGGCATGTTCATCACCTGGGTGTGGCAGTCACTTCCGCGAGAGTCCAACACGGTGGCCATGCGGACCGCAGTTGGCGCCACGGTATCCGTCGTCGGTCTCGTTATCGCCTGGATGCTGTAACAACCTTCGGTTCTAGCGCCGACTCCGCCATGCGAGCGGTGCCTCATCGACGATAGTCTCGTACTTCAGACCCATGAGAACGATCCCGCGAGCCCCTGCTTTGCGTGCGGCCTCAGCTGTTTCCTCGGCGACCTTCCAGCCGAAGGCCCTGCGCTCTGCGGGCAACATCCCCAACAGCTGAGCCTTGAGGTCATCCGATGCGGGGATCGCCCCAAACCCCTCAGCACGTTCGACCCAGCCGGGGGAGAACGGCGGAATTATTGCGAGGAAAACCGGGGGATCATCGGTGCGCCGGTCGAGTTTCTCCATGTTCTCGGCAACCGTCGATGGATCCAGCAGTGGCCCAGCGATAAAGTACTGGGCGCCAAGATCGACACGTTTTCGAAACTGCCACTTTCGGAACCGTGTCGGCATCCCGACCTCGAACCACGGCATGTCCTCCTGAAGTTCCCGCAGGTGCTCGACAATCTCGTAGTGGTGGGAATAGTGGTCGACCTGCGGCACGGTGTCACCAATCACGACAAAGAACGAGTTCACACCGTTGCCAAGGGCACCGCGGACCTCGGACTCGATGGCCAGAATGTTGCGATCGCGTGTTGACACGACAACCGTCGGATGTACGTCCGGGGTGTCATGGGTGATGCGGGCCGCGTAGGCGTAGGGCGAAACCCTGACCTTGCCAAATACGTTGTCGGTGATCAGAACGTTTTGCCACACACCGTCGAGCATGAGGTGATCCATGGTCGGCAGCATCGGTGGGTTCACTTCGGCAACCTCGATCCAACCGTCGTGTCTAGTAAACATCTCTACGCCTCGTCTCGGGTGATGAAATACTTCGCCCGCGGATGGTGGGCAATGATCGCTGACGTAGTTTGCTCCGGCTGGTATTGCCAACCGGTGTCTTCGCTGACCACGATCCCGAGCCGGTCCGCACCAAGAAGGTCGGCGACACGGGCGTTGTCCTGCAGGTCGGGACAGGCCGGATACCCCCATGAGTATCGACTCCCCCGATACTGCTGACGGAAGAGACCGAGCACCGTGGGACCGTCCTCATCACCAAACCCCCACTCGTCGCGGATGCGCTTGTGCCATAGTTCGGCCAACGCCTCGGCCATCTCGACTCCGAGACCGTGGGTGAACAAATAGTCACGGTATTCGTTGGCCGCAAACAGGTCAGCAGTGACATCCGATACGCGCCCGCCCATCGTCACGATGTGAAAGGCTGCGTAGTCAAGCTCGGTACTAACAACCGGGCGATAGAAATCGGCGATGCACAGGAACGGTGCTTGAGCCTGACGGGGAAATCGGAACCGGGTTCGTTCAACGACGCGGGTTTCGTCCTCCCAAACGATGAGATCATCACCGTCACTGTTGACCGGGAAGTATCCGTACACAACCTGTGGCACGAGGAGATCTGCTGCCTTGGCTGCTGCAAGCCGACGACGGAACTCGGGGCGGATACGGTCCTTGAACTCGGCATCGCTCTCATCGCCACGGGGACGGTATTGCCATTGGTTTCTAAACAGCGCGGTTTCATTGACGAACGCTGCGATGTCGTCGAGCGGAATGCCCTTGACGACACGAGATCCCACAAACGGTGGCACGAATAGTTGATTGTCCGTCACGACCTCAGGTGATCGGAGCGGCAATTCGATTGCTACAGATTCTCGGATCATCTCCGGGAACGCTGGTCGCGTTGCGAGCCGACCGAAATCGGTGTTGGTAACCCCCGTGCGTTTCATCTCTGCGATCTTGTCCATCACGTCGAGACCAGCGAAGGCATCCTTACCGTAGAACAGGGGTCCGTCGTAGACACCACGGAGATCGCCCTCAACATATTTGCGCGTGAGCGCCGCCCCACCCAACAATACGGGCGTGTGCTGAAGCCCACGCCTCGTGATTTCTTCGAGGTTGTCGCGCATGATCAACGTCGACTTCACGAGCAACCCCGACATGCCGATCGCGTCGGCGTCGACCTCGAGAGCTTTCTCGACCATGTCCTGAATTCCGACCTTGATACCAAGGTTGTGCACCCTGTACCCGTTATTCGTGAGGATGATGTCTACAAGGTTCTTCCCTATGTCGTGAACGTCACCACGCACGGTTGCGAGGACGATGGAGGCGCGCTCGTTGGTCTCCGACTTCGCCATGTACGGTTCGAGGTACGCCACCGATGCCTTCATCGTCTCGGCCGACTGCAGAACGAACGGCAACTGCATTTCGCCGCTCGCAAACCGTTCACCGACGACCTTCATGCCGCTGAGCAGCACTTCGTTGACGATCGACAGTGCTGACATCCTTCCCAGCGCCTTATCGAGGTCATCCGACAACCCATCCCGATCCCCCTCGATGATTCGTGCCGCGAGGCGATCCTCGACGGTCCATCCACTGCGGTCTTCGCGAACCAACTTCACCGATTCGACGTCGGCGAACAGTTCGAGAAGTTTCGTCAGCGGGTCGTACCCATCGCGACGCCGGTCGTAGATTAGGTCGAGGCACACCGCCGCTTGCTCTTCGGAGATCCGGTCCATGGGGACGATGCGTCCGGCGTGAAGAATCGCGGAGTCGAGTCCGGCCTCCACACATTCGTGGAGGAACACCGAATTGAGGACATGGCGGGCAGCGGGTTTCAAACCGAACGACACGTTGGATATGCCCAGGGTCGTCGTACAATCCGGCAACTCGGCCTTGATCCGGCGGATCGCCTCGATGGTTGCCATGGCATCGCGACGTAGATCGTCACCGCCGGTAGAGAGCGGAAATGTGAGCGCGTCGAAGATGAGGTCGGTCGCCTCAAGCCCGTATCGAGTGGTTGCGATGTTGTAGAGCCGGTGCGCGACTCGCATTTTCCACTCGACGTCGCGTGCCTGGCCCTCCTCGTCGATAAGGAGACAGATCACTCCGGCGCCGTGTTCTTTCGCCAAGGTCAAGACACGATCGAGGCGTGACCCAGGGGCATCACCCTCTTCGAGGTTTGCTGAATTCACAATGGAGCGACCCCCGATTCGCTCAAGCCCGGCCTGCATGACCTCCGGCTCGGTCGAGTCGAGCACGATCGGGGCGGCCACCTGGGTTGCAAAGCGCGCAGCGATCTCGTCCATGTCACGCACACCGTCGCGCCCGACATAGTCGACACACAAATCGACCAAGTGGGCCGACTCGGCGACCTGATCCTTCCCAACCTGGGTGCAGGAATCCCAATCCTCGGCGAGCAGCGCATCTCTGAACTTCTTCGAGCCGTTTGCGTTCGTGCGTTCACCAACAATCAGCATCGAGGTGTCCTGGTTGAATGGCACAAACGAGTACATCGATGTCGCACCCGCCTCGTGCACAGGATCGCGCCGCGCAGGTTCAAGGTCCCGACAAACGTCGATAACTGCCTTGAGATCATCAACCGTGGTCCCGCAGCAACCGCCGACGACACTCACACCGAAATCGGCGATGAACTCGGCGTGGTGGCTAGCAAGCTCCGCGGACGTAAGGTCGTAGTGCATTTCCCCATCGACGACCGATGGCAGACCGGCATTGGGTATGACGGAGATCGGCATGCGGGAATGTCGCGACAAGTGTCGGACATGTTCGATCATCTCCGCCGGACCAGTCGCACAGTTGAGACCTACGACGTCGACACCGAGCGGATCGATCGCAGCAAGGGCCGCACCGATTTCGGTGCCGGGCAGCATCCGTCCAGTGACCTCCATCGTCACTTGCGCCTGGATTGCAACAGTACGCCCGGCGGCGCGCATGGCAGCCCGTGCTCCGTTCACTGCCGCCTTCAAACCCAGTAGGTCAAACTGGGTTTCTACGATGAACAGGTCAACACCGCCGTCCAATAGTCCACGCGCCTGCTCTTCGTAGCTGTCGCGGAGTTCGGAGTATCGGATGTGGCCAAGGGATGCGAACTTGGTACCCGGACCGATCGACCCGGCCACCCACCGCGGGTGGTCGGCGGTGGCGTGATCCCGTGCGACACGTACTGCTATTTCTGCCGATACCTTCGACAGTTCGTACGCCCGGTCGGCGATCCCATATTCGGCGAGGGTGATCGACGATCCACCGAACGTGTTCGTCTCGACGACATCACACCCAATGGCGAGAAACGAGTCGTGGAACGTCTCGATAACGTCCGGGCGCGTCACCGAGAGAAGCTCGTTGCATCCGTCGAGGTCAGGTCCACCAAAGTCGTCCGCTGTGAGGTTCGCCTGTTGAAGGGTGGTACCCGTCGCACCGTCAAAGATGACAACGCGCGAGTTGACCGCGTCGAGGTAACCGTTCACGAGTGCCGCCTTCGCGAAACACCATCAGAACATCGAATTGATATAGAACGTTGCATCGACCCGTCCTCAGGTAGCTCTTCTCTTGACGCGCTCGGTGAGCACTCAAGATGGCTACGCCGTCTCGGGTCGCTCATCGTTCAGGCATTGGCACCGTGTGTTACCCCGGTTGCCGCGGTTTCAAAGGGCCTGTCCCTCCACCGCTCTGGATGATCGCGTTTGAGCAAG
>JAADIG010000121.1 GCA_013151445.1 Actinomycetota bacterium
TGGCCGGTCTCATCTCGGCGTTCGAATACGAACCAGACCGCAGCATCTTTCTCCTTGCAACGGATATGCCGTTCGTAACGGCGACGGAGGTGCGGTCGGTTGCCGACCCAGTGGTCAGTGGGGTTCACGCGCGAATCGCAGTTGCAGCAGGGCGCGACCAGCCGCTGTGCGGCACCTATGGCCGCGGTTGTTTCTCCAAGGCCATGTACGGCACCGCCTCCGGCGACCTTTCAATGCACGCATTCCTGCGCCGAATCGGCAACGTCGAACGCGTCCACATTGATCTACCCGATCAACTCGCAAACGTAAACACACCGGCCGAGTATGAAGCGGTTACGAGGGACACGTTCTAGTGGACGTATTCGGACAGCCGGCTACTACTGCGTCGCTCGAACGGCGTGTGCAGCGAGTCACCGACGAGGGCATCGAGACGATTGACGATTGCGTCGCTGTCGAGGAGCCTCTTGAGATCCTCATCGAGCACTCTGGAGGTGTCGAACCGCTGACAGTCACGATGCGCACCCCCGGCAACGACCGTGAGCTCACAGTCGGGTTTCTGCTTGCCGAGGGAATCGTCAGCAATTCTTCCGAGTTGGATTCCGTCACCGAGACATTGGTCGATGGAGAGTTCCACAACCAGGTCGTTGCCCGACTCGGCGATGGTATTGCCTTCGACCGCGATGCCTTTCGGCGCAACGTCCTCACCACGTCGGCGTGCGGGATCTGTGGACGGGCCTCTATCGAGCAGCTTGTCACGAGATGCGAGGGACGTGTCCGCCGCACCAAGCCCATCTCTCTATCCCTGGTCCAGTCTCTCCCCAAAGCACTCGTGACCCAGCAGAGCACTTTTGCAACTACCGGGGGTCTCCATGCTGCGGGTATCTTCGACTCTTCCGGTGCGCCGATCGTGATTCGCGAGGATATCGGGCGCCACAACGCCGTCGACAAGGTCATCGGGTTCTGCGCGCTCAGCGGCATTTCCCCTACCGGGGACCACACAGCGCTCACCGGAGACCACATAGTGGTCGTCAGCGGACGAGCGAGTTACGAACTCGTACAGAAGGCAATCGTTTCGGGTCTTGGGACCCTAGTCGCCGTCGGTGCCCCAAGTACCCTTGCAGTAGACCTTGCAGCAGAGTTTGGTCTGTTATTGATCGGCTTCACGAGGACCGATCGCTGCAACGTATACACCTGCCAGGAGGACGTCACCCGATGAAGATTCGTTTGACAGATAACGAGGCGCGCATCCGTGTTTCCCCAAAAGAAGTGACGGCGCTGCTCTCGAAGGCCACTTTGGTCTGCAACGTGACGCCAGATGTGAGGATCAGACTACGCCTCGGGGATGTGTCGACCTTCGAGACCTCGGCATCAGACTGGTTGATCACGATTGACGCGAGCACCGTGCGCGACATCGAAGGAATGATTGGCTATCGAATGGCCGACGTCGCGGCACAATCTGGTGCTCCGCGCGTCGTTCTCGAGATTGACCGGCCGAAGCGGTGGAGCACCTCCGACGGGTCGAAAGGTGGTCAGGTATCTGGTAGGTTCGTGCCAGCTTCCCCCCAGGAGTCCAGTGACTGACAGACGTCGCGAAGAAGTGCTCATCCGAATCGAACACGCCGGGGGTTTGACAGCCGGTGTCTCAAACGATGTTCATGTCGGCACCGGTGTAGCGGAGGCCGACGTCTACGGCGTCGCCACGTTCTATTCGCTCTTGAAACATCCGAACGAGGTTCGGGTCTGTCAGGGCCTGAGCTGTCACCTCGCCGGGTCTGGCGAGAAGATCGATGCGCTGAGCGCTGCGGACACACCATTCCTCGCCGCAGCCTGTCTCGGACGGTGCGATGAAGCCCCGGCGTCGTGGGATCCACGGGGCAAGAACTCCCTGCCCGACGTTCATCTCACTGCCGCGTCTGATGATCTTTCGATAAACCTCGCTGGTGTGGACTCACTCTCCTACACAGGCCTCACCGCCGCACGAGATAATGGCGCGGACTGGGTGATTGACGAGCTTGAGGTGTCGGGGGTGACCGGCCGCGGAGGTGCCGGGTTCCCCGCACATATCAAATGGCGGGGGGTTGCAAACCAGTCCGTTACCGAACGGTACGTTGTGCTCAACGCCGACGAGGGCGAGCCGGGGACATTCAAGGACCGTGAGGTGATCCTCAAGCGTCCTCACCTCGTTGTTGAGGGTCTCGCGATTGCGGCACACACGCTCGAAGCACACGACATCTACTGCTACGTCCGTGGAGAGTTCGGCGCCGTGCGTGACGCACTCAAGGCCGCGGTGGAGGAAGCAACGGCTGCGGGATTGCTTGATGATGACGTCGCCTGGCATTTCGTGGACGGCCACGGTGCGTACATCTGTGGTGAGGAGACCGCCCTGCTGGAGTCGCTTGAGGGCAGACGCGGGATGCCGCGCATGAAACCACCGTTCCCTGTTGAGGCCGGATTCCGTGGCGCCCCAACACTGATCCAGAACGTCGAAACCATCGCCACGATCCCAGCCATCCTCGCTCGCGGCGGTACCTGGTTTCGCAAACTCGGCCGTACCGAGCCGGGTACCAAGCTGTACTGCGTCTCCGGTCATGTGCCGCGCCCGGGAGTGTACGAGGCCCCGATGGGTATCAGCATGGCCGAACTCCTCGACATGGCCGGTGGTGTCACCGGCACGTTGAAAGCTTTCTCACCCGGTGGCGCCAGTTCCGGTTTCTTACCTGCGTCGATGATCAACGTCGCGCTCGACTTCGGTTCGCTTCAGAAAGTCGGTTCGATGCTCGGCTCCGCCGGCGGGGTCGTGCTCAATGCCACCGTCGACATGGTCGAGGCAGCTCTTGTCCAGGCCGTGTTCTTCGAAGACGAATCGTGTGGGCAATGTGCACCATGCCGCATCGGAACTCAACTCGTCCGACAGGCCCTTGAGCGCTTCCGCCGCGGTGACGCCGATGCCCTTGAGCACATCGACGACATTGCCTGGGGCATGCAGGAGGGAAGTATCTGTGGCCTTGGTCAGGCGGCAGCACTACCGTTGCTGTCGGCAATGAAGTACTTCCCCGACGAGTTCCAGTCCCGCGTGTCGTCATGAACGAGCAGACACTCACCATCAACGGTGTGACGGTTGTTTATCGACCGGGCGAGACGATCCTCGAGGCCGCCCGCCGGATCGACGTCGACATCCCGACACTCTGCCACGACGACCGGATCGAGCCCGCCGCGGCGTGTCGGATTTGTCTCGTCGAGGTCGAGGGTTCGCGGCTCATGCAGCCCTCGTGTCACTCGAAGGCCCAACCCGGCATGGTTATCACGACCGAGAGTCCGCGGGTGTCCCGCAACCGACAGTTCTCGTTGTCGTTGCACATGGCGGATACCGTCTCGGACCGCACCATTGCCGAGGACGCCAACCCGAACCGGCTCTTCGAACTCGCCGACGTTCACGGCACCGCCGGTGTCTGGGCGCACGTCGACTCGCCCCGCCAGGGCCGACCGCTGGACGTCAACCGGTTCATCCACTTTCGCGAGGATCGCTGTATCGGATGTGCACTGTGCACAAGGTACTGCGACGAGATTGAAGGGGTCACCGCAATCACGTTGGCGCACCGCGGTGCACTCACCACGATTTCCACTGCAGACGAGCTCTCGCTCACCGATACGACCTGCGAGCTCTGTGGCGGCTGTATCGCAGTTTGCCCCACCGGCGCCATGACCGAGAAGGCAGCCCTGGCGTACGGGAAACCGGAGAAAGAACTTGAGAAGATTCGCACGACCTGTAACTTCTGCGGGGTCGGCTGCCAGTTAGATCTCAACGTTGACCGGGCCGCCAACCGAATCGTGAAGGTCACTCCCCCTCCCCCGGGAACGACCGTCAACGACGGCAACCTCTGCGTCAAGGGACGCTTCGCTAACGATTTCATTCACCACAAGGACCGGCTCACCGAGCCGCTTGTGCGGGACGCCGACGGTGTGCTTCGCCCAGCTAGTTGGGATGAGGCCCTTGATCGCGTCGTTGAGGGACTCCAGGGGGTGGTGACAAGGCACGGTCCGCATTCCCTCGGCTTCGTTTCGTCCAGTCGCTGTACGGGGGAGGAGAACTATCTCTTCCAGAAAATGTCCAGAGCAGCGTTCGGCACGCACAACATTCATCAATGTGCCGCTACCTGACACGCTCCAACGGTTGCCGGTCTGGTAACCACATTCGGGGCTGGCGCTATGACCAACTCCATTCCCGAAATCAGGGACACCGACTTCATGTTGGTGATCGGCTCGAACACCTCTGAGGCCCATCCCATCATTGCAATGGAGATGAAACAGGCTGTCCGGCGCGGCGCCAAACTTGCGGTCGCAGACCCGCGGGCGATATGGATGTCCTCGATCGCGGATTGGCATCTCCAGATCGAACCGGGCAGTGACGTGTGGCTGCTGAACGCTCTTGCCCATGTCATCGTTGCCGAGGGTCTTGAGGACAAGGAATGGATCGCTGAGAACACCGAAGGTTTTGACACGGTCAAGGAGACAGTGGCGGCGTATACCCCGGAGAAGGCCGAAGAGGTCACCGGTGTGCCCGCCGACATGATCCGCGAGGTGGCACGGGCGTACGCCACGACCCGCAAGGCGGGCATCTACTACACGCTTGGCATCACGGAACACACGACGGGTACCGACAACGTCTACGCCCTGTCGAATCTGGTGCTCATGACCGGCCACCTCGGCGGACCTTCGATGGGGATGAATCCGTTGCGGGGCCAGAACAACGTGCAGGGCGCTAATGATTCGGGTGCGACGCCGGTGTTCTATCCCGGGTACCAGTGGGCGAAAGACGAAGACGTTCGCGCCAAGTTTGGTGAGGCCTGGGGGGTCGAACAGTCCGATGTCCCGGGGCTCAACCTCAACGAGATGATGAAGAAGATGGGCACCCACGTGAAGGGCATGTACCTGATGGGTGAGGACATTGTCATGTCCGAACCGAACGTCGGCAGGCTCGAGGAGGCACTCAACGGTATCGAGTTCATGGTGGTCCAGGACATCTTCTTGAACGAATCATGCCGCTATGCGGACGTCGTACTGCCAGCAGCCGCCTTTGCGGAAAAGGACGGGGTGTTCACCAACTCCGATCGCAGGGTGCAGCGGGTCCGAAAGGCGGTCGATCCGCCCGGTGAGGCACGCGCCGATTGGGAGATCATCCTCGATGTGATGGAACGTTCCGGATACGAGAACCCACGGTACGAGGGCATTGCGGACGTGTACGCCGAGATGGCGTCTCTGGCACCAAAGTTCGCTGGCATCTCCCATGAGAGGATCGACAAAGACGGGTTGCAATGGCCGGTCGAAACGATGGATGCTCCGAGCACGATCTATCTCCACAAGGGTGGGGTGTTGCGCGGTAAAGGCCTGTTCCAGGCTGTCGAATATCGCCCACCATTCGAGCAAGCCGACCCGGAGTACCCGCTCGTGCTCAGCACGGGCCGCACGCTGTATCACTACAACGCCGCAACCCAGACACGCAGGGTCGACGGCCTTGCGGAGAAACAACCCGAAGCATTCATCGAGATCCATCCTCGCACCGCAAGAGTTCTCGGTGTTGAAGATGGGGCAATGGTCGACGTGGTGACGCGGCGTGGTCGGGTTCGTTGTCGTGCCATGGTGTCGCGCCAGGTAAAACGCAGCACGATCTGGATGCCGTTCCACTTCGCCGAGGCCCGGGCCAATCTCCTGACGACCGACGCGGGGGATGCCGTCACCGGGACCGGTGAGTACAAAGTCTGCGCAGCACGGATCGAACTGGTGGACGACCCAGACGTGCGCAACGTGTTCCCCGGCTCATATCAAAGCCCGGTCGAGCTCACCACCAAACAATGACACCGGTGCGGTGGGCACTCTTGATGGGGCTCGCTGTTTTCATGACGGGTGCGGGTGCCTATCACTTTGGGAACCCCGACGCCTATGAGGCACTCATCCCGCCGATCTTGCCCGCCAAACGATCCCTCGTCTACGTCAGTGGGGTCATGGAGATCGGGTTCGGCCTTGCACTTCTCGTGCCCGCCTGGCGACCCCGAGCCGCAATCGGTGTGATCGTCACGCTGATCGTCATCTTCCCCGCAAACATCTGGATGGCGCTCCAGGGCGGCATCGACGACCCCCGCGTCCCCGCCTCGTTTGCGAACCCGATAGTCGCCTGGGCCAGACTCCCCTTCCAGGGACTCTTCATCTGGTGGGCGACGTTGTTCGTCAGGAACTAGCGGCACCCACCGCTCCCACCCCGTTCTTGTGACGTTTCGAGGCAACTATGCCACCGAAACGTCACAAGAACGGGGTGAACGTGGTCGCGGTTTCGAAATCGCCGATGGCTTGGTACGCCGCGGCTGCATCCCGACGTGCCACCGTCGCGAGTTCCTCGGCGCCATCTACACCCTCGGCGGCGAGGGCGACCAATGCCAGGCGATCGGCCTCTGCCGTTTTCGCGGCGATCTCACCGAGGGCACGGGCGTAACCCCGCAGCCATCCCCGCACTGTGTCTATCGCTGGCGCCTGCAGGTCACTGCCGACATGGTCGAGCACTGACGCACACAGTGCCGCCGCGCGTGGGACATAGTGGACGATCGCGGCGTTGTGGTGGCGGGCAACATCGACACACCTACCCGCCCATACGACCGTGTGCTCGGCGGCCTCGACATCGTCGGTCTCGACCGCCATGACGGCATGAGTCGCCGCGATTCGCAGAGCTATTTCGGCGCGCTCGAGTCCCGTGGCCTCGGCCATGGCTGTCTCGCCTTCCAGAGCCGAGCCCGCCAAAAGTGCCAGCTTCTCCACCGGAGACTTCGCCGATTCGACCGCTGCCATGAGCCTCTGGTCGTCTTCGATGAAACCCATTAGCGACCCCACCGGTTCGGTCCAAAGATTTCGTCCAGCCCGGTGTTCCCGGCATCCCCAGGAACGTCGGGAGCGAGTTCCCCAAGCTGTCCACCGTAGTTCTCGCCACCCTTGATGTTCTCAGCACCCTTGATCACCATGTCGCCAAGCTGTGTCCCGAACTCGCCAACGGGGAAGAGCTCCGCGGCGACCGTGGCGGGTTTCATGCCGAGCATCTTCCCGATGGGTTCAGTCACCGGTGCCAGATACGTCGCGGCGGCATCCTCGGCGATCCCACCGACCCACCCGAACATGCCGCGCATCCACACGATTCCGTCCCGAAGTCCCTGCGGGACACCAAGCCCAGCAAGTCGACGCTCGGTGTCGTCACCAATGTCCTTCGCCCAATCGACGGCGTCGCGGGCCCGTTCGGCGGCAGCCTTGACGCCCTCGAGCCTCTCCGCTGCCGGTTTGATCCGCGCACGCACGCTGTCTCGGATATCGTCGGGCACCCCAAGGTCACCAGCGAGGGTATCGAGGTTCCTACCAGCCTGTTGCACAACGGCCACGGTGGACGCCACCGAGTCGGCAGTGTCGCGGCCAAGGAAATCCTGGGGCTCTGACATCGGGGCCGGAACGGGGACCGGAGCCGCCGGGGTCGCATCGACCGGGGTCTCGTCGAAAGAGACGAGGGACGATGGATCTGCGGGGGCATCTCCTTCACCGGTGGACATTTCGGTGTTCGATGACGCTGGCAGATCGTCCCGATCGGGATCATCAAAACTGAGATCAGGCACCGGAGTGGCACCGCGTTCGATAAACACAGTCGGCGCTTCGGTCTCGGTGGCGGGCTGCTCCTCACCGGGGAACGCCGTAACCGGCCCGTGATCGAGCGGCTCTCGCTCCGACCCGATCGGATCATCGTCGAGCGGATCTGGGATCGGCAGGGTACCGAGATGGTGATCGAGTCCCGCCAACAGCGCCGCACCTTCCCGACTCCGCCCTAGTGCGACCCCAAGGGTACCGAGCAGTCCGAGCGCCGCCGCTCCGGCAGCACCCTGGCCGAGGGGCACTTCGAGGGGCGGAGCGTCGATCTTGAACGCAAACGCGACCTCGCAACTCTCCCCGTTCTCGAACACGACCGCACCGTATACGTCGTACACACCGGCTGCGTAGCGTGCAATGACGCTCGTCTGCACCGTCCGAGACTCGGCACCGCCGCCCGTATCGACGGCGTCTTCATCGTTGACGACGTCATCCCATTGCTGAAAGTTGAAAGCCGCAAACCCACCGTACATGACATCGATCGAACCACCATCGATCTCGCTCGGAAACTCCAGTCGGCCGGTGAGGTCTCCATCGATATCGACGATGATCGCGTCATCAGCGGTCGGGGTGAGCGGTGCAACGTTGATACCGTTGAGGGTTACCCGACACGGTCCCGTGACCGTGGCATACGCCGGGGGCGCTGACGAGACGAGGGTAATACCGGCGATGACAAGGGTCGCGGCGAGGGTCGCTGCCGACACTGCACGGCCGCGGGGACTCCTGAGATAGCGGCGCAAACGCCAGTTATAGGCGCGTACCGCGACAAAATATATGAAAGACGGGATGATCAGACCCGGCACCACCGCCGCAGACAGACTTTGAAGGAGGAGGGTACGAGTCAGGACACGAACCCCGGCCTGTTGGAGAAAGATGGCACCGCCCACGCCACCGATAGCGCCGAAGAACAACCCCCACCCGCTCAGCCGAGGGTACCAGCGCAGCTTCGCCGGAACTTTATCGATCGTATATGTGACGGTCTTGCGCCCCACCGCAGCAACCTCCTCGGCACAACGTACCACGCGGCCAACGCTCCACGACCACTATGTGGTTCACCACCGGAACATCGGCACCTATGCAGTATCGGTAACCGGACGCAATCCCTGTAGCTGGCGGACCGCAAACACCAGCGTGACCACAAGTACTGCTGGCGCAAACTGGATGCTCCACCCGAAGCGATTGAACGATCCGACCCCAAAAGCGGCCTGGAACAGCAATGAATACAGCAACGCCGCTATCGCCGCGGGGATGATCACAGATCGAGGAGGAATTCTCTGGGCGAGCAGGACGCCCGCCGGTATCAGGAGGAGCCAGTCGTACAACAACACGTGCGGTAACACCAACAGGCCCATCGTTGTCGCCACGATGAACATGGTGTCCATGTCCCAGCGCGCACGGAGACCCTTCAAAAGGACAGCGATGAACAGCCCGACCCCCACGACCACGATGCCACCGGAAAGGGCCGTGGACCCACCGGTGAGGGCATCGATGGCGTCACGGAACGTCACACCCATCGGGATACCGTCGAGCGGGAACGCGTCGTTGGCTGCTTGGAGCAATGCTCCGTATCCGGTGTAGGAACCGGGAAATACGATTGCCGGTGCGATCGAGATCGCGGCTGCACCCGCGAGCGAGGTCCCCAGTGCCACGCGATTGCGGCGCCAGTCCACTAGCCACCAGAGTGCAAACGGGACCAGCAACTGGGGTTTGAGCACCAGAAGCGAAGCAAGGAGGCCAGCCTGAACCTGTTTTTCGGCCCTCAGCCGGGACAGGATGCCGGCATAGATCGCGG
This sequence comes from Actinomycetota bacterium, assembly GCA_013151445.1. Taxonomy (GTDB): domain Bacteria; phylum Actinomycetota; class Acidimicrobiia; order Spongiisociales; family UBA5794; genus BMS3BBIN02. Next base: position 9,461 of record JAADIG010000121.1, read on the forward strand.
CCCAAAAGAACTGACCCTGGCCCAGCGACACACCAAGGTATCCCGGTATGGAAAGCACCGCACCGACCAGGAGAACACCGGGACGCGACGCTCCGATGGCACGAATCCCAAATCCAAGGGCCGCGATCCCCAGGACGGTCCACACGACAAGTCCCAGCTCATATCGCAGCGGGGCTAGCGGCGAGAGCACCATGGCGAATGCCGGCGGATTGACGAACGTCGGTTGCCTCCCCGCAGGTCCCCGACGCACTTCACGTAGGAGATCGGTCATCGCGTCAATGTCGTAGAGGTCCCGGGCATCGCCGTAGCGCAGCATCGTCGCCCCGGCGTGGAACGTGGAGTAGTCGACACCAACGACGTTGCCATTCGGGCTGCGGTTGTCCGGATCGGTCGCGACGCTGAATGTCAACGCTGCATAGAGCACCGCACCAATGGAAAGGATTAGCGCCACGCTGCGCCATAGGTTCCTGCGAAGCGACTCGCGCTCCGAACCTGATCGATGCCCCACGCTATCCACCCCCGGTTGGGGCAAACGACCGAGTCGTAGGTTCAACCATCTGACGCACTGCAACCACGCCGACTCCGATAAGAAGCACCGGTGCTATCTGAGGCACAAACCCGAACTGACGGTAGGTCTCGATGCCAAACACCATCTGGAGAAGTGATACATACATGAGTGCGGCGATCATACCGGGGAGGTAGACGCTGAAATCGGGCAGGTGCTGGCTTACGACGACTCCTGCTGGGACCAGGATCATCCAGTCGTAGAGCAGCAAATGGTTAGCTAGCGCTGCTGCACCGACCGTGACCACGACAAACATGGTGTCGCGGCTCCACCGGGCACGTACCGCAAAGAAAACCAACCCAGCGAACAGCAGGTTGCTCACCACAAACGTCACGGTGGCACTCGTTACCGATCGTCCAGCCATTGCAAAGACCGTGTATGGAAGGGTCGCACCCCACGGGATCCCTTCCTGGAGGGCGCTCGCTGACGTGTCCCGCAGGAGTGAGAAATACCCGTCGTACGAACCCGGGAACAACACCGCCGGCAGCACGGCGAGAACGGCGGAACCGATCCCCGTTGTGAGAAGGACCCGCCAATACGTTCGCCAATCGATCAGCCACCACAGCACAAAGGGGGCGAGGAGCTGCGGTTTCAACGACAGGAGCACCGCAAACAGACCAGCCTGCACATGGGCAGAGCCGCGCAGCCTCCAGAGGACCGCACCAAAAACAGCAGCCCAATACATTTGACCCTGCCCGATTCGTAACCCGACGAGGCCAACGGTCGACAGTGCAGCAATCGCCGTGACCAGCCAGGGCCGCGCCACCCCGAGGAGTCGCAGGGAGATCCCAAACACGAAGAGCCCGAGGGTGGTCCAGATCACATACCCAACCAAGTATCCCAACGGCGCCAACGCAAACAACAGCATCGCAAAAGCCGGTGGATTCAAATACGACGGTTTGGCAGGAACCGGTTCACCCCTCAGATCCGACTCCACCGCAGCGAGAGCCGCAACATCGTAGAGCTGGTCAGCTTCGCCAAACCGTAGTGTCCAAGCCGCGGCATGGAAGTCTGAGTAGTCGACGGCGACCTCGAGATGTGATTTCACACCGCCCGTGTCTGTCGCGACCCGGTAGGTGAATGCAGCGAACGTTACGACCCCCAGAATTGGGATAATGGCAACAAGCCGCCACAGCATTCGACGAAGCGGCTCGCGATCGGTGTCGCGATTCATTCCACGTAGGTTAGTGGCGCGCCCGGCGGGCCGAGAGGACTCGGACCGATGGATACGGCTCAGTCCGGGATGTACGGACCATCCGCCGAGAAGACGAGCTGTCCGTTGATGAACGTCTGCTGCACCCTGGTGCGGGCATCCCATGGATCACCCTTCATCAGGATGAAATCTGCGTCCTTGCCAACCTCGAGCGTACCGACGCGGTCCGCGACTCCGAGAATGTCGGCGGGATTGCTGGTGATCGTCTCCAACGCTCGATCCTCGGGAAGGCCCTCACGGATCGCAATGATGACCTGGTCACGCAGATGCTCCACCGGCACGAACGGAGAGTCTGTCATCACAATGACCTTGGCACCGGCCTTCACCATGATTCCCACAGAGGCGGGAGTTTTCCTGGCAACCTCTCGTTTTGATCGCCCACCAATCAGTGGCCCCAAACAGACGGGAATGTTCCGTGAAACAATCTCGTCAATGATGCGATGAGCCTCGGTTGCGTGGTCAAGGATCAGCTCGTAGCCAAATTCCTCGGAGAGCCGGATGGCGGTCCGAATGTCGTCCATGCGGTGCGCGTGGTTGCGTATCGGCAACTCCCGGTTAAGCACTTTTACGAGAATCTCCAGACCGAGATCGCGCTTCGGTGAGCGCAGCGGAGTTCGCTCACTCTCCGGTTTTGCTGCCTCTGCGGCGACCAGCGCCTCGTGGTGCTCCCAGTCTTTCTGATACTCCTGGGCTTCAACAAATGACTTACGGGCCAGGTGTGCGACTCCCATGCGTGACGTCGGTGCACGTTTGCGGCTCTCACCGACACGTTTCGGATTTTCGCCAAACGCCATCTTCACACCTGCGGGTTCACGCAGAACCATGTCATCAGCAACAAGACCCGCAGACTTGGCGACCGTAAGCTGGCCGCCGATCGGATTCGCTGACCCGTGCATGATCCCGATCGTCGTCACGCCACCTCGGCGTGCGTCATCGAACCCGGGATCCTCGGGGTAGATCGAATCGAGAGCACGCACATAGGGCGTGATCGCCTCCGACATTTCGTTGCCATCGAAGTCGTCGTGGGAACCCTCGCCCCAGATGCCAGTGTGAGCGTGGGCATCAATGAAACCGGGGAGAAGATACTGCCCGGCGCAGTCGATAATCTCAGACCCCGACATGTCGATGTTGGACCCGACCTGCACGATGCGGCCGTCCTGGGTGACGAGCCCGCCACGGTCGATCACCTCACCTGTACCGGTCCAGATCGTGGCGTTGATGTAGGCAGTTCGTGTCATGGCACAACCCTACCGTACCGCGCCCTGCCCGGCTGTTCCGTCCACAACTACTTCACCACCACGGCCACGGCAGTGGTTGGCGGTGCGTTGGTGGTGAGGGATGCACAGGGTTGTGCAGCAACCCGGTGAGGCGGTGCTGCACAGCATCCGCCTCGGCAGCGGACAGCAACGTCGTTATACGTTCATAAAGACCGCCCGACAACGCTTGTTGAAGAAACCCGAGCGCTCCCACCATTGCAGCGGGTAGTTCCTGATCGGCGAATCCCCACAGAACGGTCCGCAGTTTTGGGATGTGGTGGAAGGTCAGCCCGTTGTCTATTCCCCAAACGCGGCCGGAACCGTCCTCGATCAGTAGATGGCCCAACTTCCGGTCCGTATTGTTCGTTACGACGTCGAGCACCGCAAACGGCCACAGCCGCTCATCGGGGCCGTCCAGTAGTGAACGCGGATCAGTCTCTCGATCTTCATTGATCATCCGTTGGACAGATCCGGGGCCGTACACACCGTCCACAAGTCGGGTCTCGGGGATAACACCGAACCCGAGCGCTTCGGACACCTCGAACGTCAGTACCTCGCGCGCCGCCAGCGTTCCGGAGTCGAAATCATGGAGCGGTTGCGCCCCGAACGACGGTTTGTAGACCACGAGGTTGCCGACCTCATCCCGGGCAAGCATCGTTGCGTTGGAAGCATGGGGCAGCGTGCCGATCACCTCTACGACATCACCTAACCCCGGTGCGTCAGTTGAGATTGGGATCGACCTCTGGGCATTGGTGATACTCACCGGGGTTGACCGCCGCAGCACAACGGGGGCACAACGGCCTACCAGCCGCAACGACTTTCATGGCGTGCATCGCAGCCGCTTGGAGCTGCTCGGGTGCGATGATGAAATTCATGGAATCGTCGTCTTGTTCGGTCGACTCGAGGATGATCGATACCATCTCGTTTTCGCGCAAGCCGAGACGAAGATCCCCGACCCTGAACGACGGCTCACCGAGTTCGGCCGGTTCGGCGAGTCTGCCCTGGATGTGGAGGACCGCATCCTCGTCGAAGAGGACCTCGGCACCCACGAGCATTCGTTCCCCAAGTTCCGCAAGGGCCGCTACCTGTTGTTTCTCGGCGACGAACCAGTGCTGCTCCCCTCCCGCCTCGACAAACAAGAAGAAGGTGCGCTCGCCGGATGGACCCACGGCATCCATGCGGAACTGTTCCGCTGGTCCGAGTTCACGCACGGGGTGCTCCCTGTCCATTGATGACGTCAACAAATGGTGGGGCGCCTGGGGTGAGATGCACGACCGAGACCGACGTCGTGGCAATGTTGATCCGCTGGAAAAGGTCGATCGGCTGGCCAAGATAGTGCGACACCACAAGTTTGATGACGTCCGAATGGCTCACGATCGCTACCGTCGCCTTGCCCGCTTCGTCGGCAATCCGGTCACAGGCCACGACGGCGCGGTGCTGTGCTTCGAGAAACGACTCTCCGCCGGGGAAGCGCACCCGAGATGGGGCCACCTGGACTGTCGACCAGAGTTTGGTGCGCCGCAGCTGCCCGAAGGATCGACCGGCCCAAGAACCAAAGTCGATCTCGATCATGCCCTCCTCGACAATCGGGGCAAGGCCGTGCGGACCGCCGATGATTGTGGCGGTCTCCATAGTCCGTTCGATTGGTGAGGCATAGAGCCGCTTCAGCTTTGTACCGCTGAGGTTCTGCGCGGTGCGCTCGGCCGCGGCGATTCCGCCGTCTCCAAGCGAGACGCCGGGGAGTCGTCCTGTCAGACGTGACCCGGTTTCCGGTGTTGGTGCGTGCCGTATGAGGAGGAGGGTTGCCATGGCGTGAGAATACAGCCACCACAGTGTTTCGGCGACGGTTCGATCCGCGAGCCTTCGCACACCGGGTACGCTTGCGTCCATGTTTGATCTCGCAGTCATCGGAACCGGAATCATGGGAGCCCCGACCGCATGGCACGCGGCCCGCAGCGGGGCGTCGGTTGTTGCCATCGGCGTGCCCGAACCGGCCGACATCACCCAGCACCACGGACTCTTCGGCGCATGGCATGACGCTTCGCGGCTCGTGTGGCAACGCCACGCACACCCGACAGACACCGAATTCACTGCCCGCGCCATCGAGAACATCCGGACACTGGAGAACGAGGGCGCAGACCCGATCCTTACCGAGGTCGGGTTCCTGTTCGCCGCCGCACCGGGACGTGACGAGGGCATGCTGCCACCACCGGAGGACTACCCCGGCATTACCGCGCTGGGCCCGGGCGAACTTGCCAGCCAGTTCGAGTATCTCGCCTTCGACGAAGGGGTTACCGGGTATACCGAAGACCCGCCATCCGGTTACATGTCGCCCCGAGATGTCGTCGGGGCATTTCTTGCATCCGCCCAAACCAGCGGGGTCGAAGTCGTCGCCGACCAGGTGATGAGCATTGATGTGCGAACCGATCACGTCGTGCTTCAGACACTGGCGGGGCGTTCTTTCGCGGCAAGAAGGGCCGTGCTCGCCACGGGCGCCTTTTCGAATACAACCGAGTTCCTGCCTCGCCCGCTGGCACTCCGGCGAAAGTCAGAAACGGCCCTCATGGCGGAACTCGACCTCGACCGCAACCCGTCGTTGAGGCATATGCCGATCTTCGTGTATCAACTCGACCATGACCTGGTTGCTGATATCTACATGGTTCCACCGATGGTGTACCCCAACGGACGAACAATGATGAAGTTCGGGGCAAATACACACCACGACTCCTACCTCGATAGTGCCAGCGTTGAGCACTGGTACCGCCAGGGCAACAGCGACGCGGTGATCCCGGACATGCGTTCCGCATTCCGACAGTTGTTCCCTGGCGTCGAAGTCAGCGAGTGGCACGGCGTCCGATGCGTGATCACCCGCACCCCTCACGGGCGACCGTATATAGATACGCTGGTCGACGGACGACTCTATTGCGCGATCGGTGGCAACGGCCACTCGGCGAAATGGTCGGGAGCCATCGGAGAACTCACCGCAACATTGGCACTCACCAATGAGTGGAGAGACACGGTCATTCCTCGGGAACACCACCGCGCCCAGTATTCGGATGAGCCACAGACATGGACCACCCGCGACCTGCTCGGCTAAGGCTCCACGAGCTGACGCCCCAAGCGGCGCTCTACCCGAACGACCCCAGTCACTCCCCCATCCGACGCGCTCTGCATGCCCAACGGCCCTAGTGGCACCCTGGGTTAATTCATACGATTCCAATGTAGTAATAGGACTAATCGACCCACCGGACCAGTATCCGGGTCAGCGCCCTCTCATGACGCCACACCGCACAGGTTCCGGGTTGAGAACGAACAGGCGATACAATGAATGACAGATTCTGGTACAAAATATGGCAGGCTGCCCTGCTTTTCGCGGTCATCGCGATGCTCGCGGCGTCGCTCGTCGTGCAGGCAAGCAACGTCTCATCGGCCGATGTTCGCGAGATACTCGCCGATCACGGCCTCTCCGATCAAGGTACCTCTCTGGAGTGGCCGATCGACGAATCGATCCGCCCCGAGCTCACACCAATCGCCAAGCTTCAATCGGCGCCTGCCGATGAGGGGCACATCACCTACGCCCCCGCAGTAGCCGATCCGATCGCACGATCCGATCAGCGGATCTTCGACGTCAGCATTGAGTCGGTCGAAGGAATGTGCCCGCTCGACCCGGCGAGTGGCACGACGACCGAGCAGTGGGGATTTCGGATCGCAGGAGACACCGAGGTCACCTGTGGGACCCCAGGACCGATTCTTCGAGGACGAGTGGGCGACGTTGTCAACATCACGTTCACGAACCTCGCGGGAAACAAGAAACCACACAACATTGACTTCCACGCCGTGACAGGCCAGGGCGGCGGAGCCGCCGACCTGACGGTCGTGCCCGGAGAAACGGGAACGATTCAGGTACGCCTCCTCTACCCGGGAGCGTTCATGTATCACTGCGCATACGGCGATGTTCCCTCGCACATCGCACACGGCATGTACGGCATGTTCATCGTTGACCCTGAAGTTCCCCTGCCAGAGGTCGATGAAGAATGGGCCATCATGCAGAGCGAGTGGTACGTCGGCGAACCCGATGCGAACGGTGTGGCACAGTACGATCCGGCTGCGGTGTTGGACGAAGATGCAACATTCGTAACATTCAACGGACGCACCGATGCCCTCACCGGCGACAACACACTCACGATGAATGTCGGCGAACGAGCCAGGATCTACTTCGTGAACCACGGTCTCGCCCTCAACAGCAACTTCCACCCCATCGGTTCGCAGTGGGACCTTGTCTATCCGGAAGCCGCGACACACTCGGCCAACCGCGTGATTCGAGGGTCCCAGACCACGCTGGTCTCGGCGGGAGGCGGCACGGTCGTCGAGCTTGACGCCCTGGTTCCCTCGACGATCCTTCTCGTGGACCACGCGCTCGGCAGAACGTTTTACAAGGGTGCCCTTGGAACGATCGTTGTGAGCGGCGACGAACAGCCCGAGTTGTTCAATGTTCTCCAGGCGGCGACTGCCGCAACCGGCGGGGAAACCTCGACCGTGACAACGACAATCGTTTCCGAGGCCGCTGTCGGAGCCGAGGTCTCGATCCCGGAGGGTGCCTTTGATCCGGCGAACGCCGCGAACGCCTTCGACCCTCTCGATCTGTCGATCACGGTCGGCACAACCGTCAAATGGACGAATGACGACGCCCTTGCACATACCGTAACGTCAGGAATGTCCGACGGGATGGTCGGCACACCGGACGGATTCTTCGACTCCGGGTTTCTGATGCCTGGCGATACCTACTCGCATACCTTCAACGACCCCGGCGAGTTCACCTACTACTGCCTACCGCATCCCTGGATGCTGGGAACGGTGACCGTCACGAGTTAGCGCTTCACCCTGGCTGCATCGACTGCTGTGCTCCTCCCCCCATCAGCAGTCGGTGCGGCTTGGGTCGTTGCGCCATATCGTCCGAGCAGCCAACAGCGACGTCACCTGTTGCTGGTTTCACCTTCGGTTACGTCGTCATCAATGATGTGGCACACACAGTCGGCGTTCGGTTGTATATCCGCGACGGCCTGGGCGATTTCGTTGAGCTGAGTCAACTCGTCTCGCAGCATTCGCAGTTCCTCGATACGGGCATCGATCGCCGCGGCCTCGCGAGCAATGACGGTCCTCACGACATCGCACGGCACCTGCCCGCTCGTCCGCATCTCGACGATTTCGCGCACATCGTCCAGGGGGATCTCCAAGCTCCGCGCCCGACGGACGAATCGGAGCACGGAGACGTCAGCGTCGGTGTAGTCCCGATATCCAGCCTCGGTGCGACCGGGCATCGGCACCACACCCTCTTTCTCGTAGAAGCGGATCGCGGTGGCGCCCAGACCGGCCTTCTTTGCAGCTTCGCCGATACGCATTTCGCGGCTCCTTCTGTGTGCTGGTCAACGCCGAGTACCCTTATAGTAACTCCAACGTTGACACCACCCGACCCGTTCTTGTGACGTTCGGACGCAATAATCCACTCCGAGCGTCACAAGAACGGGTCAGGCGCTTCCGAGGGGGTCCGAGCCACCGATGACGGGATGCGCAACAAGCTCCTTCACGGGCAGGAACTCGGTGAGGTTGATTGATACGACCGTGACCGGGCCGAACGCGTTCGTTCTACGAACCCGTTCAACCGCAGTCCCAACACGCTCATCCGGCACCGCTTGTGCGACCGTGCAGTGCGGCACCCAGCGGTCCGGCCGATACAACGGGTCGGTAGAAATACCGTGCTCTACCAACATTGCATGGAATCGGCGATGGAGGTCGAGCAAACGCTCGGTCGGCGTTAGGGCAAGGAACACGACGCCCTCGTCTCCCGGGAATGACCCGACGGCGCTCAGACGCAGTTGGAATGGTTCTGTCACCCTCGCAAGAGTCGCAACACACGTCGCCAGGATGTCGACATCGACCGCAGACCGGAACACTCCAAGACTGACGTGGGGGTGAGCACCCATCTCTCGAAGATCGACGCCCTCCCCCACTGCGTCGGAGGCTTCGAGAATGCGCTGCTCGGAATCGGCGTCAAACAACACAGCAACCGCGTGACCGACACCCACAGATGACCCTCTCTTGAGCGAATAGGAAACGAGCGTATCACGCACAACGCCGCGCATGCTCAGCTCGTTCGGCCAGGTCGGTGCGGTAGGTCTCAGCTGGAGTATCTTGAGCGAACTACGACGCGAATGAGCCCACCATTACCCGCTCCCCACCTGGGTAGGGGTTAATCGGCGTCCTGCTCGGCCCCAATCCGTTATGCTGCCCGCCATGACGCATGAAAACGAACACGAAAATGACCACGAAGACCACCTCGCCCCAGCGTACGTCGCCCTCGACGAAGCCGAGGTAGCCCTCGCCGATCTTGAGGCGCGCTGCTGCAAACCCGAACGCAGCCCTCGCATGCAGGCTCTCGCAGACACCCTGGCGGAAGTTCGCTCCGGTCTCGAGAACGTGAACAGCGACCATGCCGCCGCCGATCAGGTGTACGACACGCTCGGTGACGCCGGTTCCCAGATTGGGTGGCTCCAAGTTGGTTGCTGCGCACCGAACCGCCTGCCGCTATATCACACGCTCTTGGAGAATCTCACTGTCACCCAGCGGGCCGTCAAGAAGGCCACCGGCGGCGGTCACTGACCGAACCGTCAGCTCGCCCGGGGTCCCATCTGCCACAATGGAGATGCGCACTCATGGCGAGACTCAGCGAGCCAGCAAACCCAAGATGACCTGGACGAACTCCTCAACGCAGCTCTTCTCGCCGCGGCGTTCCTCTTGCAAGAAAACGGTGAGTTCTTCCCGTTCGGAGTCGAAGTCCTGACCGATGGTACGGTCAGACACGTCGCCGCTAGCCCCGGCACAGGCGAACAACCCGACAGCCTCGCAGTGCTCGAAATGTTGGCGGACGGCTTCCGGTCGAATCGGGACGATATTCGCGCGGCGGCGTTTGTCGCCAACGTCAGCTACGGCGGGTCCGATGCCGTCCAGGTCGAGTCGGAACACTCTGAGGGACACGCCATTGTCTTGCTCACTCCGTTTCGACGAGCCAGATTTAGCCGAAGAATCACGTTTGGTGAGTTTGTTGTGGGGACGAGTGACCCCCGGGTCTGGACAGCCGGCTAACACCCGCCCCCTCTCTCGATAACGAGCACCGTCGGGCTAGCGGCTTCGGACCTATATAGTGAGTCCATGAGCGAACCTGTTTGTGTAGCGCGGGCAACTGATGTGCACGAGGCCTGGATAATCTCCGCACGCCTCAAGGCGTTTGGTATCCGGTCGAGAGTCCATGGCGACGCGGTTGGTCCGTATGCGTTCACGGTCGGCGCCATGGGTCGAACCGAAGTCTGGGTCGCCTGCTCGGACGCCGAAGAGGCGCGTTCGGTCCTCGATGTCTCCGACCAAGAAGCCGCGGTCGACGCCGAGTAGATAGTGGTCCTCTCCGATCCGATAGGGTTGGCGCACACAAGTTGCTGACGCGAGGAGCTACACCATGAAGACCGTCGACACCACCGGCTCCGCTGACTGTTGCGACGCATCTGCCCGGAATGACCGAGCGGCAGCCGCTCCAGGATCCGCTCAGAACGCCGTCGCTCAGATAAGTACGGAAGAGTTCCCTGCTGATGCGGCTGCGGTTCGATCGGCCGGGTTTCGCCTACTTTTTGCGACCGGCGAACCAGTGCCACCGGCCGCTCTCGCAGCGGAAGCGGGCATTGCCGAGACCGACCTGGATGCTGCGCTGTTGTCCGTTCGCGATCGTGGTCGCATCGAAATCGATGAACAGGGCTGCCTCGTCGGCATCGGAGGGCTCACCCTCATCCCCGGCCGTCACAGATTCGTCGTCAACGGCGTGAGCCATTGGACGTGGTGTGCTCTCGATGTTGTGGGGATTCTGGGTGCACTCGGTGCAAGCGGATCAGTTCACTCGACCGACCCATACTCCGGTTCGCCCATCAATATCGAATACGTCGACGGCCAGCCCAGCGCCGATGCTCACCTGTTCATTCCGGCGGGATTCCAGGATGCGAATGTTCGCAGGGACTGGTGTCCGAATGTCAATTTCTTCTCAAGTCACCAAGGCGCCGAAAGTTGGGCCGCTGCGCAAGGCCTCGACGGAGACGTCGTCGCCGTATCGAATATTCTCGACGACGCCGTTGTCATGTGGAACCCGGTCGTTGCGCCGCAAGGCTCCGACCAGTAACAACCGATCGAACCCGGTCAGGTGAGGCGCGGCGGGAAACCACCGCGGCTGATCGGACCCCACGATTCGATCGTGACTCGGATGAGCACTTTCCCCTGGTCCACCATCGCCCTGCGGTACTCGTCCCAGTCGGAGTGTTCACCCGAGATGACGCGGAAGTACTCCACGAGCGGCTCCACGGCGTCGGGTACGTTGATCACTTCTGCCGTCCCGTCGACCTGCACCCACTCGTCGCCGAAATCGTCGGAAAGCACTAACACCGCCGCACGGGGATCTCTCTGTAGGTTCCGGCTCTTGGCACGCTCAGGGTACGAGGCGACCACAATCCTGCCCTCGGTGTCGAGCCCCATCGTCACAGGTGACGACTGCAGGCCGCCGTCGCGTTTGCGCGTGATGAGAATCCCACGATGTCGGGGACGTAGGAATGCCTCGAGCTCCGCCCGCGACACATCCCGATCCGCTGCTACCTCTGGTGCCATGTCCGGATGGTACCGCACCGACGGTGACAGTTGATGACGTTATGCCTCGAGTACTCCGGGGTCCGGAGGCACGTCGACGGCGTGGGTTTGCAGAATCTCCAGGGGAACTCTCTCCAAGGCGCGCTGGTGTGTGGAGGCGAGCACAACCGGGGCCGCGGCGTCGTCGTGGTGAGCACGCAGCCAGTTGGACGCGGTCACACACCACCGGTCTCCTGGTACCAGACCCGGGAACGTGTACCGCGGGATTGGGGTTGACAGGTCGTTCCCGATGCTGGTTTGGTGGTCGAGGAACTCACGAGTCATCACGGCACAGATGGTGTGGCTGCCAAGGTCGTGCGGTCCGGTCTCGCACGACCCATCGCGATAGAAACCGGTCATCGGGTCGACACCACATGGCTCGAGTTCTGTTCCAAGGACGTTGCGTTCCATCGCCTCAGTATTGTCGTTTACGGGCAGACGGCGAGCGTTCTCGTGCAATACTGTCGTTTTGCCGAGGAGGGAGAGAGTGTGGGCGTCGGCTCAGGTTTCCAGGTCACGAACAACGCGCCCGTACATTATGAGGCACACGTCGAACGGTTCATGGCTCCGTTCGTCCGTGCGCTCGTTGAAGCCGTGGTGCGCCAGGGTGACACGGTCCTTGATGTTGCGTGCGGGACCGGGTTTGCAACGAGAGCGGCCGCAGCAGCGGTTGGTACCTCGGGGAGAGTCACCGGCAGCGACTTGAACGCAGCAATGGTCGTTATGGCGCAGTCCATACCAACACCGCTCACCGCCGATATCGACTGGCATCGGGCGTCTGCGCTGGATCTGCCCTTCGGCAATGGTGAATTTGATACGGTGATCTGCCAGCAGGGTCTGCAGTTCTTCCCGGAACCGTCGGCTGGACTCCGGGAAATGGCGCGGGTGTGCCGCCCGGAGGGCCGCATCGCGGCAACCGTCTGGAGCGCCGTCGAGGACTCCCCGTTCCTCGCCGCCGAGTTCGCCATATTTGGACAGTACTGCGACGCGAATCCAGCGGAGTTCCTCCGAACATTCATCTCCGACGGGGAACGTCGCATCGCGGGCTGGTTTGAGTCCGCTGAACTAAGCAACATCAGGATCGAACGCGTCGAAGCGACCGTCTCGCTGCCGCCGCCGGCGATCTACATTCCTCAGCATGCCCGGGCACTGCCGTGGTCCGGCACCTTTGCTGATCTAACCGAACGTGTCCGAGATGAGGCTCTCGCCTCGGCCGATGAGGCACTCGCTCAGTATCGAACCAGCAACGGGATCGACGTACCCTTCGTTTCCTACCTCGCCACGGCAACGGTGTAGCGACCGACAGGCTCCGGGAACCACGATGAGCCACGGGCGTCGCCAGGGTAGGCGCATCAGCGAGATGTCCGACTGAAGTGTCCGCCGCCCAACGTGTTTCACACTCAGGTTCGCGCCTCAGCGCGATGGAAACTCGACTTCAACCAGCCGGGCTGTTGCTTCCCGGTCCCTGCGGTGCGATAGTGGCGACACCCTCGGGCTAGCGCGGAGCGACCTATGGCCGAACAACAGCAGCTGCTAAATGAACAGTTCGTTCAATCGTTCATCGAGAGAATGGTCATTGCGAGAAACTCGGCGGATGCGGACAAGATCGCAGCGCTCTGCAACGAGGACGTCATCTTGGAAGAGACCACGCGAGACGATGCACTGCGGGGACGCGAGGAATTGCGTGAGTTCTTTGGGGGGCTGATCCGACGCAGGATCGAGTTTACGCTCGAGCTTCAGGGAGAACCCTACCTGTCGCTAGATGCCACGAGAGCTGCCGCTCGATGGAGGGGCACCGGCATCGCGATCGACGGTGGTCGCAGTTATTCGTTCGAGAACGTCGAGATCTACGAGTTCGAGAACGACCAGCTTTCCTCTTGGACGATGATGTTCCGTGATCCGGACTGGATGGGTCGACAGGTTCCGTAGCGCTCCACAGGTCTCCCGCCATGCGTGACAAGAGGGGACGCGATATACAACAACCTAGACAGCTCACGGGCGATGCCGCTACTACCGAGTTGCCGTCACAGCGAGCATCCGGGGGTCGATCGAGAGCCGAAGGATAACCTCGGGGTCGTTGCGGAACTTCGCTAGTTCGAGTAGTCCCTGCACATACACCCGGACCCGTTCAGCGGCGGTTTGAGGATCAATGTCCACCAGGTCGCCAGACTCGATGGCATCTTCGAATGCCCTCCGGTAGTAGCTGGTGGTGCGATCCAGCAACTCGCTGACCTTCTCCAGGGTTAGAGAGTCGAGCCCACAAATTTCCTGACCCAAATTCGCCAACGCACACCCGCCAAAGACTCCCCCTTCACGAGCCGTTCGGGCGCGATAGAACGCGTAGACGAGATCGATATACCTCTGGAAACGCTCAAGAGGTGGGGTCTCAAGGGAGAATGACGGCTCCAACACCTCATCGCGAATGGATTGCCACTCGTCGTCGAGCACTGCCAGGACCAAAGCACGCTTGGACGGGAAATAGTAGTAAAAGCTCCCGCGACGAACGCCAGCATGTTCACAGAGTTCCTGGACGCCCACGCTCCCATAGCTACGCACATGGAATAACTCCTTGGCGCTCGTTATGAGACGTTGTCCGGCTTCTGGCTCCACTGCCATAGTTGCCTATCTAGCTAGCTAGTGACACCGTAGACGACTGACTAGCAGTGCGCAAGGATGTGAGCGAAAGTTGCGGTCCCGTCGGATGCGCCCACTACCCACGAAAGCACCGTGGTTGCACGATTGGATGACTACCCGATCGCACAGAACGCCATAAGATGTCGATCGCTGGTCGGATCACCACGTAACCTCGCTTCGCTCGATCCTCGGTACCGCGTCTGGACATTGCGAACGCAGCCACTATCATAACTAACCGATCAATTAGCCACCAACTGACCGACTAGTAATGCGAATTCTCAGGCCAAGAAAATCCGGCGGACACACCCGGTCAAACGAACCCCAGACAGTATTCGAACGCGTCCCGATTGCTTTGTATCGGACCACAACGACGGGAGCCATCCGGGACGCCAACAACGCGCTCGTCAAGCTCCTGGGATACCCCGACCGCGAGACGCTACTGGCGACTCCCGTTCGTGCAATCTACGCGCGACCAGAACAGCGTGAAGAGTGCAGGGAATTCATGATGCGCGATGGTCAAGTCGTGGGTTTCGAGGCAGAGCTGCGGTGCTACGACGGGCGCTCGATATGGGTGCAGGACAACGCCAGCGTCGTTGTCGAGGACGGGGTTGCCTACTACGAGGGAGCCTTGATCGACGTTACCGAACGTAGGCGTGCAACCGATGTACTCCGACAGAGCGAAGAGCGGTACCGACGTCTCTTCTCTCAGACACCCGTCGCGCTTTGGGAGGAGGACTTCTCCGCAGTAGGAGCGTGGCTGGAGGAACTCTCGACCGCCGGAGTCGAGGACCTACGCGAGTACCTGATCGAACACCCGAGTGAGCTCCGCCACGCCATCAGCCTGATTGAAATTGTCGATGTGAACCCGGCCGGTATAGCGCTCGTCGGAGCCGACAGCAAGGAGCAACTTATCGGCGGATTCGTCGAGGAGTCCGTCGCTGAGGAGACGATCATCTCCTTCGTCGAGCAGGTAGCGACAGCGTGGGAAGGACGCGAGCGATTGGAGTTGGAAATATCCGGGACGACACTGGCCGGAGAGCGTATCGACTGTGTCCTCCACTGGGTCGCTCCAGTGGAGGACACAGGCAAGATCGACCTCTCCAGGGTTGTGGTTGCGCTGGTCGACATGACGGAATACAAGCGCACACAGGAGCAGCTAGAAAGGCTCGTCCACTCCAAAGATCAGCTGGTGTCTTCTGTCTCTCACGAGCTCAGGACACCACTTACCGCTGTCGTGGGGTTTGCTGAAGAACTCAAGGACCACTGGGAGAGTTACTCGCCAACAGAGAGGACGGAGTGGATCAGGCTGATCGCAGAACAAAGCAATGAGGCCGCAAGCATCGTCCAGGACTTGCTTGTCGCCGCCCGAGCCGGTACCGGTGCCCTCACGGTGGCGCCGGAGGAGATCCGCCTGGGGGAACAGGCTAGAGACGTGCTTCGCGGCCTCGAACCCGAACTCGCTTCCCGAATCGTTCTACGAGATGGCACCGCGAGCGCATGGGCCGATCCGTCGCGGGTCCGCCAGATCCTCCGCAACTTGTGCACCAATGCCGCCAGGTACGGCGGAGAATCCATCGAAGTCGAGACATTCACCGATGGACCTCTGGCTCGAGCCGTCGTCCGCGACAATGGTCCCGGAATTTCCGAGGACCAATGGGAGCGGATCTTCGATCCGTATTGCCGGGTGCATGAGAGTCCCGGACAGCCCGGGTCGATCGGTCTCGGTCTCACCGTCTCCCGGACCCTAGCTCGCCTCATGGGCGGCGACCTCACCTACCGCTACGAAAACGAGCGGAGCGTTCTCGAGCTTACGCTGCCAAAGACCAACGGACACGGGACCGGCAACCGACGTGAGGTTCAATAGGCGTTGGGTCACGACGACGGTACCGCGTCCAGGCGGTGCGCCATCCGGCCCTTCGACAAGTCGAACGTCGGAACCTGGCATCCTCCCGGGGGACGCATGAGGTGTTTCGAACGCCGACGCGTATCGCGAGTTCTCCGGTTTCTCGGGCGGCTCTAACTCCTGGCATTGAACGATCCGAGAGAATCCACAAGGCCACGTCAACGCCAACGAAGCTACAATCCATGGGACCCACTGAGGAGGTTCCGTGATGCGCGCTGCCGTTCTGCGAGAAGCGGGCGCGGAGCTTCGCATCGAAGACGTGAAACTCTCCGAACCCGAGTCTAACGAGGTCGTCGTTCGTGTCGAGGCAGCTGGTGTTTGCCATACCGACCTTCACGCCAAGGACGGTCGCTACCCGGTGTCTCTTCCAACCGTCCTTGGACACGAGGCCGCTGGCGTGGTCGAGGCCGCTGGGAGACATGTCAGCCACGTCAGTGTTGGCGATCATGTGGTTGCCTGCTCCTCGGTCTTCTGCGGTGTGTGCGAGCACTGTCTGGGCGGTAGACCCAACCGGTGCGTGAACCATGAGGCAACGAGGCGCGGTGCTGGCGCGGAACCACGCATCGAGGTGGGTGACGAGCAAGTACACCAATTCTTCAACCTCTCGTCGTTCGCAGAGCGGATGCTGGTCCACGAGCACGCGGTAGTGAAGATCCCCTCCGCCATGCCGCTTGACCGTGCGGCGCTGCTGGGATGCAGCGTCACGACGGGACTCGGAGCGGTCTTCCGCACCGCAAAGGTCCGGCCGGGTGACACGGTCGCCGTGATTGGCTGCGGCGGAGTTGGCCTTAGTGCCGTGCAGGCTGCTCGCATCGCAGGGGCAAACCAGATCATTGGCATCGACCGGGCTGACGCGAAACTAGTGCTCGCGCGTGAGCTCGGCGCCACCCACACAGTGAACGCTTCTGCGGTCGATCCTGTACTCGAAGTCGAGAAGCTGACAAGCGGTTTGGGGGTTCACCACGCGTTCGAAGCAGTAGGTCAGCCGGCAACGACCGAACAAGCGGTTGCAATGCTCCGGCGAGGAGGCACTGCCACACTTGTGGGACTGTTTCCCTCGGGCGCGTACATCCAGCTTCCCGGCGCGCCCTTCCTCGTCGACGAAAAGCGTTTGCAGGGGTCCAAGATGGGTTCCAATCGGTTTCGTGTCGACATACCTCGCTATGTGGATATGTATCTCGACGGCAGACTGCGCTTGGACGAGATGATCTCGGAACGGATCCACCTGGATGAGGTCAACAAGGCCTTCGACCGGATGCGGACCGGCGCTCACGCTCGCAGCGTCATCATGATGAGATAGCCGAGGCACGCCCCGCGAGTCTGCCTGGTCGAGCCGTTGGCGGCACTATTTCGTCTTGACAGTGGTACGCATCACTCTTACACTAACCAACCAGTTAGTTACCGGTTTACGTTCGCATCCGATTTCGCAGATTTCGAGTAGGGGCCGGGCTTGCATGGACGCAACACGGGTCGACTCCCCCTTGACCCACCGGCCCCTACTCGATCGATCTCCCTGCGCCAGGAGACACAGGAGCTGGTTCGCTTCGATCGACCACATCGCACGCACACTGCAGTCTGCCCGAAGTGCCGTCGCGAGACGCCGATGCGATCGATTAGTCGACGGGTAGACCAGACCCAGGAAGGTACTGAAACGCCAATGCAACGTCACACGCCCGATGCCATCGATGCTCGCAGCGATGAAGGCACACGTCTATCCACGCCTGCCGAGCTACAAACAGGTATCGACGGTGCCCTCCGGAAGTGGCGCCGTCGGGACCGTAGTTTTATGGTCCTGGTGATGAGCCTTCACCCATGGGGGAATCCGGGTGGGTGGCTCGGTGACCGTGGCACCGCCAACATAGGTCGAACGGTGACGAACCGTATTCTCGCAATGCGATACCCGGGAGACATGGTCGGACAGCTGTATACCGGAGAATTGGCAGTACTGTGCGAAGACGTTGGGGGCGCCGAAGAGGCGACTCGGATCGCCCGCAGATTTGCCGCAGAAGCCTCACGTCCACTCGCTTCAGGGGGCGAAATGGCGACACCCATGGTGAGCGTCGGGGTGGCGGTCGGCGGAGGCGTGCACAGCCAAGCTTCGGAGGTGCTGTCAGACGCTCGCATCGCGATGCAGCGCGCCGCCGAGCGACCGGGTTCCCGCGTGGAGCTTTTCAACGAGCGCCTGCGCCTTGATCTAATGACCCGGTCCCAGTCACTCAACGGTATAGCCCGAGCGGTGAATGACTCCAGCTTCCATTTGCTGTACCAGCCGATCGTCTCGATCGGCGATGAGCGTCTGGTCGCGGCGGAGGCGTTGTTCCGCTGGGACAAGGTCACCCCTGCACGGTCCGGCGCCCACCACATCATCGCGCTGGCCGAGGAGACCAATTGGATCCAACCCCTCGGCCGGTCGGTGCTCCATGAAGCGTGCCGACAGGCGGCAGCGTGGACAAGGCTTTCCGCGGAGGAGCTGGTGACCTACGTAAACGTGTCGCCACAACAGTTTGCGGAACCGAGGTTGCTGAGCGACGTCGAGCAGGCACTATCCGATACGGGGCTTGAGGCGAGCCGCCTGGGGCTCGAGGTGACCGAAAGCAGCGTGGTGAGCGAAGATGCCATCGCTACATTGCACCGACTCCGCGAGCTTGGCATTCGGGTGTCCCTCGACGACTTTGGGACGGGGTTCTCGAGTCTCAGCGCCCTCCAACGGCTGCCGCTGGACAACCTCAAACTCGACCGATCCTTTGTAGCCGGGCTTTCGTCCGACTCGTTTGACGGATCGGTCGTCGACGCGATCGTCACCCTGGCCCATCACCTGGGTCTCGGGGTGGTCGCCGAGGGCGTGGAGACCGCGGTCCAACTCGAGGCGGTTCGGGACCTCGGCTGCGACTTTGTCCAGGGGTTCTACCTCGCGCGGCCCGTTGCCGCCGAGGACCTAGCGAAGCGAATCACATCGCATCACGCGGAACAGGCGCGACCGCGATGACAAGCGACACCATGCCCGACGCATGCCACTCCTCCGACAGCGAACGTCGTCTGTCGGACTACCACGGCAACGTGTTCGAGAGAGTGCCCGTGGCGATGTACCGAACCACCCCGGGCGGCACAATCCTCGAAGCCAACCCTGCGCTGGTCGACCTCTTGGGGTATCCGACCCTCGAGGCGTTGCAAGCGCTGGATGTGCGCGATCTGTACGTCAACCCGTCTGAACGCGAGGAGTGCAAAAAGCTGCTCGAAACCCAAGGCGTCGCGATCGCGTTCGAGGCCGAATTGCTTCATTTTACGGGTCGCACAATCTGGGTCCACGACAACTCACAGCTGGTAGCTGATGCCAAAGGGTCAGTGTTGTTCTACGAGGGCGCCCTGATCGACATCACAGCCCGTAGGAGGGCCATCGAGGGCTTGCAGCACGCCGAGGAGCGATACCGCACCTTGTTCGACCGGTCGCCAGTTCCGCTGTGGGAGGAGGACTTCTCAGCACTTTTTGTCTGGCTTGACGATCTCAAGAGGAGTGGGGTATCCGACCTGCGACGCTACCTAGCCGAGCACCCGGAGCAGGTTTACCGCGGCATTAACCTCATCCGCATCGTCGATGTCAACGAGGCGGCTATCGCTCTGGTCGCTGCCGAATCCAAGGATCAGCTGCTTGGATCCATCCCCATCGAGCTGTTGGGCCCCGACGGACTCCAGGCATTCGAAGAGCAGATAATTGGTGTCTGGGATAACCGACGCCACCTAAGCATCGACGTCCGCGGTCAAACATTCACCGGCACGCGAATCGATTGCCATCTCGACTGGGTGGAAACGTCGCGCGAGGGAGAACCCCGCCTCTCCCGGGTAGTGGTCGCGATCACAGACAACACCGCGCCGGAAATAGACAGCGATCGCCTCGGATTCGATCCGATCATCTACGGACTTGAGGAAGCCCTGTGAGGTATCACTTCTGAGTCTGACGTGGGCGATGCGACCTGGTATCCCAGGTCGCACGCGATGCGTGGAAGCAAGAATGCGCGCCTCAGACCGCTTTGGCGACGAACCACACTCCACCGATACCGGACGTCGGCGACACAGATACAGCCATGATGAGCACCGCGCCCATCACGACGTGGAGGACGAGACATGGCCGCTCTGGACGCAGGTCAACAGAATTGTCGTCCACGTTAGGTGCGAGCAGCCCCGCCACAGCACGGCCAGAGCCAACCCAGTTCGCCACCGCACTCGGCAATCGCGCCCACGGGGTGACTCGAGAGACTTGCGTCCTGCTCGACGCCTGGGTACCTTTGCCAGGAGTCTGCTGATCGATGCCTTCGGGTCGATTGCCGACTCGTCCGCCACGGTTGGAGGGTGCAATGAAGGCCGCCGTCTACGAGCGCTACGGGTCACCCGACGTTCTTCAGCTCCATGATGTCGAACGGCCGTCGGTGCAGGACGACGGTGTTCTGATACGTGTGCATGCGGCATCTGTGAACCGGTCGGACTGGGAGAGCCTGACGGCTCGTCCGGTGTACGTCCGTCTCGCCGGGAGCGGGTTTCTGCGACCGAAACGCCCAATCCTCGGCTCTGATGTTGCGGGAACGGTCGAAGCCGTAGGTGCGGACGTTACCGAGTTCCGACCTGGTGATGAGGTGCTGGCAGACAGTATGTGGCATGGCCTCGGGGGTTTCGCCGAGTATGTGTCCGTTCCTGAGAGAGCTCCACTCGTCCTGAAACCTGGGGATGTGTCCTTCGACCAGGCGGCGTCACTTCCCCAGGCCGCGGTACTCGCCTTGCAGGGTCTCCGGTATAAGAGAGAGATCCAGCCGGGTGACAAGGTGTTGATTAGCGGAGCCGGTGGTGGCGCAGGCTCGTTTGCGATACAGCTTGCCAAGGCCCACGGAGCCGAAGTCACCGGCGTGGACAGCACAATCAAACTCGACACGA
>JAADIG010000026.1 GCA_013151445.1 Actinomycetota bacterium
GTTGCCGCTGAGGACGCAGTCGCAGCTGTGACGGAGGTTGCGCCAGAGATTTCCGCAACCGACATCCCCGATGGTGCGGATGCCGAAGCACCGGCTGTTGAGAGTCCGGTCGTTGAAGCACCGGTCGTTGAAGCACCGGTCGTTGAAGCACCGGTCGTCGAGGCACAGGTCGTCGAGGCACCGGCTGTTGAGAGCCCGGCCGTTGAAGCACAGGTCGTCGAGGCACCGGTCGTCGAGGCACCGGTCGTCGAGGCACCGGTCGTTGAAGCACCGGCTGTTGAGAGCCCGGTCGTCGAGGCACAGGTCGTTGAAGCACCGG
This sequence comes from Actinomycetota bacterium, assembly GCA_013151445.1. Lineage (GTDB taxonomy): Bacteria > Actinomycetota > Acidimicrobiia > Spongiisociales > UBA5794 > BMS3BBIN02. Next base: position 320 of record JAADIG010000026.1, read on the forward strand.
TCGTTGAGGCACCGGTCGCCGAGAGTCCGGTCGTTGAAGCACCGGTCGTTGAAGCACCGGTCGCCGAGGAAGTAGCCGTTGCGGCTGCGGATGGAGAGGCTGTCGCCGAAGAGCGCGAGCGTCCCCGCCCCAAGAGCGTGGGCGAGCGCCCTGCGATCACTGCTCCCCGTGACGTCGGTGACGTTGCCGACGACCTCAGTGCCGATGATTTCGCTGCCGCTGTCGAGCGGACCGTCTTTGAGTTCAAGGAAGGCGACATCATCGCCGGTATCGTTGTTCGCGTGGACCCCGATGAGGCCCTCGTTGACATCGGCTACAAATCCGAAGGCGTGATTCCGTCACACGAGCTTTCGATCCGCAACAACGCAAGCCCCTCAGACGTTGTGTCAGTGGGCGACGAGATCGAGGCTCTTGTTCTCCAGAAGGAGGACGAGTCCGGTCGTCTTGTGATGTCTAAGAAGCGTGCGCAATACGAGCGCGCCTGGGGACGGATCGAGGGCATCATGAGTGCCGGTGAGGCCGTCTCCGGACCGGTGATTGAGGTTGTCAAGGGTGGGCTTATCGTCGACATTGGTCTCCGCGGGTTTCTACCAGCGTCGCTCGTTGATCTGCGACGGGTTCGCGATCTCGCCCCGTACGTTGGGACCAACATCGAGGCCAAGGTGATTGAGCTCGACAAGAATCGCAACAATGTCGTACTTTCGCGTCGTGCGTACCTCGAAGAGGCCCAAGCCGAGCAGCGTCATGCATTCCTCGAAGATCTCAATCCGGGTGATGTCCGCGAGGGTGTCGTTTCGTCGGTTGTGAACTTCGGTGCGTTTGTCGATCTCGGCGGCATGGACGGTCTGGTACATGTATCGGAACTGTCCTGGCGCCACGTCTCGCATCCGGGAGAGGTTGTCACGGTTGGTGACAAGGTCGATGTGCGTGTACTTGAGGTTGACAGAGAACGTGAGCGTATCTCGTTATCGATCCGTCAAACCCGTGAAGATCCGTGGGAAGAGTTCTCTCGTTCTGCGGCAGTCGGCTCGATTGTCGATGGCAAAGTGACCAAGACAGTTCCGTTCGGTGCGTTCGTTTCCGTCGGCGAAGGCGTCGAAGGACTAGTGCATGTCTCGGAAATCGCGATCCATCACGTCGATAGGCCCGAGATGGAACTTTCCATTGGCGCAGAAGTCAAGGTAAAGGTCACCGAAGTGGATGCCGACAGACGACGAGTAAGCCTATCCATCAAACAGGCGCTCCCCGAATGGGAAGAGCGCTCTGCGCAGTGGAAAGAACAACGAAGGAGCGGCAGTGAGCGGCCACGACGTCAAGAGTTCCAGCGTGAGGATGATGCTCCCAGCGAGCCATCATTTAGCGCAGATTCTTCACTCGCAGCCATTCTCGCTGAGCTCAAGGAGAAGGGGATCGGGCGCTCGTAGCGCTCGGCCCTCTCTCGAAGGTGCTTTCGTTTGTCGTGGGCTGGACACGAAATCGAAATTCTTGTGCGTGGATGCCACCCCGGGTGTAACATCCGTCACGATTAGAAGGGCCAACTGATATGGGGAAGCGAACGCTTGTACTTGTGATCGCTTTGGGACTCGCCGGGGCTTCGGCGTTCTTGATCTGGAATTATTTGACCAGTGTCGAGAGCGACCTCCGTGGTGATCTCGAAACTGTTGTCGTTTTCCGTGCAACCGAGCGTATCGACGCCGGGTCTACTGGAGAAGAGGCCCGCGGGGTTATTACCGAGGGCACCGCTGCGGCGGGGGATGTCGCTTTTGAGGGTTCTCGGATCCTCTGTCTGGGTGTGAAGGATGGTGCGGACGCCAGCGTCTGCGACCAGAACCCACGTGACCTCGAATCGCTACTCAGCGGAAAACTTGCGGTCGGTCCGATTTCGCAGGGTCAGTTGATAACTGATGAGATGTTCGTGACGCCGGCGGAGCTGAACTCCACCTATTTGAGCGAAGCGGTTGGTGCGAATCAGGTTGCGATCGCGATCCGTACCGACGACGAGAGCGGCATCGGCGGTTTTATTCGCCCGGGTGACCGTGTCAACCTGCTCGCTTCTGCGCCGGTCGATATTTCGTCGCTCATTGATCTTTACAAGGATCCCGAGCTTCGTGAGTTGATCACCGGTGTGGCACCACCCGAGACGACCGCCCCGGTTGGGACTGGTGAGAATCCCGACCAGGTCGCTCAGTTTGTCGAGACCTTTGCCACGACAATCAACTTCACACAGACGGTGCTGCAGGACCTTGAGGTCATCGCAGTCGGCCCCGACACCTCGTTGGACCCCCTCGGATCCGGTTTGGAACCTCAGGGTGCCCAGGTTGTTGTGCTGCTTGTGACACCCGAGCAGGCGGAAAAAATCGAATTCTCCAAACGGTACACTTCGGTAACGCTCACGCTCTTGCCTGGTGATGCGGCGTACAATGAGTTTGAAGCACCGGGTGTGGTGGTTGATGATCTGTTTGATCTCCTCGATCGCATCCAGGAACAAGTAGAGGCATCCTTTGGCTCCTGATGATCAAGCCATCTCGGTTCTGATCGTTGACGGTGACGACCGATTCGTTGCTGACACGACGGCACTTCTCGACGGCAACAAGGTGTATGTCGCACGGAACATGTCCGATGCACAACGGCGTCTGCTGGAAGAGAACATAGGCATCGCGATTGTTGGTCCGTCCTTTGCGCATGAGGCAGGGGTCTCCGAGATAACGGTGCTGTTCGACATACGTCCGACGCTACCAATTGTCCTTGCGACCCAGTCCATGACGACCGATCTGCTGCGCTCGGCGTTGCGAACCGGTATTAAGGACGTGATCGATGTCCCACTGTCGATCGCCAAACTCGAAGAGGCATTTGAGTCCGTGGCTTTGTCGACACAACGAACCGAGGAGGGGCCAAAGCGTTCTCGAATCGGTCGTGTCGTGACCATCATGTCGCCGAAGGGTGGCGCAGGCAAGACCATGACGTCGACCAACACCGCCCTCAGTATTGCTGGCTGGGTCGGGCCTGAACGTGTGGTGGTGCTTGACGCTGACCTGCAATTTGGCGATATTTGTATTTCGCTGCAGATCGACCCGGTGCACACCATCGTCGATGTTGCTCGAGATATCGACAAGCTTGACGAGCCGTTGTTGGAGTCACTGCTGGCGACCCACTCGTCTGGGATGCGAGTGCTGTCTGCTCCGCTCGAACCATCGCTTGCCGACGAGGTTTCGACGCAGGCGATTGTGAAAACAATCGGTATGTTGAAGCGGATGTTCGACTACATCATCATCGATACCGCACCGTTTCTCGACGAGCCGGTGCTCTCGATCCTCGAGCGTTCGGATGATGTCCTGCTCGTTGTCGACATGGACCTGCCTTCGGTGAAGAACTCCAAGTTGGCGCTCGACACGCTGCGCCTCATCAAGTTCCCTTTCGAAAAGATCAAGCTCGTTCTCAACCGGGTGAACTCCAAGGCCCGTTTAGATGTCGGGGAACTCGAACGTACCCTGGGTCTCAACGTTATGGCGGCCATTTCGTCGGACAAACTTGTTCCCCGTGCGGTGAACGAGGGCGAACCCGTCGTATCGCTGTATCCGCGCTCGCGCGTGGCTCGCGACTTGCGTGCCGTGGCCCGACTGGTGGTCGATGATGCTCGTATCGAAGATACTGAAGACGAGCCACAAAAGGGCCGATGGTTTAAATAGGAATCGCACCGCGGGCGGGTGTGAATCCAGGGTAGGAAACCAAGGGCGGATGCCCGCAGAGGAGTGACGAACATGAGTCTTGCCGATCGGGTCAAGGCGGCGAAGGCCGAAGACGAGACGACGCCAACCCAGCGGTTGGAGATGCGCCAGGATTTGCGCAGAAGGCTTCACTACAAGGTTGTTGAAGGTCTCGGCCCCACGCTGTACGACCAGCAAATGAGCGATGCGGAGCTCAAGCTTCGGGTGATGGAGATGCTCGAATGGGCGCTCGACCAAGAGGAGTCCGTTCCGCTTGCTCGCGTCGACCGTTTACAGCTGCTTCAGGAGATTGCCGACGATGTTCTTGGTTACGGACCGATTGACCCGTTCCTCTCCGACTCCGACATCACTGAAATCATGGTCAATGGACCCCACAGTGTGTGGGTGGAGAAGGCTGGCCGCCTGACGCTGACGGACGTTCGGTTTGTCGACTCAACCCACTTGGAACGCATCATTGAAAAGATCGTCGGTCAGGTCGGTCGGCGAATAGACGAGTCGACCCCGATGGTTGATGCTCGGCTGCCCGACGGTTCCCGTGTGAATGCGGTTATCCACCCGCTCGCCATCGGTGGACCATTCCTGACCATTCGAAAATTCGCGGTGGACCCGTTCACCTCAGAAGATCTTGTCGCGAACGAAACTTTCTCGGAGCAGGTCGCCGGGTTCGTCCGTCGCTGCGTGCAGGGCCGACTCAACGTCATCGTATCGGGATCGACCGGTTCCGGTAAGACGACGCTCCTCAACGTGTTGTCTAGCTACATCCCCGATTCTGACCGTATTGTTACGATCGAGGACGCTGCCGAACTCAGGTTGAATCAGCGTCATGTCCTTTCGCTTGAGTCTCGCCCTTCGAACCTTGAGGGCAAGGGTCAGGTCACGATTCGTGACCTGATGCGTAACACGCTGCGTATGCGTCCCGACCGCATTGTGGTTGGTGAGGCTCGTGGTGGTGAGGCACTCGACATGTTGCAGGCAATGAACACCGGCCACGATGGGTCGCTCACCACGATCCACTCGAATGCGCCGCGCGACACCCTTGCTCGCATTGAGACCATGGTGCTGATGTCTGGTATGGATCTTCCGATACGGGCGATTCGCGAACAGGTGGCGTCCGCGGTGGACATGATTGTTCACCTGCGTCGGCTTCGTGACGGTACCCGGCGCGTGACCCATGTCACCGAGGTTGTCGGTATGGAAGGCGAGATCATCACCACCCAGGATCTGTTCCTCTTCGACTTTGGCATGGGTGTCGACGAGAACGGAATGTACCTCGGGCGTCTCAAGGCGACCGGTATCCGGCCGTCGTTCAGCGACTCGCTTGCCAACTATGGCATTCAACTGCCGGCGGAGCTGTTCGCTCCAGAACCCTTTGCGAGGAGAGCGTAGTGAAACGGCGCTTACTGTCCATCGCCCTCGTGGTCGGTGCGATTCTTGCAATGGCCCAGCCAGCATTTGCCCAGGAGGCAACTTCGGCACCCACCAAGACTGCACTACTTGGTGCTGTTCTCGGCCTCGGAGCCGCGGTCGGGTTGTTCGTATGGATCCTGTTTGGTCCCAATGCTGCGGTCGAACGCGATCTCCAGCGAAGACTTGCAACCTATGCCGACAGTGGTGGCAATTCGTCGATCTGGGCGAGGATTCCGATCCTTGGCCGCTTCGCCTCGTCGGCCCAGGAGGCTGCGGAATCGCGCGGCATGACTGGCATGATCGAGACAGCTCTCGAACAAGCCGACCTACCGTTGCGCCCGGGGGAGGCGATCGTCGGTATGGTCGGTCTCAGCGCAGCCATCGCGGCAATCGTCGCGATCCTCAAGGGTTCATTGTTTTCCGGTCTCATTGCGGGAGCTTTCATCCTGTTGTTGGCGGTCGGTGCGGTGCGCTCCGTCGCCTCGCGCCAGCGTCGCAAGTTTGTTAACCAGCTTCCGGACACGCTCAACCTGATTTCGACTTCTCTGCGAGCGGGGTATTCGTTACTCCAAGCGGTCGAAGTGGTCGGTGCCGAAGCGAGCGAGCCCACGGCTCGAGAGTTCTCCCGCGCAATCACCGAGACCCGTCTTGGGCGTCCACCGATCGAGGCCCTCAAGGACGTTGCCAAGCGGATGGAGTCAGTCGACTTTGAATGGGCTGTTCTTGCAATGAACATCCAGCGCGAGGTCGGTGGCAACCTCGCCGAAGTCTTGCAGACCGCCGCAGAAACCATGGTCCAGAGGAATCGACTCCGAAGAGAGATGAAGGCACTCACGGCAGAGGGGCGGATCTCGGCGTACGTGCTCGGTGGTCTGCCGTTCGGACTGTTCTTCTTCTTGCTCGCGACCAACCGCAGTTATATGGAACCGTTGCTCACCTCGACAAAGGGCAGGCTCGGATTGGGCGGAGCGGTCCTACTGCTGCTCGCCGGTATCGCATGGCTGAACAAGATCGTAAAGGTGGAGATCTAACATGGACCCATTAATTCCAGCCCTCGTAGCGGGCATCACCTTTGGTGCCTTTGCGCTGTACGTTGGTAACGGTGTGGTGGAGGCACAGAAGACCTCCTCCGAACGTCTCGTGGCACTCCGGCCGACGCGTGAAGAGGCACTGCAGACGGCCTTCTCCGAGCGCGCCCTCGCACCGGCAGTTCAGAAGGTGGGCCGTCTCGTCATGCGGTTCACGCCTGCTGGGTGGAATGAGAAGACTACGAAACGTCTCAAGATCGCCGGGTGGTATCCCCGGATTGATGCTGCCTCGTGGGCGTCCATCAGGGTGATCTCGATCGTGGGAGCGATCATCATCTTCTTGCTGGTCCAGGGAGCCGCCGGTTCCCAACGACTGGCGTTCGTTGCACTTATGGGTGTGGTCGGCTTCTTCGGACCCGAGGGGGCCCTCACCAGAACGATTAACGAGCGTAAGGCAATCATCGAGAAGGACCTCCCCGACATCATCGATCTTCTCGTGATTTCGGTCGAGGCGGGGCTGGGATTCGAGTCCGCACTCGGACGTGTGGCACAGAACGTGCCCGGTCAGCTTGCGGACGAGTTTTCAAGAATGTTGCAGGAAACCCGTGTCGGTGTCAGCAGGCATCAGGCCATGAAGGACCTGTCTGAACGAACCGATGTCGAAGATCTCAACTCGTTCATTCTGTCGATGAACCAGGCAGATGCGTTTGGTGTGTCGATCGCCCGGATGCTTCGTGTCCAGGCGGATGAGCTCCGTGTCCGGCGGCGCCAGCGAGCCCAGGAACGTGCGTTCGCGGCACCGGTGAAGATGACCTTCCCGCTGGTGCTGTGCATCTTCCCAAGCATTTTTGTTGTCCTTCTGGGCCCTGCAGTCATCAGCATCGTGCGTGGGTTCGCCCAGGCCTGAGATGCGGCTTCGGCGACAGCATCTCTATCTCGGAATCCCTTTTGTCGCTCTAGCGTGGATCGTTACGCTGCCCTTCGCTGACAACGCCGTGTTGTGGCATATACGGGCCGGTGAGCTGCAGGCATCCACCGGAGGTGTCCTCCGCGTCGATCCGTTTTCGGTCAGCCACGGGGGTCTCCCGTGGCGCACACAATCGTGGCTGGCTGACCTTGGTTATGCGTGGCTCGAGAGGATGGTCCCGGTACTTGTGTGGGCGCCGTTTGTCATGTTTGCCGTGGCCGGGGTTGCACTAGCGTCCATCGGTTTAGGGAGCTGGAGTGTGAACCGGAGTGTGAACACTGCGGCACTCACGATGCTTGTTGGATTTGCGACCCTCGCACCCTTCATCGGTGCCCGGCCCACACTGTTCTCCTATGCGCTGCTCGGGGTGCTCGTTGTTATCGTCCGGGTCGAGCGCCTGTGGTGGGTGGCTATTCCGCTGATCTGGATCTGGGGGAGTGTGCATGGCTCGTTTCCTGTTGGGATCGGGTTTCTAGTTCTTGTTGCGGTGGTCATCAGGAGTCGCAAACTCTTTGCGATAGCTACGTTGAGCGCGCTGACCGTGATGCTCGGGGCACACGGGGTTGCGGTCGTCGACATCTTGCGGGCCTTCCTCGAGAATCGAGAGGCCCTGAGCGTGATCAGTGAATGGCAGCGCCCCGACTTCGGCAACCCGTTTCTTCTTCCGATCCTCGCGATCGGACTTGGTGTGTTCCTGGCGTATGTGCGAGGCCGCCTGGTGTCGCGAGATCTCATTGTCATTGCACCCTTCGTGGTTTATGCCCTGGTAGCGGAACGCAACATTCCGCACAGCGCGATCGTGTTGTTGGCGGCATACAGCGGCGGATGGGCTGTCAGGACAGCCGCACCGGTGCCCGAGTCCCCAATCGCAGCTCGTGGCTGGGAGCGTCGCCTGGTGGCGGTCGGGCTCGTCGGCATGGTGCTCGTCGGTGCTCTTGGTATTTCCCGGGGTGTTGGATGGAGCGCCACCCGATTCCCACCTCCGGTTCTAACCGATGCACTCCTCGAACGTGAGGTACTGACGAATCCCGCTGTCGGTGGATACCTCATCTACAAGGCGTGGCCACAACAGCCGATCTTTATCGACGATCGGGCGGAGCTGTTCGGGTCCAAGATCGTTGATGTCGCGCAAGCGATCGCAGGCGACTCCAGCGTGCTTGCGACGTACGGAATCGAGCAAGTGCTGGTGCGACGGGACGTCCCGCTCGCCGGCAGGCTCCGGGATGCGGGTTGGGTGACGCGGGCCGAGGACGAGAGTTGGGTGCTGTTCAGTCGGTAGGCAAGAGTCTCTCGGCCGGGTGAGACAAGTTGCGGCAACAAGAAAAAAGGGAGGGAAGAGCGTGTGCTCTTCCCTCCCTTTTGTTAGTCCTATTTGGACGGAGCTCCTTAGAGGGAGCTGCCGATGTCGACGAATGCGGTTGAAACTTCGCCCCCTACGAACTGAATTGCGGCGATCGCGACGATGGCGATCAGTGCAACGAGCAGCGCGTATTCGACGAGGCTTGCGCCGTCTTCGCTTGCGATCCTGGCTTGGATTGCGTTCCAAAGCATCATGTGTTCTTCCTCCTGTAGCAAGGTGATCCACTACCAAATCTACGGCATAGGTCCAATTTGGGCCATAGGGCGTACGACCTATTTGCTACCGAGGGTGACGGACGACCACAGAGAGTAGTCGTCCCGTGTGAGGGTATTTTACGTGTCTCGTCTGTGGAGCCCGAGTCGAATCGCCTCAACGGCCGCCTGGGCTCGATCGGCGATTGCGAGTTTCTCGTAGATTGATGCGAGATGGTTCTTCACGGTCTTCTGGGAGATAAACATGGCGTCCGCGATTTCGTCCGTCGCCGAGATGCCCGATGCGAGCAATCCAAGAAGCTCCCGTTCGCGTGCTGTCAACGCAGAAGCTCCAGCATCGAGAACCGGCTGGCGGTGACGATCAAGAATCTCGTCGAGGTTCTCCGCACCGATGAGCGTCTCGCCAGCCGCCGCTGCACGAATCGCCGCGGCCAGGTCAGGGAGCCGGGTCTCCTTTGACAGGAAACCGACCGCACCGGCGGCTTCGGCTCGTTTGAGATTGTCGTCTCCGGTGTGCATCGTCATGACGATGGCTGCGGGTGCGTTCTTGAGCTTACGCAATGCCTGAATCCCGGTGAGCTTGGGCATCTCGATGTCGATAAGCAGAACATCGGGTCCGTGTGTCTCAACCAGTGCGACGAACTCCTCTCCGTCGCCCGCCGTCCCTATGACCTCGAGATCCGGAACCGCGTTCAGCGCCTCCTTCAGGCCCCCCAGGAGGAGGTAGTGGTCGTCTGCAATTGCGATGCGGATCATGATGCGTCCACTTTCCATGTCACGGTGACCGTCGTTCCTCGTCCGGGTGCCGAGTCTAGGGAGACGCTCCCACCAATCGAGGTAGCTCGTTCCTTCATGCCGATGAGGCCGTAGTGCCCAGCCGGGCGCTTTGCGGGGTCAAAACCAAGACCATCGTCTGTGATCATAACTGTGCCCTCGGTCGCATCGGCATCACCGTGGATCGTGATCGTGGTCGCTTGTGCGTGGTTCACGGCGTTGCGGACTGCCTCCGCAATGATTGCCTTGATCTCCGACGCCACGGCTGTCGGGGGCGTTCGGCGTTCGCGTAGTTCGATACTCAGGGCCGGACCGGGTGAACCGATGTCGTATCCCAGAGAGTGGGCGTGATCGGAGAGGCTTTCGAGCGTTGGAGAACGGAGATCCTCCACCGTCTCCCGAACCGCTTGAACGAGCATGGCAACATTTGAGCGCAGCGAATCCAGGTGCCTAATACCACCTTCAGACGTCGACGTGTCCATCATCGCCATGTCGATGCCGAGACCGATTGAAGCGAGGCCCGGACCGATGTTGTCGTGGAGGTCACGGGCAACCCGGGTTCGCTCTTCGACGACGGCACGCCGAGCGATCTCGCGCAAGAGCACAATGTTGTCGAATGCAAGAGCAAGTGGCCGCAGAGTCTCCAGGATCAACTCTTGGTGGTGGGTGATACTGGTCTCGGGAGATTGCCAGAGCTCCAGCCGGCCGAGTGTCCTCTCACCCAGGCTGACGGTGTACGAGAGTGGAGTGCCCAGGGCGTCCTCGGGGCCGCGTTCTGCCACGACGGTGTATCCATCTTCTCCTGTGATGGAGACGACCCCCCGGGCAAACGGAACCGCTGCGGCGAGATCTCGCAACGCCGCGTCACCGACCGACATCGGGTTGAGTTCGGACACCGTTGCCAAGTCTCCCAGGCTTGTGAGCAGGTTGTGGGCCGTTGCGAGGCGAGTCATTCGTTGCTGTGCCGCGGCGTTCTCGGCGATGAGTTCATCCTGTCGGACCTGCCCTTCGCTGACCAATCGGCGGCCCTGTGCGAAGGTGACTGATATGAGAACGTAGAGAAACCCCGCCTGCAGGGTTTGGGTGCCGAACATGGACTGTCCAAGCGAGGTCGCAACGAACATCAAACCTGCAGTCGAAAGGATCGCCGTCTCGATACCGGTGCGGAATCCCAGAACACCAGACGCGTACACCGTGGGCACGGCAAGGAATATGAGGAACGGTGAGTCGATCCCGTTGGTGATTGAGATCGACCAAATCGCCACACCGATCCCAATAAGTGCGACAAGCTCGCCGACCCACTGTTGTCGGCGGGCCTGGCGCGGCATGACTTGCAGGATCGTTGCATACAACCCGGTGACACCTGCACTCCACACCAACGTCGTGGGGCGAATGTCGGCAGCGTTGGCGAGAGCCACTCCAAAGACGAACGCGAGCCACATGAAAACGGACAAGATCCAGTCGAAACGCAACTCCCACGCATCGGTAGGTGGCAACGCCTGGGATGTGTCTCCGGAAATCATGATCAGAGAGTACAGTCGACCCATGGCGGAAACGAGCAATGTCCGGGTCCTTGTGTGTGGCGGTATTGGCGCGGGCAAGTCGGCGGTGACGAAACTGTTCGCCACGATGGGCGCAACGGCGATTGAGGCGGACCGTGTCGGGCACGAAGTCCTCGCTCGCGGGGGTGCAGCATGGAACGCGGTGGCGAGCCGGTGGCCGGACGTCCTCACCACCGGGGGAGAGATAGATCGGGCAGCACTTGCCAGCATCGTGTTCGCTGACCCGGGAGAGCTTGCGGCGCTTGAGTCGTTCACCCACCCGGCGATCGCAAGTGCCATACAACACCGGGCGAGCGGCATCACCGGACCCGTCGTCGTCGAAGTCCCGATCGTGTTACCTCTCGCCGGGGAGTGGACGGTCGTGTTCGTCGATGCCAGCCTTGACGTGCGACTCGATCGGGCACAGGAGCGGGGGATGGATCGTGTTGATGCGATACGGCGAGCGCGACAACAACCCGAACGCGCAGAATGGCTCGAGATAGCCGACCACGTCATTGTGAACGACAGTGATCTAGGGACACTCCAAGAGCGTGCAAGCAAAGTCTGGCGCAAGATTGTCGCGGACGCGTCGTAGTCTGGCGATGTTGTCGCGGCGGAGTTTTTGTCACTGTCGGTCTGTACGATGACATTGATGCAGCCATTCAAGATTCACTCCGATTTCCAACCTGCCGGTGATCAGCCCGAGGCGATAAGTCGACTCGTCGAGGGTCTTGAACGTGGGGACCGATTTCAGACTCTCCTTGGTATCACCGGGTCGGGTAAATCCGCCACGATTGCGTGGACAATCGAGCAGGTGCAGCGACCAACGCTGGTCCTGGCGCCAAACAAGGCCTTGGCCGCGCAGCTCGCAAACGAGTTCCGTGAGTTTTTTCCCGAGAATCGCGTCGAATATTTTGTGAGCTACTACGACTACTACCAGCCGGAGGCGTACATTGCGTCGAGCGACACCTACATCGAGAAGGAGTCGACGATCAATGACGAGATTGATCGTTTGCGGCACTCGGCAACCGCCGCGTTACTGACCCGGCGCGACGTGATCATCGTTGCATCGGTGAGTGCAATCTACGGCCTCGGTTCGCCGGATCATTATGAGGGCCAACTGTTGCGGTTGATCCGTGGTGTGGAGTTTGCCCTCCAGGAGTCCGTGAAACGTCTGGTCAACATTCAGTACGAACGCAACGAGATAAGCCTGGTCCGCGGCCGCTTCCGTGTGCGTGGTGACACGTTGGAGATCTTCCCCGCATACGACGAGTACATCTACCGGGTCGAGTACTTCGGGGACGAGGTCGATCGGATCCTGAAGATGAATCCCGTTACCGGGGAGGTGCTCGAAGAACTCACCGAACTGTGGGTGTATCCCGCAACTCACTACGTCACTGATCAGGAGCGGCTTGTCGAAGCCATCGAAAAGATCGAGATCGAACTGCAGGAACGGCTTGCTGAACTCGAAGATGAGGGCAAGCTTCTTGAGGCTCAACGACTGCGAATGCGTACTGCGTATGACATGGAGATGATGCGCGAAGCCGGATACTGCTCCGGGATAGAGAACTACTCGCGGTATCTCGACGGCCGTGAACCGGGCGAGACCCCGTTCACGTTGCTTGATTATTTCCCCGATGATTACATCACCGTCATTGATGAGAGCCATGTCACAATCCCGCAAATCCACGGGCAATACGCTGGCGACAAAAGCCGCAAGGACGTTCTCATCGAACATGGCTTTCGGCTCCCCTCGGCGCTCGACAACCGCCCGTTGCGTTTCGAGGAGTGGTTCGACAAGGTCCCGCAGGCCGTTCTGTTGTCCGCCACACCGTCGCCGTGGGAGTTGGAGCATTCGGACCAAGTCGTCGAACAGATCATTCGCCCCACCGGGCTTGTCGATCCCGAGGTCATCGTCCGGCCCACCAAGGGACAGATCGACGATCTCATGCACGAGATAACGCTGCGTGCGGAGAAGGAGCAGCGTGTTCTGGTGACGACCCTCACCAAGAAAATGTCCGAAGACCTCACCGACTACCTGCTGGAGTCTGGATTGAAGGCCCGGTATCTGCATTCGGATATCGACACACTCGAACGTGTCCAGATCCTGCGTGATCTACGTCTTGGAGAGTATGACGTGCTGGTAGGCGTCAATCTGTTGCGAGAGGGGTTGGATCTGCCCGAGGTGTCGTTGGTTGCCATCCTCGATGCCGACAAGGAGGGATTCCTGCGTTCCCAGACATCGCTCGTTCAGACGATCGGAAGGGCCGCTCGCAACGTCGACGGGCAGGTGCTGATGTACGCAGACAAGGTCACCAGATCGATGCAGTACGCGCTCAACGAGACGAACAGGCGTCGCCGTCTACAACGTGACTTCAACGAGGAGCACGGCATTGACCCGCAGACGATCCGCAAACGCGTCTCGGATATTCTCGAACTGCTTTCGAGCTCGACCGGATCATCGGCGGATCGACGTTCACGTGAGGTGAAGGAGCGCCCTCCGCTTGATCTCCCTCACGACGATCTTCGTAGGCTTATCCAGAGCCTGGAGGAGGAAATGCATGAAGCCGCCACCGAGCTCCGATTCGAGTATGCGGCCCGCCTGCGCGATGAGGTCAACGAATTGAAGAGAGAGCTTCGCGAGATGGCGGACGCTTTGAAATAGCTCCCGTGGCACGGCGTTCGTGTCATAGGCACTCACTACAATTAGGGCACGCCGCCACCACGCTACCGGTGGGCTGGTAAGGACGGAGATCAAACCTTTGGCAAGCAACAAGATCGTTATTCGCGGTGCTCGTGAGCACAACCTCAAGAATCTTGATGTTGAACTTCCGCGCGATCGGCTGATTGTATTCACCGGGATCAGCGGCTCGGGTAAATCGTCTCTCGCTTTCGACACCATCTACGCCGAGGGTCAACGCCGGTACGTGGAGAGCCTTTCGGCGTATGCGCGTCAGTTCCTCGGCCAGATGGACAAACCCGAGGTTGACTTCATCGAGGGTTTGTCACCATCGATCTCGATCGACCAGAAAACCTCGTCGCGCAATCCGCGGTCGACGGTAGGGACCGTGACCGAGATCCATGACTATCTCCGTCTGATTTTTTCCCGCATCGGCATACCCCACTGCCCGAAGTGTGGAAAGGTTGTTGCGAAGCAAACGCCGCAACAGATCGTCGATCAAGTACTCCAGCTCGACGAGGGAACACGATTTCAGGTGCTCGCCCCCATCGTGCGGGGACGTAAGGGAGAATTCGAGACCCTCCTGAAGGACCTTGCCAAGGACGGTTTTAGCCGGGCAAGGATCGACGGCGAAGTGCACGACCTCACCGACAATCTCAAGCTCGACCGATACTTCCAGCACACGATCGAGGTCATCGTCGATCGTCTCGTGAGCAAAGAGGGCATCGAACGACGTCTCAGCGAGTCGCTGGAGACGGCATTGGAACTCGCCGAGGGCATCGCGGTCGTTGATATCGTGGATGGCCCGCCCATGACGTTTAGCCAGCATCTCGCCTGCGAAGACTGCGGCCTGTCGTTCGAGGACTTGCAGCCCCGCAACTTTTCGTTCAACAGCCCCTACGGGGCGTGCACCGACTGCTCGGGTCTGGGCACCCGATTCCAGGTCGATACCAGCCTCGTCATCCCTCACCCGCACCGGGCGTTGTCTGATGGCGCTATTGCCCCTTGGTCCGGCAGGCATCGGATGCGGTACTACTCACGGCTTCTTGAGGCAATGTGTCGAGAAGAGGACATCGATCCCGACTCCCCGTTCGAGGACCTTGACGAAGCCGCCCAGCGGATCGTGCTTCACGGTGGAAGCGGTAAACCGTACGAGGTGCGTTACACCAACCGGTTCAACCGGGAGCGGCGTTACCAGTCGGAATATGAGGGTGTGATCCCGTGGCTCGAGCGAAGATACTCCAACGCCGAATCCGATGGTTCCAGAGCCCAATACGCCGAGTTCATGCGCCAAGTGCCGTGTGTCACCTGCGAGGGTGCCCGCCTCAACGGGGTTTCGCTCGCCGTGACCGTGGACGGGCGTTCCATTTTCGATGTGTCGGTGATGCCGCTGCGTGAGGCGCGGCAGTTCTTTCTCGACCTTGCCCTCACCGATCGAGAGACCGCGATCGCTGGCCTTGTGCTCAAGGAGATCCGTGAGCGACTGAACTTCTTGATCGATGTCGGCCTCGACTATCTGAATCTCATGCGTTCTGCGGCAACACTCGCCGGTGGTGAGGCGCAGCGTATCCGGCTCGCCACCCAGATTGGATCTGGCCTCGTCGGTGTTCTTTATATTCTTGACGAACCATCGATCGGCCTCCACCAGCGGGACAACCAGCGTCTCATCGAAACGCTGCTGCGGCTGCGCGACCTCGGCAACACGCTGATCGTTGTCGAACATGACGAAGAGACGATGAGGATTGCGGACTACATCGTCGATATCGGGCCGGGTGCCGGGGAGCATGGCGGGGCGATCATCGCCGAGGGCACACCCAAACAGGTAATGCGCAACGCCGCGTCGATCACGGGCCAATATCTCGCGGGGAAGAGGAGCATCCCCATTCCCGGGTCGCGTCGTCTCGGCGACGGTCGCGAGCTTGTCGTTCGGGCGGCCGCGGAGAACAACCTCAAACGAATCGATGTGCACATACCTCTTGGCATGTTTGTCGCGGTTACCGGGGTGTCCGGCTCCGGGAAATCAAGTCTTGTTCAGCAGACGCTTTCGCGGGCTTTGCACGCCGAGTTGCACGGTGCCCGTTCCCTCCCGGGAAAACATCACAGCATCGAAGGCATCGACCAGCTCGACAAGGTCATCAACATCAACCAGGCGCCGATTGGGCGGACACCTCGATCCAACCCGGCCACCTACACGAAGATGTTCGACCGGATCCGCGAGCTATTCGCAGCAACACCCGACGCCCGTGCGCGGGGGTATAAACCCGGGCGGTTCAGTTTCAATGTCGCGGGTGGGCGGTGCGAGGTATGCAAGGGCGACGGGACGTTGCGCATTGAGATGCACTTCCTCCCCGATGTGTATGTGCCATGCGATACCTGCAACGGTTTGCGATACAACCGCGACACGCTGGACGTGAAGTTCAAGGGCCATTCCATCAGCGATGTGCTCAACCTTTCGGTGGAGGATGCCCTCGTTTTCTTCGAACATCAACCGCGTATCAACCGTATCGTGCAGACCCTGTACGACGTCGGGCTTGGTTACATCCGTCTCGGCCAACCCGCCACAACCTTGTCCGGTGGCGAAGCGCAGCGGGTCAAGCTCTCATCGGAGTTGGGGAAGCGGGCAACCGGCAAGACGGTATACATCCTCGACGAGCCAACCACTGGTCTGCATTTCGAAGACATCAGGAAACTTCTCGGGGTTCTCCAACGACTGGTCGACACCGGCAACACGGTCATTGTCATTGAACACAACCTGGACGTGATCAAGTCCGCCGACTGGATTATCGACCTGGGACCCGAAGGGGGTGAGGGTGGTGGCGCCATCGTCGCCGAGGGCACACCCGAGGCGGTTGCGACAGTTGCGAGCTCCTACACGGGGCAATTCCTGAAGGGGTTACTGCCGGGCGAAAGCTCGGACTAAAGACCGCCGCTAGTTCGTCCGAATCTCTACGTAGGTCGCTCGTCGACGCCGTCGGTGCGAGCTGATCGATGAGAAGTGTGTCACGAAACACCGCGCGGCTCCTACCCTGGGGGCGTCGAAGGGATAGAGCATGACGAGACTCCTGACCGATTGGAGAAAGCAGACCTACGGGCGCGCCCTCCTAATCGCCCTCGTAGTGTCGTCAGTTTTTGCTCCGTTCTGGCCAGCGCTCACTTCGCAAAGCGACGAGGGACTTGGTGGCGACTTCACGGCGTTCTACGGGGCTGGCATGCTTGCCAACGAGGGCGACTACCAAGTGCTCTACACCGAGGATGCCCAACTCGCAGCCCAAACCGAAGGCACCCCGATGGAGGGGGGTCGATTCCTGTACTTCAGTTACCCGCCGGCGGTGGCTATGACCTATGGCGTCTTGGCCAACTTGCCCTATGTGCAGGCCTACGCAATCCATCTCCTGTTTATGTTCGGGGCGCTACTCGCAGCGATCGCGATCGGTGGCACGTTGCTCCCGAAGATCAAGGCCTCACCGGAGCGAGCGTTACTTATTGCCTTGGGGTTCTGGCCCATGCGACAGGTGATCGTCGGTGGTTCGAACACCGCCTTCACACTGTTTTTGTTAGTTGTCATTTGGCGTCTCCTGGAGTCGGAACGAGAGCTGTCTGCGGGGTTGGTAGCGTCTCTACTGTTGTTCAAACCCACGTTCGGTCTTCCCTTCCTAGCGGTCCTGTTCGTCTCCCGAAGGTGGCGGGCGTTGGGCGGGGGGCTCATGGGTGGTGCGGTGTACTTTGCGGTGAACTCTGCGCTCGCGGGTATCGGTTGGATCATTCCCTGGTGGGACCAGGCGCAGCGTTTCGGGGAGAAGGACGCGATCATCAACGGTCCCGCCGCGAGTTCGATCCTCGGTTTTGCCCAGAACTTTTCGAAGGCGCAATGGACCTGGTACACGATCGTCGCCGCCGGCTTACTGGTCATGGTGTGGCTCGGTACCGCATGGGTGTGGTCGCGTCCGGGTGTTGACCTCGGCACTCTGATGGCGGTGTTTGCGGTGGCGTCCATTTGGGGGAGTGCCCATGCCATGTCGCACGAAATCGCGGTGCTTCTATTGCCGGTGGCTGTGCTGGTCCAGCGGGCCAGGAAGCCGGTCGGTCACTGGCTGTTTGTGATGGACTTCGTCTCCTGGTTCGGGCTGGCCATGATCGCTCTCGGCTGGGCGCCAAGCTTTGTCATGGCGATGATCATCGGCAGCCTTGTCCTGCGCGAACTCCCGGGATGGATCGCGGGGGAGAGCGTCGTGGACAAGACGTTGGTACCCAGTGGTTGATCGCTGGTTGCGCCGCTTCGGTGTCATCCTGCTGGTGGTCGTTGCGGCTGTGATCATCTCCAAACCGCTTGGGCTCGATATTCCTGCTGCCGGCGACCTACCTCCGGGGGGTGACTTCGGTGCGTTCTACGGTGCCGGGTCGATCGCTAACACCGGTGACTATTCGGCCCTGTACGACACGGGAACTCAACGCGAGATGCAGCAATTCCTCACCGAGAGTGACGATGGGCTGTTCTGGTATTTCTCCTATCCGCCGATAGTTGCGACAGTGTTCGGGGTGTTTGCTACGGTGCCGTTCAAGACCGCGGCGGTGATCTACACCGCTCTCATGTTGGTCTCTTGGCTGGCTGCTGCGTGGTTAGTTCGTCCCCTGCTGCCCAAGTTGTTTGACAGACACTGGGCTCTCGTGGTGGGTGTGTCCTTGCTGTTCTGGTCGACTTTCAAGGCCGTGAGCGGCGGCAACAACACCGCGTTCACGGTGTTGGTCCTTGTGGGGGTGTGGCGTTTGCTGGTTGCGGAGCGCGAGATTACGGCCGGCCTGGTGGGCAGCGTGCTCCTGTTCAAACCGACATTTGGCGTACCGTTGTTGCTGGTCTGGATGCTCGCTCGGAAAAACCGTCTGCTGGTTGGTGCGTTGGCCGGAGCGGCAGTGTTCGGGGCCGTCAATACCATGGTTGCGGGGGTTGGCTGGTTAGGGGTTTGGATTCGTCAGGCGATCAGCTTCGGAAACGCGGACGCTGTGTTGAACGGCGTGTCATCGAGTTCCTTCTTGGGTTTCGCGCAGAACCTGACAGGTGGTTCAAGGAACGCCCTCGTGATCGCGGCGATCGGTCTTGCGGGAGTGCTATGGGTGGCGGTTATATGGCTGTGGCGCAACGAATCGGACATTGGCACCCTGATGGCCTTCACGTCGGTTGTTTTTGTGTTGGGTTCTCCGCATGCCATGTCGCATGAAGTTGCCGTATCGCTCCTAGCGGTCGGTGTCATTGTTGATCGATCGTCAAGGTCGCAGGTTGCAACTTCGCTAGGCGTCGGGGTGCTCGTCGCGCTCAGCTGGGCAAACGAATGGCAGATCGAGATTGGGTGGAGTCCCGCGTTTGCGCTGGTCCTCGCAATCGGAGTCGCCACGGTGGTTGAAGGTCGACACTGGGTGGGTACCGGCAAGCGAGCTACCCGCAACACGGTTGCTCCCGTATGACGAGTTGGGATGACCTCGCTCGATGGTGGAAGACCGAGATAGTCCGCGATCCGGCGTATCAAGAGGACGTGCTCCCCTTGTTGGGCGAGCTTGCCGGTACGTCGACGACAGGGCTCGTGCTTGACCTTGGCTGTGGAGAGGGGCAGGGTGCTCGGCTGGTAGGTGGCACCATCATGGGTGTGGATAGTTCGTTGGTGCTGCTCGGAGAAGCGCTCAACACGATGCCGGTGTTGCAGGCTGAGCTTCCCGGCCTCGACCCCTTGCGAACAGACTGTGCGACCGGTGCATTCGCCGTGCTGGTGCTTGAACATGTCGAAGACATCGAGAGGTTCTTCGCTGAGGTTGCCCGCGTTGTCGAACCCGGTGGGTGGTTCGTCGTGGTTTCGAATCATCCGGCTTTCACCGCCCCCGGTTCGGGACCCATCTATGACGTGAGTGACGGCGAATACCTGTGGCGATGGGGACCATACCTTGGTCGGTCCCGTTCCGATGAACCGGCCGGTCCCGGTTCCATGGTGTTCCACCATCGGCCCATGGGGGATATCGTGACAGCGGCGGCCCAGCACGGCTGGATGCTGACTCGTATGGTCGAGCACGGGTTCGCAGAGGCAGCAATCTCCCGGGATCCCGTTCTCGCCGGACAGCAGCACTTTCCACGTCTTGTCGGGTTTCGGTGGGTACGAGTGGTGTAAAGATTTCCCACAGCCGCGCCGATAAAGGAGTAACCGTCACGGGAGATTCACCATGAACGAACATCTTGTTGCTTACGAATACGGCGCTGGCCGGGTGTGGGGTCTCGTTGAGGCACCATCGATGGGTGCCGTGCGCGATGCCCTACCGGAGTTGGAAATCTACGCCGCAGTGCCCGATTGGATGCTGCCAACCGACCTCGACGAAATCCGCAGTCGGGCACTTGTGAGTGTCTCCGATGAAAACGCGGTCGACACCATCTTCGAGGCCGCGAGACTTCGTCCCAACTCGTAATTGTGATGCACGCCTTGTGTGACACACAAGGTATCTACCATGGAACGCATGGTGCAACGTCCGGCCTCGTCCTCAATCCCTGACTCGCCCGGTGCGTACATTTTCCGCGACGAGAACCAGCAGCCGCTCTATGTCGGGAAGGCAAAATCGCTGAGAAAGCGAGTTGCCAACTACTTCGGTCGGGATCTTCATCCTCGTACACATGCCATGGTTGCGGCGGCCGCTGACCTCGACTGGATCGTGACCACCACCGAGGTTGAGGCCCTCATGTTGGAGTATGCCCTGATCAAGGAGCATCGGCCACGGTTCAACATCCGGCTCGTTGATGACAAGTCGTTCCCGTATCTTGCGCTCACACGCAATGAGGAGTGGCCCAAGGCCCAGGTCATGAGGGGTCGTCGGCGCAAGGAGGTGCAGTACTTCGGCCCCTATGCGCACGCCTATGCGATACGGGGCACGTTGGATTTGTTGCTGCGCACGTTCCCGGTGCGCACCTGCAAGGACTCGAAGTTCGCTAACCACAGGTCGCTTGGTTCACCCTGCCTCTTGTTCCATATCGATCGGTGCAGCGGGCCGTGTGTCGACGAAGTCACTCCCGAAGCGTACGAGGCCCACGTGGACGGAATGGCCCGGTTCCTCCAGGGCCACGATACCGAGCTGCTCGCAAACCTCACCGCGCAGATGGAGGACGCCGCTGCCACACAGGAGTACGAACGTGCGGCGCGTTTACGCGATCAACGCGGAGCGGTTATCAGGGTTCTGGAAAAACAGGAGCTCGTCACCCAAGGGCGAGAGACGTTCGATGTGATCGCGGTTGACCAGGACGAACTTGAGGCGAGCGTTGTTGTCCTCCACGTGCGTCTGGGTCGGGTTCGGGGAAGGAAACGGGTCATTCTGGACAAGGTTGAGGATGTTACCGATGCCGAGATGATGGGTGTGCTTCTTGAACGGGTGTATGCGGATGACAAACCTCCGGCAGAAGTACTGCTGCCGATCGAACCCGACAACGTTGATCTTTGGAGGACCTGGCTGAGTCAGCGCCGCGGCGGACCGGTTCGGCTCAAGGTGCCTCAGCGCGGTGCAAAGCGACGGATCATGGAAACGGGATCGGCGAATGCTCGCGAGGAGTTCTCGCGCCATCGTCTGCGCCGCAGCAGCGATCACAATGCCCGCGCCAAGGCGCTGCGCGGACTCGAGGAGCATCTCGAACTTCCCCAACCACCGCTGCGAATCGAGTGTTACGACATCTCCACGATCCAGGGCACCTTCACCGTTGCGTCGATGGTGGTGTTCGAGGATGGCCTGCCAAAGAAGAACCAGTACCGGAGATTCAAGATCAAGACCATCGATGGCCAGGACGACTTTGCGTCGATGGAAGAGGTGTTGCGCAGACGATTCGTTGCTTACCTAGCGCAGCGGGACGCCCCGAGAGAGGAAGGAGCGAAGTTTTCGTACCCGCCGTCGTTGATCGTCATAGATGGGGGACCGGGCCAACTCGGCCGAGCGGTGAAGGTGCTCGACGAACTCGGGCTCTCCATCCCGGTGATCGGACTTGCGAAACGTCTTGAGGAAGTCTATTTCCCCGGGCGATCCGAACCCCTCCAGATACCGCGACGCGACGAGGCGCTGTATCTGCTCCAGCGGGTGCGTGACGAGGCTCACCGATTCGCCATCACGTACCATCGCACCATTCGCGGAAAGGGCATGGTCGATTCGCTGCTCGACGGTGTTCCGGGTGTTGGGGCGAAACGGCGCAAGGATCTGTTGCGAAAATTTGGGTCGCTTAAACGAATGCGTGACGCAACGGTCGATCAGCTTGCTGAGGTCATCCCGGCCTCCGTCGCTCGTGATCTGTTCGACGAACTTCACGCCGGAAAAGCGTCAATACAGCGGACCTTGCCCCGCGGGTGAAGTTCGGCAACACTTGGGGGAGCACACGAAGGGACACTATGCGTCGGCCACATGTCATCATCCTCACCGGTATGTCCGGTGCCGGGCGTTCTCAGGCGGCGAACGCTCTTGAGGATTCCGGCTTCTTCGTGGTTGATAACCTGCCCGCAGATCTTGTTCCCGCCGTTGTCGACAGTCTCGGTGGACCCGACAGTGAACGCGGACATATCGCAATCGTGGTCGACAGCCGCGGAGGGTTAACAGCAGAGGACCTGGAGTCGGCGTTGAACACTCTGCGCGCCGGTGGGATACGCATCACCGTGCTGTTCCTCGATGCGACCGATGCAGTGCTGATTCGCCGATTCGAAGAAACCCGCCGTCGACACCCTGTGGAGGGTGGACCGCTGTCCGAGAAGATTGCGACCGAGCGTGCGATGTTGGCTCCGATCCGCGGTGACGCCGACATCGTCATCGACACCTCGAATCTCAACGTCCACGAACTCCGTCGCAAGGTTGGTGCGGCGTTTGAGGAGTTCACACCGAGCCGACGACTACAAATCGAAGTGATCTCCTTCGGGTTCAAACACGGGACACCCAGCGTGGTCGACGTGTTGTTCGACGTACGGTTCTTGCCGAACCCACATTGGGTTGATGAGCTGCGCAAGCTGACCGGTCGAGACCGGGCTGTTGCGGAGTATGTTTTTTCGACGGACGACGCAAGTGAGTTCCTCCAGAAGGCCACCGAGATGCTCGACTTTCTTATCCCTCGTTACGAGGCCGAGGGCAAGCTCTACCTCACCATCGGGATCGGTTGCACCGGTGGTAGACATCGATCGGTCGCCATGGTGGAGGCGATTGGTAAGCACCTCACCGCTAGTGGCAGGCTGACAACGATCCACCATCGCGATGTCGCGGCTACCAACGTATGAGAGAGCTCGATGTCGACACCGAACTGATGCTCGCGGGTTTCGAGAACGACCCGACGAGGCCACGCGTCGTTGCGATCGGCGGGGGCCACGGTATGGCGCAGGTATTGCGCGGCGCCATCGGGTATGCGGGGACCCTCTCCGCAATCGTGACCGTCGCTGATGACGGGGGTTCATCGGGCCGGCTGGCGCCTGCGCTTGATATCCCTCCCCCGGGGGACATTCGAAAATGTTTGGTTGCCATGAGCCCGGACGAAACCGTGTGGCGCCGCCTGTTTGAATACCGTTTCGAAGCAGGTGACGTCGGCGGGCATTCGTTGGGCAACTTGATCCTGGCGTCGCTGGCCGACATCGAGGGAGAGTTCGACGCGGCATTGCGTGCCGCACAACGGCTCCTCGGTGCGGTGGGCGAGGTGATCCCTGTCTGTGGAAATCGTCTCGTTCTTGTCGCCAAACGCAACGGTGAGGAGTTCCGTGGTCAGGCGGTGATCACCAAGACCGTCGGCCCGTTTGACGAGATCCGCGTGACACCCGAGGCCAGTGCCAATCCACGGGCGCTGGCGGCGATCGCCGCCGCCGACCAGATCGTGCTCGGTCCGGGAAGCCTGTTTACCTCCACGATCGCGACGTTGGCCGTGCCCGGGATCGTAGGAGCTATTGAGGATTCAAAGGCTTCCGTGGTTTACGTCGCAAACCTCTACACCCAGGACGGTGAGACGCTGGGGATGGATATCGCGGACCACCTCGGTGCGCTGCTTCGCCTGGCTGGAGTCCGACCACCGAATGCTATCGTCGCCCACAATGAGGGTTTTGATATTCCCGCACCTCACACCGCGCTTGAGGTTGACGTCAGCATTCTTGAAACGTTCGGCGTCCATGTCGTCCTTGACGACATCGTGGATGCGTCCATGGACTGGCCGCAACATGACGCAGTGAAGCTTGGCAACGTGCTGAGCCAGCTCGTCACATATCTGTAACAACGAGCACCATGAAAGGGTGTCATGAAGGTAGCGATCAACGGCTTCGGCCGAATCGGGAGAAATTTCTTTCGATCAGCAATCAAGTCAGGTGCCGACATCGATGTCGTCGCAGTGAACGATCTCACCGATGCAAAAACGTTGGCGTACCTCCTCCAACACGACACAGTGCACGGCAAGTTCGGTGGCCATGTCACCGTCACTGACGATGGCCTCGATGTTGACGGCGATTCGTTCAAGGTCTTTGCTGAACGTGACCCGGAGAACCTCCCATGGGGCGAGTTGGGTGTCGACGTAGTGATCGAGTCGACCGGGGTGTTTCGCACACATGCAACGGCGTCCAAGCACCGCACCGCGGGGGCGAACCATGTGATTGTTTCCGCTCCCGTAGGCGATCCCGACTACACCGTTGTCCTCGGTGTGAACGATGCGGGCCTGGATCCTGCATCGCATAAGATCATCTCCAACGCGTCGTGCACGACCAACTGTGTAGCTCCCATGGTGAAGGTGTTGCACGAGAACTTCGGCATCGTCCAGGGCATGTTCACAACGGTGCACGCATACACCAACGACCAGAAGATTCTCGACCTTCCCCACCCGGATGCACGTCGCGGGCGGGCCGCTGCCGCCAATATCATTCCGACGTCAACCGGTGCTGCCGTGGCTATCGGCAAGGTGCTGCCCGAACTGGCGGGTCGTTTCGAAGCCAAGGCGCTGCGCGTGCCGGTAGCTGACGGGTCGATCACCGACCTCGTTGTCACCGTGGAGCAGGATGTATCAGCCGAGGCCGTCAACGATGCATTCGAGGCCGCGGGCAACGGAGCCTATGCGGGAATCATCCGGTACACCACCGACCCGATTGTATCTTCGGACATTATCGGTGATCCGTCATCCGTGGTCTTCGACTCGGAGTTCACGATGGTGAGCGCCAAGATGGTCAAGGTCTTTGGATGGTACGACAACGAGTGGGGCTATTCGAGTCGTCTTGTTGACCTCGTGGGTCGTCTGGGCTGAGGCGACCGTGACACTTCCGACGATTGACGATCTCGACGTGTCGGGGAGGACGGTTTTGGTCCGTGCCGACCTGAACGTGCCCCTCCATGACGGAGCGGTTGCGGACGATTTTCGAATTCTGGCGAGTCTGCCGACGATCGTGGCGTTACGCGCACGCGACGCAAAGGTTGTGGTTTGCAGCCACCTTGGGAGGCCGAATGGTCATGAAGCCAGTTTGTCGCTGGCGCCGATCGCAGATCGGCTTGGACAGCTCGGTGACTTTCCAACGATGTTGGCGCCGGGAGTCGTCGGGCCAGCGGTGAAACGGACGATCGCTGAGTCGGATCCCGATACTGTTGTGGTTCTGGAGAATACCCGGTTCGAGCCGGGGGAGGTGACAAACGACAGTGCCCTCGGGGTGGCGCTGGCCGAACTCGGCGATGTGTTCGTCAACGATGCCTTTGGGACGGCGCATCGTTCCCACGCATCAAATGTGGGAGTGGCCCAGCGGCTGCGATCGGCAGCGGGGCTTCTGCTTGCTAAGGAAATAGCCGCGTTCGATGAACTCCTCGACGACACCGACCGTCCCTACGTGGTTGTCCTTGGGGGCGCCAAGGTGTCCGACAAGCTTGCTGTCATGAAGAACCTACTTCCGAAGGTTGACATGATGCTCGTGGGTGGCGGCATGTGTTTCACGCTTCTCGCTGCTTCGGGATACGAGGTTGGTGATTCGCTGGTCGAGGAATCAATGCTGGACGAAGTTGGTGGCCTCCTCCAGGGTGAGCACGGTGGCAAGATTCTGCTTCCCGCAGACTTCGTGGTTGCAGAGTCCTTCGCCGAGCATGCATCGAATGAGCTTGCCTCGGGGACCGCCATCCCGGAACACTCCATGGGTCTCGATATCGGACCCGAGGCTTCCGCCCAGTTCTCGAACGTTGTCACGGCCGCGGAAAGAGTATTTTGGAACGGACCGATGGGTGTATTCGAGTGGGAGGCGTTCCGAGCGGGGACTGCCGCCGTGGCGGACGCAGTTGCGTCGTGCAATGGTTTCACGGTCGTCGGCGGTGGTGATTCGGTAGCCGCGATCCGGATGCTGGGTCGCGAAACCGACGTCTCTCATGTCTCGAGTGGCGGGGGAGCGGGATTGCAGTACCTTGAAGGCAAGATACTGCCGGGCATTGCAGCCCTCGAACAGTGGAGTGATCATGCGTAAGAACCTCATTGTGGGGAATTGGAAGATGCACGCGACGCATCTCGATGCGATTCAGATGGTGCAAAAGTTGAGTTTGCGGCTTGATTTTGCTGACCACGATCGGGTCGACGTTGTGGTCGCACCACCATTCACCGCACTTCGCTCGACCCAAACCGTGATTGAAGCGGATCGCCTGATGATCTATCTTGGCGCCCAGAACTGCCATTGGGAAGAGTCGGGGGCCTATACCGGCGAGGTTTCGGCGCCGATGTTGAAGAAACTCAGCGTGCGGTACGTCATTGTCGGTCATTCCGAGCGGCGGCAGATTTTCGGCGAGTCCGACGGAGATGTCAATAGGAAGGTGAGAGCCGTCCTTGCTGCCGACATGACACCGATTCTTTGTGTGGGGGAGACGGCCGAAGAGTACGATGCCGGTGCCACCAAGGACAAGGTCGGCTCGCAGATTAGGGCAGGGTTGAAGGGGATATCCCCGGACGACACATCGACGATGGTGATCGCTTATGAGCCGATTTGGGCCATCGGGACAGGCAAAACTGCAAGCGCCGACGATGCGGGTGGCATGGCCACATTTGTACGCGAAACGGTTACCGACCTGTCGGGCAGTGTCGGGGAAGACGTCCGGGTGCTGTACGGCGGGTCAGTTAAGCCTGGCAACATCGCCGGTTTGATGGCGAAACGCGATATTGATGGTGCTCTTGTCGGAGGTGCATCGCTCGACCCCGATACCTTTGCGTCGATCGTGAGATACTGGGTATGAGCACGCTTGTTTTGTTGCGCCACGGCCAGAGCGTGTGGAATCTCGAGAACGTGTTCACCGGATGGACCGATGTTGAACTCTCGGAGAAGGGTGTGCGCGAGGGTCTCTCGGCGGGACGGACACTCGCAGAGGAAGACATTCTTCCCGATGTTGCATTCACGTCGGTCCTCCGTCGGGCGATCGATACCCTCGATCTCACGTTGCGCGAGAGCGGACGTCATTGGATACCGGTCCGTAAGTCGTGGCGGCTGAACGAGCGACACTACGGGGCGCTCCAGGGATTGAACAAGGCCGAGACGTTGAAGCTCCATGGTGAGGAGCAGGTTCAGGCCTGGCGTCGATCGTACTCGATACCTCCACCGGCGCTTGAGCGCGGGGATAGCCGCCACCCCCTCAACGATGAGCGGTACGCATGGATGCCGCCCGAGTTGGCGCCGGCTACGGAGTGTCTTGCCGATGTTGTTGCGCGGATGATGCCGTACTGGTACGACGCGGTAGTGCCGGCCCTGCGCGAGGTCGGGACGGTCCTGGTGGTGGCGCACGGGAATAGTTTGCGTGCGCTCGTCAAACATCTCGACGGCATTTCCGATGAGGATATTTCCGGTTTGAACATTCCGACCGGTGTCCCACTTGTGTATGAACTCGATGATTCTTTGGCGGGTGGACGGTCGCGTTACCTCGGTGATCAGGAAGCGATCACCGCAGCTACGGCAGCGGTTGAGGCTCAGGCGCGCCAGGGATCCTGAGACTGCGCGGCAAAAAAGCGATGGTCTTCGCCCCTGTTGACTTGACCTAATTCCCGGCCGCGGCGATACTTCCTGCTTGCGGGTTCGCGTTGTGCGCGGACCACGCGTGAGAAAGGGTTTCGAAACGTGGAACAGTTCGTTGTAATAATCCATCTCCTGATTTCGCTTTTGCTTATCTTCCTCGTCTTGCTTCATGCGGGTCGCGGCGGTGGCATGTCCGACATGTTCGGTGGCGGTATGGGCGGCGGAGGCGCTGGTGGGTCGACCGTGGTTGAAAAGAACCTCGATCGTCTTACCGTGATTGCTTCGGGTGTTTTCGCTCTAACGACGTTGTGGCTGACGTGGTTGGGACGCGCCTAGAGCTTGCTCTGGGTCGGCGTTCGGAAACCGATACGGATATTTAAGGAGGCAACCCTTGACTCAATTGTGGCGAAGCCGCAAAGTCGTATGGTCCGCAGCGTTTCTCGCTTTTGCTCTGATCGCAGCTGCCTGCGGCGGATCAGCTGAGAGTACAACGACAACAGCCGGACCGACGGCAACAACGACAACGGCACCCCCATCGACAACACAACCAGTCGTGACCACCACCACTACTGCTGCGCCTACCGGCCCGGCATATGGCGGTACGGTCGTGGTTGCGGATGACCAGGAGCCACCGACTCTGAACGCATTTGTTCCGGGTGGTGACAACTTCATCGTGTCGATCGTCGGCCAGTCCTACTGGGCAGGTGTACAGGAAATCGACGGATTCACGCTCGAGCTCATTCCAGAACTCGTGACTGAACTGCCGACTGAGACCAACGGCGGCGTGACCGTGAACGCTGACGGCACTATGACCGTCAGGTACACGATTCTCGACGAGGCCCAATGGTCCGACGGTGTGCCAATCTCGGGTGACGACTTCCAGTTCACGCTGGATACGGTCATGAACCCGGATAACGCCATTGACACGACCACCTATGAGGACATTATCTCCACTGAGGTCGGTCCGAAGTCATTCACCTACACGTTGAGCGCCCCAACGGTGCTCTACGAATTCTTGTTTGGGAACATCATTCCGAAGCATGACGTTGAGGGGTCCGACTTCCTCAACGACTGGAACGAAACCATGTGGGTTTCGGCCGGTCCGTTCATCTTCAGCGAATGGCAAAAGGGTGAGTTCATTGAGGTAGTCCGCAATGACAACTACTGGAAGAAGGCGGAGAATGGCGATCAGTTGCCATATCTCGACAGTGTCATCTTCCGGTTCATCCCGGTAACCGACTCGATCATCACCGCCTTCAAGGCACGTGAAGTTGATGTCATTCAGCCGCCACCTGCATCAGAGACCATTGAAGAGCTTCAGAAGCTTGAGCCAGAAGGCGCACGCGTTGAGGTCCTCAGCGGTCCAGTGTGGGAGCACCTGAACTTCCAGTTCGGTCCTGCACGTCTGATCCGCAACCCGGATTCGTCCAACGAGAACTTGAACTATCGCAAGGCAGTAGCCCACACGATTGACAAGCAGCTCATCGTTGATGAGATTCTCGCTGGCCAGGTCGAGCCACTTGATTCGTTCGTTGAGGCATTCAGCCCAACGTTGTCTCAGGGCTCATGGGCGCAGTACGACTACAACCCCGAGAAGGCTATGCAGCTCCTGGAGTTGGCAAAGACTGAACTCGGTAAGGATTCCATTTCGACGGTCTTCTCGACCACGTCCAACAACGATGCTCGTGTCAAGCTCTCTGAGCTGTTCGACACGATGTTCAGCGCTGTCGGGATCGTGTACGAAAACCAGCTTGAAGAATCACAGATCTTCTTTGGTGAGACACTCGACAATGGACAGTGGGACCTTGGTGAATGGGCATGGGTCGGTTCGCCGGGCCTGTCTGGCTTGGTCGGCATCATTGATGTCTTCGATCCTGCCGCTCCACCACCCGACGGTAGCAACTTCTACCAGTGGGGTACCCCAACATCGTCCGTGATCGATGACAACACAGCTCGTTTTGCTGAGATCCGCACGGCGTTGAACCAGACGGTAGACCCAACGGTGTTGGTTCCTCTGCTCAATGAGGCTGAGACCATCCTCGCTGATCAGGTAGTCATCATTCCTCTGTATGCACGTCTTGTGACTGCAGCGGTCTGGGCCGATGAGGTGGGTGGCTTTAAGCACAACCCAACCTCGGCATCCCATACCTGGAATATCGAACAGTGGTACCGGGTCGACATCTAAGTCGTCTTTGGAACTATGTTGAGAAGGGACCCGTTTCGGCGGGTCCCTTCCCTTTTGTGGCTGCCGGGTTGCTCGTCGGAAGGGGACGCGGTTTCCCTTCCGTCTGGGTATACTCGTCGCCACAGTCGAGCGATCCGGAGGCCCAGTTTTGTTCGCGTACATCGTCAGACGTCTTGTTTATGGGATGATCACCCTGCTCGTACTGAGTGCCCTGGTTTTCATGCTCGTGCAGTTTGGCGGTGGCTCCCCACTCGACCGTTTGAAACTCAACCCTCGTATGGCGAACGTGATCCAGAAGCTCACGGTGAAATATGGACTGGACCTCCCCCTCTGGCAGCAGTACTTCAAATGGCTGACCGGATTCATCTCTCCGGACCG
>JAADIG010000027.1 GCA_013151445.1 Actinomycetota bacterium
GCTTCGATGAACTCGATGTGGCGTTCATAGGTATAGAACGCCGGGTCGGTCGGTTTATCGGACTTCCCAAACCCGGGATAGTCGGGAGCAATCACCCGGTATCCCGCAGCGACAAGCGGTGGGATTACGTTGCGATACAGAAAGGACCAGGTTGGTTCGCCATGGAAAAGGACGATGGGATCACCAGCACCCTCGTCGAGGTAGTGGAGGCGAACCCCCTTGTGCTCGACGTAGTGAGCGTCGAAATCGTACCCCGGTAAACCCTCAAACGCCGAGTCGGGAGTTCGTACTGCTGGCCACTGCATCTAGATCTCCTCACGATCGTCGGCCTGTCGTTCCTTGCGTTCCGGTGGGAGCACCAGAACCGGCTTGCCGGACTCGATCATTATCCGGGCAGACACACTCTCCCACGCGGATTGATCAAACAACTGTCGGGTCGCCCCGAGCACCACGACGTCGGCATCGATTTTCGCGGCCAATACGGAGATTGCCAGCACCGGGTCCTCTCCCTCCGCAAAGATGGCCTCGGCATCGAGCCCGGCTGCACGGAGTCCCTGAACAACGGGCTGGGTGAGACGGGTTCCGCGCTCGTCGACGTAGCGTGCGATGGTTGCCTCGTCGGTGGCGAGCAACTGGCCTTCCGTGCTTTCATCAAGCGGGTGCCACGTCTGGCTGCGGAGTTGGTTGAGGAACGACCGGGGTACCTCCACGACGGTAGTGACCGTGACACGGCCCCCGTCACCGACGAGTCGAGCGGCGAAGCGAATCGCCGGTTCTGGAGACAGAACTCCAGTAGTTGCAATCAAAACATGCATGTGGAGATTGTAGTGTTCTCTGTAGCCCAACCATCGGACGGTGCATCGATTGCGGTAGCCACATACGCTCAATCCGACCCAACGAACGCCAGGGAGCGGGTGGTTGGGGTTGTCCTGTCGGTTCGCATGTAGCGCGGTGAATCTGAACAGTGTGTGAATACCCACTGGCACGGGTATCAAGTCCGTACGGTTCGTGGTTCTATGCCATATGATCATGACTATGAATCGGCAGCAGCAGATCCTCGTCGTCGATGACGAGCCAATGGTCCGTGAGGTCGTCACGGCATACCTTGAGCGTGATGGATTTGGCGTACACACCGAGATAGATGGTGCCAAGGCGCTGGAATACCTCGCAACGGCGTCCCCCGACCTGGTCGTTCTTGACATCATGCTTCCCCATGTGGACGGTCTCCAGATCCTGGCGAAGCTGCGTGCCGTCTCCGATGTACCGGTAATCCTGTTGACCGCGCGGACCGAGGAACCCGATCGTGTCATGGGGCTCGAACTCGGGGCAGATGACTACGTCACGAAACCGTTCTCACCCCGTGAACTCGCCGCACGAGTCCGGTCCGTGCTGCGCCGGGCGGTGCCCGAAAATGCACCGCGACGGCTTGAATTCACCGACCTCGTGATTGACGAAGAGTCACGCGACGTAGTTGTCCGCGGGGAAGGCGTTGATCTGACTCCGAAAGAGTTTGAGTTGTTGGCCCATCTTGCGGCATCTCCAAAGAAGGTGTTCACCCGTGGCGAACTACTAGAAGACGTGTGGGCCTCATCACCCGACTACCAAGACCCTTCAACCGTCACCGTTCACATTCGTCGCTTGCGCCGCAAAATTGAGATCGACGCCGAATCACCTCGTTGGTTAACCACCGTCTGGGGTGTCGGCTACCGCTTCGAACCATGAGACTTGTTGCCGCCCTTGTCGTAGCGATCGCCGGGTCAATGTTGGTCTTTGAGGTGACGATGAACCCGTCACCAGCCGAGCGCATGGACCTCTTCCAGATGTTTGCGGTCCTCGCCGTGCTTACGGCTCTTGTCGGCGGTGTCGTCGTGCGGTTGTCCCGCCGGCTCCGGTCGCTGAGAACTGGCGTGGTGCTTCTGGCCGGAGCGTCCGTGGGAATTGTCGTCGCCGCGGCAGCCGCGACGGCAAAGCTCATGTTCATTGCCGTGCACGATCTGCAACTGCTCATTGTGGTGCTGACGTTCGGGCTCGCCCTGGGACTTATCCTCGCGGTCACGCTCGTTCGGCCGCTCACCGAGGACCTCCGTCGCATGGAGCAGGCGGCGCGTCGCGTTGGTCGCGGGGATCTCGGCACTAGCACCGGGGTAACTCGTCCCGACGAACTTGGACAGACTGCGAGTG
Organism: Actinomycetota bacterium; assembly: GCA_013151445.1. Classification (GTDB taxonomy): domain Bacteria; phylum Actinomycetota; class Acidimicrobiia; order Spongiisociales; family UBA5794; genus BMS3BBIN02. The sequence goes on from JAADIG010000027.1 coordinate 2,182, forward strand.
CATTCGACGCCATGGTGGCGGAGTTGGCAACGGTGGATCGTGAACGGCGCAACCTTGAACGCGAACGTCAGGAGTTCCTCGCCGCCATCGGCCACGATCTCAGGACCCCGCTGGCCGCATTGCAGGCCGCCGTGGAGGCTCTCGAAGACGGAGTCGCCGCTGACCCGGCTCGATACTTGCGTTCCATGAGATGCGACGTCGATGCGTTGCGCCATCTCGTCGAGGATCTGTTCACCCTTTCCACCATTGAGGCCGGGCGGTATGCCATTGCGCTGCACTCAACCGATCTCGGCGAACTCATCGACGAGACCATCGATGCGCTGCATCCGACGGCATCATCGGCGGGCGTCACCCTGTCTGCACCGAACGCGGCGACATTGCGTATCTCCGCCGATGACGACGCATTGCGCCGGGTGTTACGCAATCTTGTCCAGAATGCTATCCGCTACGCCGGGGAGAATGGAACCGTCACAGTTGAAGCGTACGTGGTCGGGGCGACAGTGTGTGTCGCCGTCTGCGACTCGGGACCTGGTTTTCCCGACGACTTTGTCGGCAAGGCGTTCGACTCTTTCTCGATGGTCGATACTTCTCGGCGCAGAGAATCCGGGGGAGCCGGGTTGGGTCTAGCTATTGCTCGCGGCTTGATCGAGGGTCATGGTGGCACGATCGAAGCATTCCCGGGTCCCGGTGGTCGAGTCGAGTTCCGACTGCCGATTCTCACTGATCTCCAAATGGTCTCGCCCAGGTAGCGTCCCGGTTCCGCGTCGAACCTGCACACTCAACCACGAGTGGACCACCGTTCGCCCTTGCGGCGCACCGATCATCGTGGTTATCCGGACGTTTCGGAGTCCGCCACGATCATGGCGATTGCCCTCTCGAGCTCGGCCCGACGCTGTCTCAGCGTCGCGAGCGTGTCGGCGTTGTTTGCATCGATGGCGGTATTGATGGGGATCGAATAGGCCTCAGGATCGTTGACACTGAAGGATGTTGCGGCAAACGGTGCAATGATTCGTTCGCTTTCGAAGCTGGCGACTCGTTCTGCGATGTGTTCCAGATCCCTGCGCAGCGCATCCAGGGGACGTCCCCGGTTCGCAGCAAGACGGATTTCAGTTCGGTACTCTTCCAATTCGCCTTCGAGGGCCTTTCGTTCCGGGTCGTCGATCGCCAAGACGCGGATTCGCTCGGTGAGGTCGCGGGCGTATTCCAGGGCGTCGTTGATAGAAATGCTCATCGTTTTGCTCGATCCGGTCTCAATGTCCACCCACGGTAGCCTGGTGCGAATCCTGCGTCGTTCAGCGCCGCGGCGAGGACTGATTCAGGTGGAGTTACTCCGTCTACCGTCTCGATCGAGAATTCCTCGGGATTACCGAGTGTCAGCATCGCCGACACGACCTGTCGGGGGTTGGCGCCAGCGAGGGTTGCAACGTGTTTTGCGTTGCGGTTCCAGTAGGCAATGACGGCACCATTGAGAAGAGCTAGTCCGTGGCCGGGCCGACGTTGCGGTGCAACGGATCCCATCTCGGGCCATGGGAGTGTCGACCCGTACGGTTGCGCCGGGTCGGTCGCGCTGATCGCGACCGGGGGCCGTGCCGACCGGTCGCGGAGCTGGTCGACGGCCGTGGGTCGAGCGAATTGGGCGCCTCCCAAGCCTTCGATGAAATACCCGCGGCGCAACAGTCCGCTTGCCTCCATGGCGGCCAAAACCGGATAGAGGCGGGAGAAACCCCCGGGAACGTCTTCGCCACGGACGCCGTCGCGGGTCAGGATTCCGTGACGGTCGAGCAGGGTGTCCACCAGGGCCGTTGCTCGTTGTTCCTCCGTCACGGGAGGGGCCGTTGCGACGAGTCTGTCGACGAGGGACCAACGACCGGTTGCGCTCGGTGGAGTAGTAGTCGAAATCCGACGCGGTCTCGAACGGGTGCTTCTCTTGCGTCCCCGGGTGTGGACTCTGGAGCGCAGCGGTTGCAGCGTATCGTTCGTGACGACCCCGGTCCAGGCAAGGGCCCAGAGTGCGTCAACAACGAGGCCCGGGTCGCCGCCACCCGCCGCACCGTACACATCGGTAAAGAATGATGCACCGTGTTCCCTGAGGTGGTCGACGATCGCACGCTGGGTCGGGTCATCAGGTGTTTCGACGGTGGCCGGAAGGCCAAGCATGTGGACATCGGAACGGCGCAGGAGCCGTACCCGACCGTCATAACCCCCCAATCCTCCCGCACCGACCCAGACGATGTCCCCGTTGGCGAGTAGTTCGTCGAGGTGCGCCGGGTTGTAGTTCATGCGCACCGCCAGGACTTCGGATTCGAGCGTCGAAGCGGGTAGTGAACGGCCCTGGAGCTGGCCGATGATTGTTGTAAGCCGATCCGTGTGCGCGGAGGTCGAACCGATGCCGTGCCAATCGATGAGGAAGGCCGCAAAGGTGTGTTGATCGACTGCTTCGATTTCGTTGCGAAGTTTGGCGAGGCTGCGCCGTTTGATCAATCTCAGAACGTCGCGATCGACCCACTCACGGCCGGATCCTCCGGGGCGGAACGTTCCCTCGACGACCCGGTTGTTGTTTCTCAGCGCGACGAGCGTCTCCTCGACAACACCGGTGGGTAGACCGAGAGTGGCCGCCGCAGCCGGAACGTCGAACGGGCCATGGGTGCGGGCGTAACGACCGACGACGTCCCGAAGAGGCTGCGCAGGGGGCACGAGCCATTCGTCGGCGATTCCGGCCGGTGGGACAACTCCGAGCGAGTCGCGCAACCTTGCGACATCTTCGACGGCCGCGACCTTCACAAGGCTGTTGTGGCGCACCTGGACCGCGCGGCGGTCCGCGATCACACTGTCAGTCAACGTTGTTGCGTCCCCCTCGGGGGCGACACGACCCGCGATCTCCGACGTTGTCAGGGGGCCAAGATCGCGCAGGGCATCGTGGAGCGAATCGGCGGAGGTGATCGCCCGTTGGGGCGTGAGCCACTGCAGTTCGAGTTCAAGGTCGGCGATCACGTTCGAATCGAGCAGTTCACGGAACTCCGGTTCTCCCAGTAGCTCCTGGAGCAGCGAACGGTCGAGGGTGAGTGCGGCTGCCTGCTTCTCGGCGAGTGGAGCATCGTATTCATACATGAACGACGCAACGAAGTCGAACATGAGTGACGTTGCGAACGGGCTGGGGGAGTCCACGTCGACAACACTCAAGGTGACCGTGTGGTCAGCGACTTCCTGGAGAATCGTCTCCAACGCCGGGATGTCGAAGTGGTCCTGGAGGATCTCGCGGTACGTCTCAAGAATGATCGGGAACGTGCCAAACGTGCGGGCGATCTCGAGCAAAGATTGAGCCTTTCTGCGCTGTTGCCACAGCGGTGTCCGTCTGCCGGGGCGGCGCCGTGGGAGGAGCAGTGACCGCGCTGCGGCCTCCCGAAATCGAGATGCGAACAGTGCTGAGTCGGCGACCTCATCCAGAATGTCTTCGCTCACCGTTGCGGGATCGAGAAAGATGCCATCGACCGGGGGCGGAGTGTCGACGTCTACACATCGAAAGATGAACCCGTCGTCGGACCACAGGACATCGACATCGGCGGCGAGTTGTTCTCGCAATTTTGCGCGCGCGAGCAGCGCCCACGGCGCGTGAATGCGTGCGCCGAATGGGGAAAGGACGACGATTCTCCAGTCGCCGATTTCGTCGCGGAAGCGTTGGACCACGATGCTGCGATCCGATGGCAGGACCCCGGTGGCGCGGCGTTCATCACGAAAAAAGTTGATCAGGTTGTCCGTCGCCCAGTCGTCGAGGGCGTACTCCTCGCCAAGTGTCTTGCGGGCGAGGTCCTCCTCCATGGTGCCGATCGTGCGAACGAACTCGCCGACGGCCCTACCAAGTTCCAGCGGCCTTCCGGCTGCGTCGCCATGCCAGAAGGGCATACGAGCGGCCGGAGCACCCGGGGCCGGATGCACAAGAACCCTGTCGATGGTGATCTCGTCGATCTTCCACGACGACGCACCGAGCACGAACACGTCCCCGGGCCGGGACTCGAACACCATTTCTTCGTCGAGCTCGCCGACCTTGCCACCGCCAATGAGCATGACGGGGAACAGCCCTCGATCGGGAATCGTTCCGGCGTTCGTGACAGCCAGTAGCTGGGCATTGCCGCGAGCGGTGAGCAATCCGGTGGCACGATCCCAAATGATGCGGGGTCGAAACCCGGCGAAGTCATCAGACGGGAAGCGACCGGAAACCATATCCAGGGTCGCGTGAAGCAGCGACTCCGGTAGGTCTCGGTACGGTCCGGCCCGTCGGATCGTCGTCGCAAGGTCCTCCACCGTGAGTGTCTCGCTGGCGACCATTGCCACGATCTGCTGAGCGAGTACATCGAGAGGGTGTTGGGGAATGGTGGTCGATTCGATGGCACCCGCAAGCATCCGGTGGGTCACGACGGCGCATTCGAGCAAGTCACCGCGGTGTTTCGGAAACACCCGGGCAACACTCGGCGCACCGACCTGGTGCCCGGCACGGCCCACTCGCTGCAGCCCGCTCGCTACCGACGGGGGCGACCCGACCAGCACAACGAGATCGATAGCGGCGATATCGATCCCGAGTTCGAGAGTTGAAGTGGCGACAACCGCTCGAAGTGAGCCGCTCTTGAGCTGTTGTTCGATGATGACACGTTGCTCGCGTGACACGCTGCCGTGGTGAGCTCGGGTGATCTCCTCGTCTGCGAGGCGGTTAATTTCGGCGGAGAGGCGCTCCGCAAGCCCGCGGCTGTTGACAAACAGGAGGGTTGTCGTGTGGGATCGGATCAGGTCCAGGAGTCTTGGATACAGTGCCGGCCACACTGATCGGCGTTGACCTGGAAGCAAGTCTGGTGCCGCATCTCCGGCCAACGGAGTCGTTTCCGGCCGGGTGAGATCGATCACCGGCACCTGGACCGAAATGTCCAGCACCTTGTCCGATGGTGCGTCGACGATGGTCACGGGCCGCGGTATCCATGTGCCGGAGTGGTCTGTTCCCCCGCCGAGGAACTCCGCAATGCTTTGCAGTGGCCTTTGTGTCGCCGACAGCCCGATGCGCTGAGGGGAGACATCGGTGATGTTCTCCAGTCGTTCGAGCGTCAGCGCAAGATGTGAGCCCCGTTTCGAGGACGCGATTGCGTGCACCTCATCAACAATCACGGTTTCCACTGTGGTGAGTATCTCTCTGGCCTTGCTCGTCAACATCAGGTACAGCGATTCCGGCGTAGTGATGAGGATGTCCGGGGGGTTCCGAAGCATGGCTTGTCGCTCGCGTGCCGGAGTGTCTCCCGTTCTCATTGCTGTCGTAATTGGTGTGAATGCCAGGTCGTGGTGGTGTGCGAAACGCTCGATCCCGGAGAGAGGTATGTCGAGGTTCTTCTCGATGTCGTAGGCGAGGGCCTTCATCGGTGAGATATACAGCACCCGACAGCGGCGGTTGCGGTCGGGGACGGGCGAGTTGATGAGGCCGTCGATCGCCGAAAGGAACGCCGCAAGTGTTTTACCGGACCCGGTGGGTGCGTGGATGAGGGTGTTTTCTCCGCGACCGATCGCCGCCCAACCCCGGGTCTGTGCGGGAGTTGGGGCTGGAAAACTCTGATCAAACCAGCCACTGGTAGCCGGCGAAAACTGCGACAGCACGGTCATCAACTCAGGCTACACGCCGGGTGTGACGTTTTGACCGGCGGTGATCGAATGACAAAATCGTCTTACGTGCGTGGGTGCGGGTAAGAAGGAAAACCTTGGAACCAAACTACAAAATCGTCTTACGCGCGACCGTGCGCGTAAGGAGAAGATTGGCGGGTACGAACTACAAAATCGTCTTACGCGCAACCTGCCGGTAAGACAGGGGCGACGTGGTGCGGTCCGCAAGGGCTGGTACGAAGCGGTGCCTCGGCATAACGATGTCGATGATGGGCCGCACCACGCTACCGTGCCGGGGACTCACCCGGAGGAACCCTTGGAAATTGCCGTAAACCTTGTCGAAACCTACCTACGTCTCACCGGATACTTCACGCTCAGCGAGTTTGAGGTCCAGCGACGCGAGCAGGATGGTTCCTACACGACAGTGACTGACATTGACATCATGGGGATCAGAATGCCGGGTGCGACGGTGGTTGGCGACCCCCACGGTGTCGGGGCCGACGTTATCGTGCTGGACGATCCCATTTTGGCGCTCGATAGTGGCGTGGTCGACGTCATTATCGGCGAGGTCAAACAGGGCGAGGCGGTCCTGAACCCGGGAATCAAGGACCACGGAGTCCTGCACTCGATGTTGCGGCGTGTCGAGTGGCTGTACGCCGACCCGCTCCCGCGCGTTGTCACCGGGCTCCAGCGCAACATGGTGCACGAATCCGCGGCGCGTGGAGGTGGGAGTATTCGGACCCGTATCGTTGCATTTGGTCGCGCCGAGCGTTCGACTGTCAACGTGATCGACACGGTCCACATCGTTGAAACGATTGCGGGATTCTTCGAGGAGTACGAGGCTGCGTTCCGTCCGCTCCGCTTCTCGGAACCGGCTCCGGCCTTCCTCAACCTGCTTCACAAGATGGGGTACACCCTGTCGAGTCCACCCGAGGAGTAGTACCGCTCAGCGAGCCCTGGGATCAGTACGTCCGCACGATCGTCAGTGACTCGGCAGCGACCTCGGAGCTCGTACGGAGTTGGCTGTCTTCGGACGGCGGCCGATGAACCGCAATACGGCAAAAGTCGCCGGCTCGCCCCTTGATGACGTGTGGAGAGTCCTTGGGGCCGAATGTCCACAGTGCGTACTTTGGACCCATGATCTCGATCCGAATACCCTCGGCGGGGAACTCCGCGCCTACTTCGTTGTACGCCCACGGCAACATACGGTGGGCAAGCCATGCGATGTGGCGGATACGCGGCGTGTCGTCGCGCGGGTCCTCTTCGTCTTCCTCGACCACGATCTTGTCGTCCATGGTGTGTTTGATATCCAGACCATGCGCCCAGGTCTCGGCGAGGCGCAGTGTCGCAAACGTCTTGGCGTTGACGGTGGCCACAAACCAGGGGATCCGTGCCTCAGAGTCCATTCGCGAGAGCGGCTCCACAACACCAGCTCGGCCGTTGCGCCACCACTCGATGATCTCCTGGTAACGTCGGCCTCGACCCCGTTCAACTCCCAGGTGAGTCCAGTCGTCGAATGGAACCCCGCGAATCTCGTCGACAATCGGCTGACCCTCGGCAATCACTCGTGCGGCGACTTCTTCGGTCGCTGCGAGGTGGCTCACAATGTCGAGGATGGTCCACCCATCGGAACGGGTCTGGCGTTTCCAATCGCGCTCGCGCACGCCCTGAAGGAACTGGTCCAAGGCTTGTTGCTCCGCGACGAGGTCTGAAAGTATTTCCCGCATAGTGGCACCAGTCTAGTGCAGTGTTATGGGGTCCAGTGCAGTCCCTCAGGGTCCTGCAAGGCACTGCCGGCTCGCAGTCGTTGTCGAAGTTCGTGCGGCGCCGCTAGTCCGCGACAGGTACCGGTAAGTCGTTGAGTCGATTGATGAGCATGCGGAGTCGGCCGTGTTGGCGGCGATCAAACCTGAACCTGATGCGGTACAGGTCAACGTTGTCATCATCGGTAACCTCGTCGGCTGTTGCATCGATCCGTTCGATGCTGCCTTCAGCAACGATGTCCCCGAAATCTCGGTTGAGTTCCTGGATCAGCACATCGTCCGGCTCGAACTTCATGCGCAACACGAGATCACCTCGCACGTACCGCTGCGAGTGGTAGTTGCGGTAGAAGTGAAGGATATGGTTACAGGCTTGCTCGTAGTCCGACATGACGGTGAAAAGCTCGAAATCGGACTCGGAGATCATGCCCTGAGCCGCCAGATTCTCGATAAGGCTTACCCAAGGTTTCCAGTAGCCGGTGCCCTCTGCCTCGATAAGGACGATGGGGTGAAGATCGGATTTGCCCGTTTGGATGAGCGTCAGCAGTTCGAAGGTCTCGTCCTGTGTCCCGAACCCACCAGGAAAGACAACAAACGCATCCGATTCCTTGACGAACATCAGCTTCCGGGTGAAGAAGTACTTGAAGTTGATAAGGCGAGACTTGTGGATGTAGTTGTTCGCTTCGGCTTCGAAGGGAAGGCGAATGTTGACGCCAAAGGTGTATTCACTGCCGGCGCCCTTGTTCCCCGCCTCCATGATCCCTGGCCCGGCACCGGTGATAATCATCCAGCCGTGATCGTCGGCCATGCGCGAAGCGAAATCTGCCGCAAGTTGATAGTTTGGTGACTCCGGCGGTGTGCGAGCCGAACCGTAGATCGTGACCTTCGGGATGTCGCGGTACTGGGAAAACACTACGAACGAGTAACGCATTTCCTTGAGTGCCACGTTCACAAGCTTGAGGTCGCCGCGGTCTGTGTCATCGCGCAAGAGTTTGAGCCCACTCACGAGCATCTCGGCGATGAGATCCTCGTCGTGTTCGTGGCTGTCGTGACCGTCACGGGCCGCGACGATGAGTTCTTTGAGTTTCCGGTTGAGCGATTCATCGCTCAGTGAGTATTCGGCCATGCTGGTCAACCTACCGTACCTGGTGTCCCTACCTGCGGATTGGTCCGTCGATGTTCAGTCGCGGAAGTTCACGTATTGGAGGGGGAGTCGGAAGTCGAGATCCCTCAGGAGAGCGATGACGGATTGCAGGTCGTCCCGTTTTTTACCTTGCACCCGTAACTGGTCGCCCTGCACCTGGATCTGGACCTTCAGCTTCGCATCGCGAATGGCCTTGCCGAGCTCCTTGGCAGCGTCCTGAGGTATGCCCTCGTTGAGCAAAAACGTGGTCCGAGCCCGACCGCCGGATGCTTCCTCAACCTTGCCCTGGGTGATTGCCTTGGTCGAGATGCTCCGCTTGAGGAGGCGCCCCTTGAGCACATCGATGGCAGCGTCAAGCCGTCCATCTCCACTCGATTCGAGGGTGATGGCTTCATCGGTCAACTCCATCGTGGTGTCAGTGCCCTTGAAGTCGTACCGATTCGTGATCTCACGCATGGCTTGATCGACGGCGTTTCGTAGTTCTTGTTTATCGGTCTTGGAGACCACATCAAATGCTGGCATGGCGTAAGACTATCACCCGGGACGCCCCCGAAGGGCACACTCGCCGTCCCCGCGAGGTCGTCTGCTACGAGAAAGCGGGACCCTTCGGGCCCACGCGGGCCACGGCCGCCCACACGGTCTCATAGTGGTCGCGGTCGAACGCATCGATGTGCGGGAGGATGAAGTCTTCCCAGGCAGATCGCAGTGGGTCGCGGCGATGATTGTTGACATGGAGGCCCGCCGGAAAGCGGTCGAGGACGCTGCGCAACGACATCGGTGTCTCAACCCGAGTGCGGGCGTCGGTCGAAGTGAACGATGCGTTGACCTCCACCGCGAGGCGTGCGATAAGTGCAATGAAGTCCTCGCCGAGCGTGGTGTAGCGGCGATTCAACATTGCGGTCAGCTGGTCCTCGTTGGGGAAATCCTTCTCCCAGATGATCCATCGGTCGGCGAACGCCTTGTTCAGCGTTTGGGTACCTGCGTAGTCGCGGAGATCCGTTGGGTTGAGGGTACCGAACACACGCACGTCGTCGCGGAGGCGCACCATCTCACCGGTGGGGAGTTCGAGAGCGCGATGCCGATCGAGGAGGCCATGCAGTGCGAAGAGAGTCTCGGCCCCGGCAGCGTTGAGTTCGGATAAGTTCACCAGTGCTGGTCCCCGAAGCGCACGCGTGATGTCCCCATCCTCCCAGCGGCTTTCGGTGCCGCCCATGCCGTCACCGTGGAGTTTCACCGACCCAATGAGTGTGATGTCACGAACTTCACCGGTGAGGGGAATTCGGTAATGCGGTACCCGCAGGAGGGCGGCAAACTGCTCAAGATCGTGGTCCTTGCCTGTTCCCATGTGGCCCCGCAGAGCAAGATGGAGGGGTGTCTTGGCGAAGGGCCCCCGGCGAACCTGCTCGAGTTGGGCGAGTTGGTACAGCATTCCGAGATCCACGTAGTCGGGATCGGGGACGGGGATGTGTTCGATCCGCAGGTCATAGTCAGCGAGCGAGGAGTCGACCTCGACCGTCGTGAGTTTGATCTCGGGACCATCGCCCGTCGGGTGTTTGAACGTGACGATGTCGGTCATGCCGTGTTCCTTCTCTGTGGGTCATGGATGTCAGTAATGGGATCTAAATATGGACGGGGTGCACCGAGGTGGGTGAGCGTCGTGTGCAGCGCCGATCGGACACCGTCGACCATTGCGGCGGTAAGTTCCGAGGGCTTTTCGACAACCTGGTGCCGTGCATAGGCAGCTTGCACGGTGTTGTCACCAATTCCGATGCCGAGGACCGTCGTACCGTTGTGCTCGGTGAGGGCCACGGTGTCGGCAAGTGCTTGCACCGAGCCGCGGGTCATGCCATCGGCAAGTACCACAAGAATACGCGTCGAGGTCCTGCGCGATGCGAGCCGTTGTGCGGCGAAGGCGACGTTGAACTCGTCCACGTTTGCCGCCTTGTCGAACATTGAGACCGGCGGTGCTTCATCCCGGTTCATCCGTGCCTGGAGCGCAGCCTGTGACGGTGCGGACGCCATCCAGAAAAGTCCGGCGATGGCGTCTTCGGATGCACGCCACCTGTCGTCGAACGACTTGACGAGATAGTGGTTGACGGTTCGGGTGAGGCGGTCGGCGTTGGAACCGTAGCTGCGTTTGAGCCCCCCGGTTGCGGAGTGTCGCCGATCGGAAAAGCTCGCTTCCGTGTCGTCATGGGCCGCGGCGAACGCTCGGTTGAAGATGGCGAGTTCGAACTCGATCTGCAGTTCGTCACAGAGCTTCGCCAACGTCCACGCACCAAGGGTTGCGGCAGCCAACGCCCATGCCGGTTGGTGGAGAGTAGTTCCCCGGTTTGGCTGCAGCATGCTTGCCGACCCGTCAACGAGCAGGCTAACGGCGTAGGAACGTTTTGTCGGACGATCACGGCGCTCAAACATGCGTTGATACAGTCCCGCCCCGAGTAGGAGAGCGGCGTAGGGGGAGAGATCACCGGCGTCGAACCCGGAGCGCAGGCCGCGTCGCTGGTTGGCGAGAAACAGTGGGTAGAGCTCCCCGGACACTCGCCGCTGGGCTACTTCCCATCGTTCGGCCGCCACCGCAAGCTGAGTGTGCCCGTCGGCCGCAAACGCCTCGAAGCGGTGCGGGAAGCGAGCCATGATGACCTTGCCACTCTGTCCTGTCGGGAGAAACACGGATGGCGACTCCGAGACACGGACGAGCTGGTCGCTGGCGGGGTCGCCCGCCTGGTCGGCGTCGCCGCGTATGCCGTCCTTTGCGCTCACGGTCTGGGCCTGGCGAGTTTCCTCGTAGGATTCGAAGGACGCCAGGGGCGGAGTCACGATTCGCACAGCATCAACACTTTCGGCGATCGAGTTCACGTCGACCTCTTCCATGAGTTTCTTTGCAGTAGCGGAGTGCCCACCCTCATCGTCTTGGACGAGCCTATGGAGCTTGGCGATGTGTAGGAGTTGGATCGCCAATCCGCCAACGGTCCATGGGTCGTCGACCTTGGTGACTTGGTCGAGGAAGGGCTGAGCGTCGTCGAGCGCACCCGCGACATGAGGTGCGACACGGCGTTGTATTTCGTCCTTCGTGACATATCCGCCAACAACAAGGAAACAGCTCAGCGCGTATTGTCCGAGCGGTCGAGCGTTCGCTAACGCATCGGGAGCGGCGGAGCGGTACAGGTCACGCAACACGGACCGGGCACCTTCGAAAGCATCGAAGAACTGGAACTCCTGGCGGGCATCTTCGAGCGACAGGAACAGGGCCTCGCCGACTGAGCCGGTGGCCTCGTGGAGGGCATCGATGAGCGAGACTGCAAGCGGTTCGGCGGTGTCCACGTCGTCGGGAGAGTCATCCAAAACGGCCGTGTCTTCGGTATCTTCCAGGGGAGATGTGTCGGGCTCTTCGTCGCTGAAGTCGAAGAGCCCCTCGTTGAGGTGGAGTTGCTCTTCGGTGTCCTCATAGAGATGTTCCGCAACGTCGGGGGAATCGGCCGTTATCCAGGACGCCGGAATGGGACGTTTCTCTTCGAAATTTGTTGCGAGTAGATGTACAACCTCGTGAAGAGCCGAGGTGAGCGCCACTTCGGTCGGCGTCACAGGAGCATTGCGCGCATACGCTGCTTGAAATACGGCAGGATCGAGGACGATTTCCTCGGCTCCACCGGACGAGACGGAGCCGAGCCGGACCTGGAGATCGGGGTTTCCCGACAGCGATCGGGCGAAACGCGTGACCGCCGGAGCGACACGCTGATAGCGCGCCACCACGGCCTCTATTGCCCGCTCTTCGATTGGCAGGATTTCCGACAGAATCGACGTACTTCGATCACGCATAACGAGCCATTGTCTCACACCTGTCAAACCAGACCTACCGTGGTTAGGACGCCTACGATTGCCCGATGGATAGCCTCGTAGTCGACGGTCAGTATGAGATTCCGGATGCTGAACTGGAGTTGACATTCTCGACATCTGGCGGACCCGGCGGCCAGCATGCCAACCGGGCCGCAACGCGCGCCATCCTTGCCTTCGACCTCGAGGCCTCGGCGGTGTTCGCTGACCATCTGAAAGCGAGGATGCGTGCCAACCTTGGCCAACGACTGGTGAACGGTCGCATCGTTGTGTCGGTTGACGAGAGCAGATCACAATGGCGGAACCGCCAGATTGCCCGTGCCCGAATGCGCGAATTGCTCACCGAGTCGTTGAAGGAGCGTCCCAAGCGGCGCCCAACTCGACCGACTCGGGCGTCGCAAAAACGCCGGGTTGATTCAAAGAAGGCCCGTGGTCAATTGAAACATCTCCGATCGCGGCCACACCGAGACGATGCGTCGTAACGGATCGCAGGAGACCCTTCGCTCCTATCATGGCGCAATGGACTACTCGTTAACCGCACTCGATAGCGGTCTTCGCATCATCACCCAGGACATGCCGTCGGCGAGATCGATCTCTGTCGGCATTTGGGTCGACGCCGGAAGCCGCGACGAGGTTGGGCCCCAGCACGGGACCAGCCATTTTCTCGAACATCTCCTCTTCAAGGGGTCCGAGCGCATGTCTGCTCGTTACATCAGCGAAGCACTCGATGCGATCGGAGCCCAACACAATGCCTTCACATCGAAGGAGTACACGTGTTACTGGGCGCGAATTCGCGCTACCGACACCCCTCTCGCTGTTGACATCCTGGCGGAGATGATTCAGCAGCCGGCGTTTCGCCAGACCGAGATCGACTCGGAACGCCATGTCGTACTCGAAGAGATCAACATGAACGAAGACGACCCTAGTGACGTTGCCCACGAGCAATTCGTGAAAGCCATGTGGGCCGGGCACCCCATTCAGCCGGCGATTCTCGGGACCCGCGATTCGATTACCTCGATGACCCGTGACACGATCCAGACGTACTGGGCCGAGCGCTACACGCCGAGTTCAGTAGTGATTGCCGCTGCGGGGCGGGTGGATCACGAGGACTTTGTTGCATTGGTGACCAAACATTTTGGTTCCTGGGAGGGTGTGGCGCCGACACGAACATTGCAGACGCTTGAAGTCCGCTCGGCCGTCAACGTCGTTCGCCGCGACACCGAGCAGGCTCATCTAGTTTTGGGAATGCCAGGATATGTGCGCGACGACGATCGCCGATACGCACACCTGGTGGTTGACCACATCCTGGGTGGGGGAATGTCATCTCGACTGTTCGAAGAAATCCGTGAACAGCGAGGACTTGCCTATGCGGTCCACAGTTTTCGGATGCCGTTTGTCGACACTGGTGCTTCGGCGATCTACGTTGGGACGACACCGTCACAGGCGGCTGAGGTCCTGAAAATAGTCCGGTCCGAGTTGGCGAAACTCGTCGAAAGTGGCGTCACCGCCGAGGAGATGGTCCGCGCCAAGGGCCATGTCAAGGGCAGCCTGGCACTATCTCTTGAGGACGCGACATCACGAATGACACGTCTGGGTCGTTCCGAACTCGTCGGGTTAGACCACATCTCGGTCGACGAGGTTGTTGCACTCGTGGAAGCCGTGACCCTCGACGATGTCCTCAAGGTCGCCTCCGACGTCTATGCCGGTCCGTTCGTTCTTGGTGCCGTTGGCCCGTTCGACGCCGCCAGCCTTGAGGAGTTCGTTGGATGAAAGTCGGGGTGTCGGGTGCGGGTGGTCGGATGGGGCGAACGGTAGCGTATGCGGTTTCTGGCGCCGCCGACCTGGAGCTCACTGCATTGTTCGACCCGCATGCGGTTGACCAGACGCTTTGTGATATTCGCATCGGGAACGAGCGCTCCGTTCTCGACGGATGCGACGTCGTTGTCGAGTTCACTCGGCCGGATGTCGTGATCAACAATCTCGGGGCTTGGGGGAGGGCAGGGATGCATGCGGTTGTCGGTACGTCGGGATTTGATGACAAGCGCGTTGTTGAGCTCGAGGCGATGTGGCCCCAGGGTGGGCCGCGGTGTCTCGTCGTTCCCAACTTCTCGATAGGGGCGGTTGTTATGCAACGGCTTGCCGAACTCGCCGCCCCGCATTTTGCGGCGTCCGAGATTATCGAAATGCACCATGACCGCAAGGTGGACGCACCATCCGGAACAGCACTTGCGACGGCACGTCGCATGGCAGCCGTCTCGCAGCAGCACCGCGCGACAGAATCGGAGAACCTCGTCGAAGGAGCGACCGGAGCCAGGGTCCACGGGATCCCGGTGCATTCGGTCCGGTTGCCGGGTCTGGTCGCACATCAGGAGATTCTGTTCGGTTCCGTAGGCGAGACGTTGCGGATCAAGCACGACACGACGGATCGCAGCGCCTTCATGCCGGGGGTGTTGGCCGCGATTCGCGGCGTTGCGGCCCTGCCGCAGTCGGTGACACTTGGGTTGGACGACATCCTCGGAATCTAACCCGGGGTGACACGGGTCATCCGGAGTTCGGGTCCTGGCGCTCTAGAACAGCGCGCTGGCAAGCTGACGGCGATAGGACGCCGTCAGGGGGTGCTCGTTGCCGATCATGCCAAACACATCGAGCATTGCGCGGCGGGCATCGTCGGTGTGTTCCCCCTTGTTGCGCACGATCCTGAGCATATGGTCGAGCGCCGGTTCGTACTCACCACGAGCGGCCAGAGCCTGGGCAAGAGTGAGTCTTCCCTCATCATCGGTCGGGTTCGCTTCGAGCGCCAGCGTCAGTGCATTGATGTCGTTTCCGGCCGCTTCGCTGAGCCGTGCGGCCGCCTGTAGCCGGTCGACTTCGTCCCCAGGTGGCAGTTTGCCGAGAATGATGAGAGCATCCTGTGTGTCGCCGCGGGCGATCATCATGGCCGCAAGACCAGTTGCCGCGTCGGGGTGGTCGGGCACCTCGTCGAGCACTGAAACAAAGAGCTTCTCCGCGCGGTCGACGTCACCGGCGAGAGCGGCGCCACGGGCCTCATCGATGACTCGGTCAAGCTCCGTGGGGAGAACATCCGCAATCCAGGCCCGTACCTCGGCCTCGGGGAGCGCGGCAGAGAACTGGCCCACGGGGACACCGCCAACAAATGCCATCACAGTTGGGATGGTTTGGATCTGGAACTGGGTAGCGAGTTCCTGGTTCTCGTCGACATCGACTTTGGCGAGAATGAACTCACCAGCGGCGGCATCTGTGACCCGTTCGAGGATGGGTCCGAGCACCTTGCACGGGCCACACCAGGTCGCCCAGAAGTCAACGATGACGGGAACCTCACGGCTGCGCTGCAGGACGGCCTGGCCAAAGGTCTCCGTGGTGACATCCACAATGTAGGCGTGCTGCTGTTCCATTCTTGAACAGGATAGTCGGCCGCCGCCGACTAGGGTTCCGGTCATGAATGCAACGCCCACACCCCCATTCGGGTCGGTTCTGACGGCAATCCTTACCCCGTTCGATAAGACCGGCGCAGTCGATTACGAGGTGTTCTGGCGACTCGTCAGACATCTCCTTGAGAACGGTTCCGACGGTGTTGTCGTCGCCGGCACGACCGGTGAAGCACCGACACTCTCCAAGGTAGAAAAGGTCGCACTTTTCAAGACAGCGGTCGAGGCCGCGGCGGGCAAGGGACTCGTCGTTGCGGGGACCGGTACCTACGACACCGCCGAGTCCGTGGAAATGACCCAACGAGCCGCCGAGGCTGGCTGTGACGGCGCGATGGCCGTGACGCCGTATTACTCGAAACCGCCCCAAGAGGGCATCTTCCAACATTTCAGCGCGATCGCCGACGCCACCGACCTACCAATCCTGGTGTACAACATCCCGGGGCGGACAGCTCGCCTTATCGACACTGATACCATGGCTCGCCTTGCCGATCATCCGAGAATTGTGGCCATTAAGGATGCGACCGAGGACCTGGAGTATGCCGAGCGACAGTTCGAAAGCATCGATGGGCAGGCGGCGGTGTACTCCGGTGCCGACGGTTTCACGCTGGACCTGCTTCGTTTGGGGAGTGTCGGGGTGGTCTCGGTCGCCTCTCACTTGGTTGGTAACGAGATCAGAGCGATGATTGAGGCGTTTGTTAGCGGCGACGAAGCGGAGGCACAGCGGCTCGACGCCGCCATGGAGGACGTAGTTGCTGCTCTCTTCCTGGAGCCGAATCCGATGGGGTTGAAAGCAGCGATGACGTCGCTGTGGGGGGACGTGGGAGATCCACGCCTGCCTCTCGTTCCCGCTTCGGGCCAGACGTTGCACAAGATTGAAGTCGGAGTACGTAAGGTGGTTGGGTCATGACGGTTCGGATCGGGTTTCTTGGGGGACTTGGAGAGATTGGACGAAACTGTGCGGTCATCGAGGTCGAAGGGAAACTCGCCCTCATCGACTGTGGGTTGATGTTTCCCGAAGCCGAGATGCTTGGTGTCGACCTCGTCCTCCCAGATTTCTCATGGGTCCTTGACCGGGCCGACGATGTCGAGTGCGTCGTGCTGACCCACGGTCACGAGGACCACGTGGGTGCCCTCGCATACTTTTTGCGCGAGCTGAATGTTCCGGTCTACGGAACGGAGATGGCGGTAGCGTTCGCCCGCTCGCGCGTAGAGGAGCTGGGCGTCGAACCGGACCTGCGTGCCATCGAAACAAACGTGTGGGTCGATCATGGGCCATTCAAGTTCACGCTCGTGCGTGTCACCCATTCGACACCGCAGGCGGCCGGGATTGTGTTCGACACTCCACAGGGGCTGATCGTTCACTCCGGTGACTTCAAATTGGACCCGACACCAATCGATGATGAACCGACTGACCTCCAGACGTTCGCCGGATTCGGTCGTCAGGGGGTCCGGTTGTTGCTGGCCGACTCCACCAATGCGGAGGTCAGCGGCGTTGTGCCATCGGAGCGTACCGTTGGTCCGCATCTCGCGGCCCTCACCGCGCAGGCCGAGGGGCGTGTCATCATCGCGTGTTTTGCGAGCCATGTGCATCGTGTGCAGCAAGCGATCGACGCGGTGACTGCGGCCGGTCGTAAGTTCGTTTTTCTCGGCCGATCGATGGTGAGAAACTCCGCCGTGACCCGCGAGCTCGGTTTGCTGACCTACGACGATGAGGATGTCCTTGAGATGGACGAGCTTATGAAGCTCGATGACTCCAAGACGGCCGTGATTTGCACCGGGTCGCAGGGCGAACCATTTGCGGCGTTGTCGTTGATGGCGGGGGGACAGCACCGTCATGTGAAACTTGATGACAACGACACGGTCATCATTTCGGCCACTCCGATCCCCGGGAACGAGTCGAAGGTTTCTCGGGTGATCAACAATCTCGTCCGTCGCGGCGTGACGGTGCACCATGGACGCAACGCAACCGTCCATGTCAGCGGCCACGCCGCCCAGGAGGAACTCAAGACGTTTCTCAACATCATCCAGCCACAGTCGTTCGTACCGGTTCACGGTGAGTACCGTCATCTGGCTGCCCACGCCAAGATCGCCGAATTACTGGGCGTGCCTGACGTCAACATTCTTGAAGACGGTGACGTCATCGTGCTTGACAACGACGGCACCCGCACCGAGCGTGCGGTCCTGCCGTCGGGGTATGTCTATCTTGATGGCAGCGGGATCGGGGACGTCGACGGAGCCCTGCGCGACCGCAAGCATCTCGCCGACGATGGCGTCGTGATCGTGACACTCGGTGTCGACCTCCAGAGTGGGGATATCATCTTCGGTCCGGACGTGGACAGCCACGGCCTCACCGACGATCCCGATGAAGTGCACAAGCTCGTGCGGGAACGGGTGATCGATGGGATCAAGTCTCTCGATACACCCCTGGATCACGACACGGTTCGGGCGAAGGTCCGGTCGATGGCGGGGCGGGCCGTCAAAGCACATCTCTCGCGTCGCCCGGTCGTTTTCCCGGTAGTTATCGAGGTGTGAACCCGGACGAGTCGCTTTGTTTCCGCCTCCTTTTTGTTGGCGACGACCTACCCGTTCAGCATTGGCCCCGCCGATGCTGAACGGGTAGGTCGTTTGCAGAGTGCACACCTTCGGGTATCGTCTCTACTCCATGGCTCAGAGAACAAAAAGGCGTCAGGGCCAAGGGCGGAAATCGACGACCCGGTCGAGCGCCAAACGCTCGACCGCACGCAAAAAAACTGCACAGAAAACCGGGTTGACAGCGTCGCTGCGCAGTCTCAAGACCCGGATCCGGGAACGGCTCGGTCGTCAAACCGACGACGTCTGGGGTGTCGTGCTCCTCGTCGTCGCTGCGCTCGTGGCGCTTGCGTTTTTTGAAAAGGCGGGGCCGCTTGGATCATTGGCCCTGAACGGGCTCGAATTCCTCTTCGGTGTTTGGGCGGTGTTTGTTCCCCTCTTCTTGGCATACATCGGTTATGCAATGGTCGGCTCGATGCCCCGCAAGGACTATGCCCGGGTCACCATTGGAGTGTCTGTCGTATTTGTTTCCTCGCTGGCGCTTTTCCATTTGCTCACGGGAGCGATTGCACTCAACGGGTCGCTTGAACAGGTCGTGGAGCGTGGGGGTGTGGTCGGATCGTTGATAGCGTTCCCGCTGGGGCGTTTGATCGGGTTTACCGGCGCTTTTGTTGTCCTCACAGTTACCGTGGCGATGGGTGCGCTCGTCGTGTCACGTGCCACGCTGCGCGATGTTGGCCTCACCGTGATCGGGAATTTCAGACGGTTCCGCCGGTGGATAGGTCTTACCCAGGCGCCCGCAAGCGTGGGGCCTGCGGCGGTTCCGCCGGAGATCCAAGTCGGGAATGTCACCGCT
This sequence comes from Actinomycetota bacterium, assembly GCA_013151445.1. GTDB lineage: Bacteria > Actinomycetota > Acidimicrobiia > Spongiisociales > UBA5794 > BMS3BBIN02. The sequence goes on from JAADIG010000027.1 coordinate 21,382, forward strand.
CCCGCACCGAAGTCGAAGGCCATGTCGAAAGCCAAGTCGAAACCGAAGATCGCCAAGTCGGCACCTCAGCACACAAAACCCCGCGAGGCGCAGCGGCCGACTGTGCCCGCACCGACAGGGAGCGGGTACACGCTTCCTCCATTGGAACTACTCGACTTTGGGGACGAAATAGGACAGTCACGCAAGCTACTCGAACGCACCGCGCAGGACCTTGAAGCAGCGTTGACGCAACACGGCGTGGATGCACGCCTCACCCGCATCGTCCCCGGACCCACGGTTACGCGCTACGAGATCGAGCTCGCCCCCGGTGTCAAGGTCTCGAAGGTCACCAACCTCAGCCAGGACATCGCCTACGCGCTCGCTGCCGTCGATGTGCGCATCCTCGCCCCCATTCCAGGTAAGAGCGCCATCGGTGTTGAGGTTCCCAACCGACAACGTGAACTTGTGACGTTGCGTGACATTCTGACCGCCGCAGCAGCGGACGGTGATACCGACCCGCTGAGGGTCGCACTCGGCAAGGATATTTCGGGTGCCGCCCGGATGCTCAAACTTGACGAACTACCCCATGTCTTGATCGCTGGTGCCACCGGGGCTGGCAAGTCCTCGTGCATCAATGCGATTGTCGTGTCGCTCCTGATGCGCGCAAAACCAGAAGACGTTCGCCTCATCATGGTCGACCCCAAACGAGTTGAACTCGGCCAGTACAACGATGTTCCACATCTGCTGACCCGGGTGATCACGAACCCCAAGAAAGCGGCGGACGCGCTTGAGTGGGCCGTTGCTGAGATGGATCGACGATACGACCTGCTCGCCGATGTGGGGGTTCGTGACATTGGGAGCTACCGGGCCAAGTGGGATGCTGGCGCTCTCGACAAGGACGCCTACGACCGATTCCCTCACATCATCGTCATCGTCGACGAATTGAACGATCTCATGATGGTTGCCGGGCGTGCAGTCGAGGACTCCATTGTCCGCATTGCGCAGATGGCTCGCGCCATTGGGATCCATCTTGTGTTGGCAACCCAGCGTCCGTCGGTGAACGTGATAACGGGTGTGATCAAAGCCAACGTACCGTCCAGGCTCGCATTCGCCGTGTCATCCCAGACGGACTCGCGGGTCATTCTCGATGCTTCCGGTGCCGAGAAGCTTATTGGTTTGGGCGACATGCTTGTCGTCACGGCACGCGAACCGAAACCAGAACGTATTCAGGGAGCGTTCGTATCTGAGGCCGAGGTTCATGCCGTCGTGAAGTACGTGAGGGATCAAAGGTCCGCACAGTACGACGAGAAGGCTGTATTTGAGGTCGCCGAAAAGAAGGCGTCGCTTGAGGACGAGTTCGATGGTGAGGATCCGGTACTGATGCGCCAGGCGATCGAGTTGGTTGTCCGCAGCCAACTGGGTTCGACGTCGATGCTGCAACGCAAACTTCGAGTCGGGTTTGCGCGTGCTGGACGTGTCATGGACATCCTTGAGAACAAGGGCATCGTCGGGCCGAGCGAGGGTTCTAAGGCTCGGGAAGTACTCATAACCGAAGACGAACTCGACGACCTCTTCGCCGGTACGTCGTAACCTCGGATCGGGTTCGTCGCTGGGTCGGGTTAACTCGTCCGTCCACCAAAGACCCCTGAGGGGCGAGGTCGTTTCCGCACCCGTATGTCATCAATAATGGGTTCACAGCGCGGGCGTCCTGGCATCGACTTGAATCGAGTGCCGCGCCTCTTGGTTCATTGAACTACCCGATGCGGCGCTGGGGCGTTCAATCGGGTACTCTTCCGGCCCATGTTCGACACACCGCTCCAACGCCTGACACCCAACGGTGACCTTCTTGGTGAGTCACCGTTACCGCTCGAAGAAATCCGACGCCTCTACCAGGCAATGTTGTCGGCTCGTGTCTACGACCGTAAGTGTTCCGTGATGCAACGCCAGGGACGTCTCGCCACATACGCCCAGTTCGAGGGCCAGGAGGCGAGCCAGATCGGAGCCGTTGCGGCGCTCAGGAAACAAGACTGGGTGGTCGGAACCTACCGAGACGCAGGCGCAATGTGGTTTCATGGGTATCCGTGGGTGAACCTGATCCTGGGTCGAACGGGCGACGAACGCGGGGGCCGCGCTCCCGATGGCGTGAATGTGACACCACCGTCGATCACGGTTGGTGGGCACATGATCCACGCCGTTGGGACGGCATGGGCATCAAGGATCAAGGGCGACGACAGCGTGTCATTGACCCTATTCGGCGACGGCGCGACCTCGGAGGGCGACTTTCACGAGGCAATGAACTTCGCCGGTGTGTACAAAACACCCACGATCTTCATGTGCCAGAACAACGGTTGGGCAATCTCGATGCCCCGCGACCGTCAAACTGCCTCCAAGACCATTGCCCATAAGTCGATTGCATACGGCGTTGCGGGTGCACTTGTCGACGGCAACGACCTACTCGCCGTGTACGAGGTATGCAAACAGGCCGTGGATCGGGCGAGAGCGGGCGAAGGTGCGACGCTCATCGAGGCGCTCACGTATCGCATGGGTCCGCACACCACGACCGATGATCCGAGTCGATACCGCACGAACGAAGGTGTCGAGGAGTGGGCGCAGAAGGATCCCATCGAGCGGGTTCGCCGCTATCTCGAGTCCGAGGGTGCGTGGGACCCGGCGTGGCAGGCCGAGGTGGAATCCGAGGAGTCAGACCGGGTCGAGACCGCAGTGAGTGAGGCAGAGGCGCTGACGCCGTGGACTGCGGACGAGATCTTTGAGGGCATGTTTGCCGAGATTCCCCCGCACCTTGCATACCAGCAGAGTCTGTTGAGGCGCCGCCCATGACCGAAATGAATATCGCACAGGCGGTGAACGCGGGTCTTGCGACGGCTCTCGAAGACGAACGAGTCGTCCTCATCGGTGAAGACGTTGGGACAACGGGTGGGGTGTTTCGGGTTTCTGATGGACTGTTGGCCCGGTTCGGCCCGGAACGGGTCATCGATACACCGGTCGCCGAATCGGGAATTGTGGGGGCCGCCTTCGGAATGGCGATCAACGGTCTCAAGCCGATCGTGGAGATCCAGTTCATGGGATTCACCTATCCCGGCTTCGATCAGATCATTAGTCACGTCGCCCGCATCCGTAACCGGAGCCGGCATCGCTTCACCGCCCCGATGGTTATCCGCATTCCGTACGGTGCCGGCATCGGTGCCGCCGAGCACCATTCCGAGTCGGCCGAGGTCATCTACGCACACACGCCCGGTCTCAAGGTTGTGGTCCCGTCAACTCCGTACGACGCCAAGGGCCTGCTCCTGGCCGCGGTAGAGGACCCGGACCCGGTCGTGTTCCTGGAGCCGATCCGGATGTATCGGGCGATCCGCGAGGACGTTCCTGACGAGCCATACACCGTCCCGATCGGAGTCGCAGAGCTCGTCGAGGAGGGCGATGATGTCACGCTCATCGGGTATGGAGCGATGATGAAAGAGATCGGTGCAGCGTTCGAACTGCTCACCGCTAGCGGGGTGAGCGTCGAAGTCATTGATGTGCGATCGCTCGTGCCTCTCGACACGGAGACGATCATCGAGTCCATTCGCAAGACCGGGCGGGCTGTCGTCGTCCAGGAGGCGCCGCGCACTGCCGGGTTTGGTGCCGAGATCGTCGCCCAGATCCAGGAACATGCCTTGTTCTCTCTCGAGGCACCAGTCGAAAGAGTGACCGGCTGGGACACGATCGTGCCATTGCGGAGGGCCGAGAAGCATTACATGCCGTCCACCGAAGATATCGTCCAAGCCGCCCACCGAACCTTGCTGTCCTGAGGAGCCGCCATGGCCAATGAATTTCATCTACCTGATATCGGTGAGGGCCTCGTCGAGGCCACGATCATTAGTTGGTATGTTGATGTCGGTGATCAGATCGGCATGGATGAGCCCCTCGTCGAAGTCGAGACCGATAAGGCGGTGACCGACCTGCCATCTCCGTTTGCGGGCACCCTGCTCTTCCAGGGTGGCGAACCGGGGGACGTTGTTCCGGTCGAGACGCTACTCGCTGTTGTTGGCGACGCCGGTGAGCAATGGACCCCAAGCGAAACCCCCACGCCAGCCGCAGTCGGGGTACAACTCGAACCGACGGCGGCACCGATCGTGGGGTCGCTCGCCGAGGCAACCACCTCGACCTCGCGGATACGGGCCTTGCCCAAAACTCGACGTCTGGCAACACAACTCGGTGTCGACATTTCCCTCATCTCGGGGACCGGGCCCGGGGGCAGGATCTCCGAGGATGACGTGCGCTCGGCCCAAGGCGGACCGCCGGTCGTGACCGGTGTTGCGTCCGGAGCGGAGCGCCGTGTGCCGATGTCCCCGGTTCGCAAGAAGATTGCCGACCATCTCTCCAGGTCGTGGCGCGAGATCCCTCACGTGACGACGTATGGCGAGGCAGATGCAGCACCCCTGCTGGCGGCGCGGGTAGCCGCCGGCAAACCTCCTCTGGAGGCGCTGCTCATGACCGTGATTGCCCCGCTGCTCATCGAGTTTCCGACCTTCAACGCAACGATCGATGGTGACGTTGTGGTCGAGAAACTCCATTACGACATCGGGTTTGCAGTGTCTACCCCCGACGGTCTGATGGTTGCTGTTGTGAAGGACGTCCTCAACAAATCGGTCGACGATCTCTCAGCCGACGTAGTGCGTCTCGCCGCGGCCGCGAAGGATCGTAAGGCGTCGGCGAGTGAGTTGCGCGGCCAAACGTTCACCGTCTCCAACATTGGTGCGGTGGGAGGAAGATTCGGTACTCCCATTGTTCCCTACGGCACGACCGCAATCCTGGGGGTTGGCCGCGCCGACGAGGTACCCGTCGTGAGAAACGGGGAGCTCGCAGTTGGCAGGGAGTTTCCGCTCTCGCTTTCCTACGACCACCGGGCGATAGATGGGTCAACCGGCCGGGCATTCATGGGGGCACTTGTCACGGCTCTGGAGAGCGTCGTCTAGACGCGGTTCTGGCTGTTGGTGTGGCACGCCGCCCGGGATCCGGCTGTATTGCCGTGACCATCAGCATCGTGGAACTCCGGGGTCCGATTGCCTGCCAACGCGGTCCGGCAGGAAACCGGGAAGAGACGACCCGTGGCCGGGGTTCGACCAGATAGCATCCCGCCCCACGTCGATGTTTGACGCGGGAGCGAGTTACTACAAACAGTCGGACTCCTGGAGGAACCGTGAAAGGTCGAAAGACATTAATCATTGCACTCGCGGCAGCGGTGATGGTTGTATCAACAGCTGCTGCGGCGGTCGCTCACTCGCGATCCAACCGCACCGTCATCGGTGCACCGAACAACGTCAAGATGGTCGCACCGAAGAACGGAGACGTCCGATGGATTCTCCCCGGGGTACGTAAACTCGATCCCGCAATCTTCGGGACACCAGGAAATCCTCTCCGCACGGACTTGATCCCCGAAGCGATGCGAGCGGTCGATGGTGATCTCTACACCACGGCTGGACCGACACCGTTCTCGGACAACTCGGCTCCGATCGAGGGTCATGCACGGGTCAAGGTCAAGGACGTCACATCAGTCGCGGGTTCTACAACCCAGGACAAGATCAACGCTAAGTTCGAGTTCACGAGTCCCGATGGCGAAACGGAGTACACCGTCGTGGTGAAGAACGCATTGCCCGAGATTGCGGACCACGAGAACTTCGGTGGCGTGGGCGTCAACGCACTTCAGCACGGTGCGACCGGGATTGGCACGCCGCTGATGCCACAGCTGATGGCATACATCGCGTTTTGGGGACCGGCGGACCTCTATGTGAACGGCGAGCTGCAAAACGGTGGAGATGACCAGATGCGCTTCGTGCACTTCATGCTCTCGGAGCGTGTTCGTAGCAGCGTCGACGATGGGTACACACTTGCGTTCGATGACCAGGTGGACCCCGAGGGGTCGCTGCAAGCACACCTCATTCTGCCGCCGGTTGCGTTGACCGCCGCCGGACCAACGGGTAACCCCGTGCCGACGGGCTTTATCCTGCCAAATGGGGCGGAACAACCGTTCCTCCACATTATGTTCGACACGGTGAAAGTGAACCGTTAGACCAAGACCGCTTGGCATAACGACTGGAGGACCCCGAGCGTCGCTTGCGGGTCCTCCAGCGCGTTCGGGGTCCTGGAGTACTCCAGCTCCGGCAGCGACTCGGCCGTCATTTCGGGTACCGTAGCGGCCGATGTTTGTACGCAACACCAGACGTGATGACGGGAGCCGGTGCAATTGATATCTCGCTAGGCACCGTGGCGGTGTTGGTCCTTGGGGGCCTTGTCGCGGGTTTCATCAATGCCCTGGCCGGGGGTGGCTCGGCCATCACGATCCCAATCCTTACCGAGATAGCCGGACCGCTCGTGGCCAATGGCACGAACCGAATCGCGATTCTCGCGGCCAATCTTGCTGCAGTCGCAGGGTTCCATCGCGGGGGAGCAGTGGAGTGGCGTCGAGTGTGGCCTCTCGTCCCGCCGACGGTGGTCGGTGCGGGTGTTGGTGCGTGGGCTGCGACCCAGGTCGACGGCGACATCATGAAACGTGTGTTTGCGGTAGTGCTGATCCTTGTCGCCGCCTCGGTCGTGTTGAAACCGGCGCGGTGGGTCGCGGACCGCGAGACGTCGCTGAGTGTTGCGACGCGAAACATCGTGTTCTTCGGCGTGGGATTCTACGGGGGGTTCGTCCAGGCCGGGGTCGGCTTCCTCTTGTTGATCTCTCTTGTGTTCGGCTCCGGTTTCAACCTGATCAACGGCAACGGTGCCAAGGTTGTGCTCGTCCTCGCATACACACCGGTCGCGCTTGCCTTGTTTGCGTCGGCGAACCAGGTCGACTGGAGGCTAGGTGCAATCCTCGCCAGTGGCCAGATGACCGGAGCGTGGATCGCGGCAAGGCTGGCGGTCAAGAAGGGTGCCCCGTGGGTCCGATGGGTGCTCGTTTTCGCGGCGGTCGTTGCAGCAGTGCGGATGCTCGTCTCGTAGCAACGATTCGGTACCTGTGAAGCCGATATCGCTACGGCGTGACGGAGTCGAAGAAGTTGAAGATATCAACACCGTCTGATAGGGATCTCATGATGTGTCCCTCACCGGAACGGATATCAAGAGTGACGGACCCTCCAAGGGACTCAAGCGTATCCCTCGTCTCCGACATGGGTCCGATCCATCCGGGATCATCCCCACCGACGAACATCGCGACCGGGATCTTCGCGAGGTCGGCGAGGGCCTGGGCGCTGGTTGGCTCGTCAGGATATCCCGGGAACGTAAGGGCCGATGCAAAGAGCTCCGGATAGAGTGCCGCGATCTTGAAGGTGCTGCGACCACCGTTGGAAACACCGGCGATGTGATAACGACCGCCGACGGGTTTGATCCACGACATCGTGTCGAGGAGCTCCGGGATGTACGTTTCCGACCCCTGGAAGAACAGCACGCCATCGGGCGCCGCAGGGGTGATCACAACCCATCCCCGGGCAAGGGCCTCCACGAGATAGGTCTCGCGGGCCACCGATGTCATGAGCGCGACCGTCTGGCCTCCCGGCGGAAGTGCCAGCAACACTGGGTACTCAAGGGCTGGGTCGAACGTGTCAGGAAGGATCAGTCCGAACGTTATGACCGTGCCATCAGTCATGGTGGCGGTGCGAATATCGATCGAGCCCGGCGATAGATCGTTCGGAGTCTCGGCGGAGGATGCTGGAGCGTCGGCCACCGAGGTAGCCGCGGTGGTTGAGGTCGTTGCGGTGGCACCGCCGCAGGCTGCGAGTCCCAGCACGAAGAGGGAGAGCAATACTGTTCTTTTCATTGGGCAACAGTAGGGCGTGTCGGAAGCTACTCGTACGGGGTGAGGAGTGCCCCGGCTGCGAGCTGAAGCACGGCGGTGATCCATGGAACCAGTCGGGTCTGGTAGCTCGGGTTAGCGCGCAGGCAACACAAGTGCGGTTGGCTGGCTGGTCGCATCCGCGGTAAGAAACGCCCCAGTTGTCCGCCGTGCCCGGGGCGAAGAGGGGGTGAGTACGCGACGCAGGTGATGCTCCGCAGAATCTCTCCGCGATCGTGGCACCGAGCCAGGAGACCGTTAGGTACGCTCAGGGGTTAGTAAACGCAGCGATACGCCGCCGCAGGTACTTGCCATGTCGGACGGATGGGCGGTGCGTTAGTCGTCTTCGGCACAGACAGTGTGGTCGGGTGGTTCGACCTGCACCGTGGTATTGGTAATGCCGTATTTGGTTTCGAGTACGTCCGCAGCGATGTCGAGAACCTCATGGTGGTCACCCTCCGGGGTGACGGTGATGTGGGCTGAAACGACGTTCTCGCCCGTGCTAATGGTCCATATGTGAAGCTTGTGTATCCCCGTGACATCCTCAATGCCCTCCAGCGATGACCGTACATCGTCAACGTCGATGTGGTCGGGGGCGATCTGGAGGAGGATCTTCACAGCCTTGCGGCCGAGACGCCATGCTCGTGGAACGATAAATATCGCGATGCCGACACCGATGAGGGGGTCGACGACCTGCCATCCGGTGAACCGGATGACAACTGCCGCAAGAATGACGCCGAGAGACCCGATTGTGTCCGCCCACACCTCAAGGTAGGCACCCTCGACGTTGATTGATTCCTGCGAGCTTTCGCGGAGCAGCTTCATCGCGATAATGTTCACGATAAGTCCGAGGATCGCGATGGTCAGCATCATGCTGGAGCCGACCTCGACCGGGTCTCGTAGACGCTTCAGAGCCTCCCAGAGCACGTATGCCGCGACCCCGAAGACCATGAGTGCGTTGGCGAGGGCGGCGAGCACTTCGAGGCGTCGCAGACCGTAGGTGCGGCCTCGGGACTGTGCCGTGCGCAGGCCGATACGGATGGCGGCGATTGCCATTGCAAGCCCGATTGCGTCAGTGACCATGTGTCCGGCGTCGGAAAGCAACGCGAGGGACTGGGTGACGATCCCGCCGATGACCTCGACCACCATGAAGACGAAGATGAGAACGAACGAGATGGAGAGGACGCGGAGATGGCCTTCGCCGGCTCCTTTTGGTATGTGGTTGTGATCAGATCCCATTCTCATAAGCTAACAGGAAATGAGAATGGCGCAAGTTCGGTCAAGCGGAATTGGTCTTTGGTGAGATCTGGCTACGCTCGCGCGCCATGGGTGACTATCACGTACATCTTCACCAGCATGGCCG
>JAADIG010000062.1 GCA_013151445.1 Actinomycetota bacterium
CGAGTTCACGGTGTTCACCCCCGACCTCCCCGGTCACGTCGCTGGCAGTGGGGCAAGCCACGACACGGTCGCGGGTTACGCCGATGCCATCGCAGACAGCCTCCCCGAAGGTCCCATCATCCTCGTCGGGCATTCCCTGGGTGGACTCATCTCGTGCGAACTTACCGCCCGTGACCTCGGTATCGACGGGATCATCACACTCGGTACCGGCGCCGCCATGACGGTGAACGAGGAGCTACTCACGACCGCGAGGAACACCCCGGTGTATGCGATGGCGCCGATCCGGAAGTGGTCGTTACATCGCGATGCGGCGGAGGACCAGAGAGCACAACTGGAGAACTCGACATCGCACGAGGCGGTGGAGGCGGTATTTGATGATCTCACTGCTTGCACTACCTACTTCGATGCACCAGCGCGCCTCGCGACATTCGGTGGGCCGGCATTGATTGTGATCGGAGACCAGGACCGCATGGTGCCGCGTGAGCAGGCAGAGAAGCTCGCGGCAGCATCTCCGACGGCCCGACTCGTCATCATCGAGAACTCCGGGCACACACCCCAGATCACCCAGCCGGATACCGTCGTATCTCTCATTACCAACTTCGTCACCGCGGAGTAGGCACACCGCCAACAGGGTGTTGCGCATGGTCGGGCCCTCTCGCTCTATCGTTACCCCCACAGTCGCGAGAACTCCCGGGAGGTACCGATGGGAACACATGATGCGCTCCCCGACGATCGCAATGCCGATGTCCAAATTTTCATCAACGGCGAATTCTTCCATCGTGCGGAGGCGAAGATTTCGGTGTTCGACTCCGGTTATCTCGTCGGTGACGGCATCTGGGAAGGGATACGGCTCCACAACGGAACGTTTGCGTTCCTCAAGGAACATCTCGACCGGCTGTTCCAGGGGCTCCAGGCGGTGGATATCGACCTCGGGATGACCCGCGAGGAACTTATCGCCGCGCTGTATGCAACGACCGCGACCGACCGCAACGACATGTTCGATGACGTCCACGTCCGCCTCATGGTGACCCGCGGCATCAAAAAAACACCGTCGCAGCACCCCGACCTCACGATATCTGGACCAAACATTGTGATCATCGCCGAGCACAAGATCGCCAACACCGCGGTCGCGACCAACGGCATCTCGCTGTTCACCGCGACGATCCGACGGCCACCGCCCGACACGCTTGATCAGAAGCTGAACAGTCACTCCAAATTGCATGAGGTCGTCGCGTTGATCCAAGCAACCCATGCCGGGGCCGACGAGGCGCTCATGCTGGACACCAACGGCGCCGTTGCGACCTGCAACGCAACCAACTTCTTCATCGTGAAGAACGGTGCGGTGTACACGTCCACCGGTCAGCACAACCTGCACGGCATCACACGGGGGAAAGTTATTGAGGTCGCCCGGGCCGCGGACATCCCCGTCGACCAATGTGACTTCTCTCTCGTCGATGTGTACTCGGCGGATGAGGCCTTCGTCACCGGCACGTTCGGCGCCCTCACACCGGTACACACGATTGATGGACGTTCGATCGGCGATGGTCGGCGGACCATGACCGATGTGCTCCAATCTCTCTACGCGATCGCAGTGGAACGCAACGTCCAAGAGTTCGCCCGATGAGGATCTCGATGTGGTCGGGGCCGCGCAACATTTCGACCGCGATCATGTATTCATTCCGTGAACGCTCCGACATGGAGGTGTTCGACGAACCCCTGTACGGCCACTACTTGGTGCACACCGGCATCGACCACCCCCTGCGTGACGCGACCATCGCTGACATGGACTGCGATGCGAACTCCGTCATCAACGACCTGCTCCACACCCGTGGCGCAACCCCACATCGCTTCTACAAGAACATGGCCCACCATCTCGCCGGACTCGACAGGGAGTTCCTCGGAGGTCTCACGAACATCATCCTCACTCGCGACCCACGCGAGATGCTGCCATCACTCGTCGCTGGGTTCCCCGCCGCGAATCTCGACAGTACGGGCCTCGTGATCCAGGTAGAGCTCCTTGAAGCGATGCAGCGAGCCGGCGAAACCCCGATCGTGCTCGATGCACAGCAGGTGCTGACGAACCCGAAAACCGTGCTCACCAAACTCTGCGCCAGCCTCGGACTGCCGTGGGACGAGGCGATGTTGTCCTGGCAGCCTGGGCCGAAACCCGAAGACGGTGTCTGGGCCTCCCACTGGTACACCAACGTGCATGCATCCACCGGATTCGGAGAGTACCGACCGAAGTCAGTCCCGTTCCCCACCGAACTCGTCTCCCTTTTGGAACAGTGCGAGCCGCTCTACGCCAGACTTCGGGAGTTCGCAATCACGGCCTAGGTGTGCGGGTCGATCACACCCCACATGTCGGCCTGGCTCACCAGCCATTCGCTGACCTCATGACAGCGGTCCAATATCTGACACAACTTTTCGGCTCCACTCATCACATTGAGCAACGACACCTGCACCTTGCCGACAATGGACAGCCGCAATTCCGGGCCGTCCGACAAGGCGCCAAATGTCTCAACCGCAGACACTTCGATCGGCAGATCCGGACCACCGATACCGGCAAGTTCGGCGGCGACGACGACGAGATCGGGTTGGGTCTTCAGCGGCGGCAACGCCCAATTGAACAACAGCGGCAACCGGAACTCCCCTTCCGCATCCATACTCACGTCATCGAGCTCCGCAACGCGATCTTCGAGAGCAAGCAGCACCCGAGGCTCGACATCGAAGGCCAGGTTCAAGTCAAGTGGGCCATTGCATGCGGATTCAGGATGGACATCGACCTCCCACGCCTGGCGGAGGGAAAAAGTCTCGAGAAAATGGCGTTCATCGTGGACGTGGAAACCATGCTCCATGGCATGGTCCTTGAGATATGTGATAAATCCGGCAATATCAATAGCCACTGGGTCTCCGTGGGTCCTAAGCGGTGAGGTACAACGCTACACGGATTTGGGAATCTACCCACCTCCACCGACGTTGCATAGGGCATTGATCTCGAAGGGACACTGATATGGCAGCCACACGACCAAAGATGCAGATCGAACCCGCGTTCCAGCGGATACGCGCGATCGCCGGACCTCACACCATTGCGGATTCAACGAACGTGAAACTCGTCTGGGAAACCAAGTATTACCCAACCTTTTTCTTTCCCGCCGAAGACGTCGCGCTGGACCTCATGGTCGGCACCGATGAGGTCGACCACAGCCCGCGCAAGGGCGACGCTCAGCTCTACGACCTCACGATCGGCGATGACGTTCGCACCGCCGCCGCCCGGGTCTACCACGAATCACCGGTCGAAGACCTCGTCGGCTATGTAGCCCTCCGTTGGGGTGCGATGGATACGTGGTACGAAGAAGACGAAGAGATGTTCGTCCATGCCCGTGACCCATATACCCGTATCGACATCCTGCAGAGCTCGCGCAACATACGAGTCGAGATCGACGGCGTCACCGTCGCGGATTCCAACATGCCGAGGGTGCTGCTCGAGACCCGGCTGCCGCGTCGTTTCTACTTGCCGCAAACGGATGTCCGGATGGATCTGCTGACACCGTCGGACCTCCACACCGAATGCCCCTACAAGGGGATCGCGAGCTACTGGAACGTCACGATCGACGGCACAGTGCACGAGAATGTCGTGTGGGGATACCCGTTCCCCACACTCGAAAGTGCAGGGATTGCCGGCTACGTCGCGTTCTGGGATGAGAAGCTCGATGTGTATGTCGACGGCGTCCTCCAGGGTAAACCGAAGACGGTGTTCTCCTAGTGAGATCTGCCGCGCAGCGGTAGAACCGTTGCCCCGACATCGGAGAAGCGAAATCTGCCTCCCCGTACGATGGTTTGAGTGGCACGCGCGTGCCCCGAGCCACCGTACGGGTGCATGAAGGATGCAACCCGCATGCGGTTGCACCACAATGGGGTCAGAAGGCATCGGCTGGTATGGGCGGAGACAATGCACGACGACCGAACAACCCAAGAAAACCGTCATCCCGTATATGCGTTGAGCGACGAACTGCTCGACGGGTTAGCGGAGCTCTACCCCGTGGCTGCGACCGCGGTAGGGATCAAGGGCCACGATCACGATTGGGGAGACCTCAGTCCGCGAGGCGTCGACAACGCGCAACGGACCCTGCGAGCTTGGTTGCGTCGAGTCGAAGCACTACCACCTGGCAACGACGAGTGGGACACGCTCGCAATCATGGTCGCTACCGACGCTCTCGAAATACCGATCCGTGAGATCGACGAGGGCAAACACTTTCGGGACCTCAACTCCATTGCCTCACCGTTCCAGGAGTTTCGAGAGATCTTTGAACACATGCCCAAGGACTCGGTCGAGGCCTGGGAGAACATCGCTTCTCGACTGGTATCTCTGCCGGAGGCGCTTTCCTTCTACCAGGAAACCCTCGACGCGGGACGAAACCGTGGGGTGACGGTCGCGCTGCGCCAGGTCGAAAGTGTCATGGAGCAGGCGCGTGTCAGTGCATCGGATGATTCGCCGACGCTGCGAGTCGTGGAACAAGCTCGTGCGGCAGACCATGTCGACCCTGAACTTCTCGCCCGCATCCAAGGCGCTGCGACTGCTGGGCTAGAGGCATTTGCTGCTTTTGGCGAATGGCTCGCGACAACATATCGGCGCGCAGCAACGGCGGATGACGCCGTCGGCGAAGAACGCTACCTCAGCGAATCGCGTCAGTTTCTGGGAACGACGATCGACCTCTTCGAGACCTACGCCTGGGGATGGCAACAAGTCGATGAACTTCGATCTCGAATGGAGTCACTCGCCACGACCATCACTGAGGAAGGTACCTTGGCCGCCGCACTGCACAGCCTCAACAACGACGCCAAGTGGGGAATCGCCCCGGACCATGCGTCATTCGTGACCGAGATGCAACGCCGGCTCGACGACGCACTTGCGCGGCTCGACGGCGCCTACTTTGACGTGCCCGAATCGATCCGGACGGTCGATGTGAAGATCGCACCACCGGGCGGTTCCCTCGGTGCCTACTACGTTGGCCCATCGGAAGATTTCTCCCGCCCCGGGAGCGTGTGGTGGTCGTTCAGCGGTGAAGCCGCGGTACCGCTGTGGGCAGAAGTAACCACTGCCTATCACGAGGGGTTCCCCGGCCACCATCTTCAGGTAGGGATGCAGTCCTCGTTCATGGAGCGACTGAGTCGTATCCACCGACTCTGGACCTGGCTACCCGGCATGGGAGAGGGCTGGGCACTGTATGCCGAGACGTTGATGGACGAACTGGGCTACTTCGATGAACCCGGCATCGAGTTCGGGTACCTGGCTTCACAGATGCTGCGAGCGAGCCGCGTTGTCATAGACATCGGCATCCACCTCCGACTGACGATCCCCGACGACCAGCCACTGCTCGGAGGACAACCATGGTCATTCGATGCTGCCGTTCAGTATCTCGAGCACTACGCGGGACTCGATACCGACTATGCCCAAAGCGAAGCAACGCGCTACTCCGGATGGCCGGGGCAGGCCATTGCCTACAAGGTTGGCGAGAGGGTGATCCTCGAACTTCGAGACGAGCTCCAGCGCCGCGACGGTGAGGACTTCGATCTCAAGGCCTTCCACCACAGACTGCTCGAAATAGGACCCGTGGGGATCGATACTGTTCGCTCACTCATGCTCGGCTGATGCAACCATCGCGCTCGATACGGTGTTCATACTCCTGATGGCAACCCGAGACTCGCACCCATGACTCCGACACGCAACACGATCGCGCAAGCGCTGGCGACCGATCTCGACCGTGCATTCCCCCACCTCGTGACGCTGTACCAACGCGAACTATTCAGCGGAATCCGAACGATGGTCCCCTCCCACTCCGACGCGGAGGACACCATGCAAGACGTCTTCCTCAAGGCCTATCAGTCGCTTACCGGATGGGGCAACGAACGACGGGCAAGTCTCTCCGTACGACCGTGGTTATGGATGATCGCAACGAACACATGCCGCAACCGAGCGCGCACCAAAGGACGACGACCCACCGAAGTCGAGCTGCTGATCGGTGTCCAGGATCCCACAGAATCCCAACCGGAACCCAACCTCGAACTCGATGAATGGGCAGACCGGCTCGCAGCCCTCACCATGCCAGCACGGACCGCAGTCGTGCTCCGCCACGTCGTCGGTCTACGGATCGATGAGATCGCCGAGATCGTCAAACGACCCGAAGGAACCGTCAAAGCAGACATCCACCGCGGTCTCAAGAAACTTCGAACGATGCTTGAGGAGGTATCGCTGTGACATCACTCATCACAAACCAGCTCGAAAACCTTCAGACCGATGCGCCGCCCGCCACCATCGAACGGGTACTCGTCAGCACGGGTGTTATCGACTACTTCGCTCCCATGTCTTGGAAACACGGCACCCTCTGGGTGTCATGGAATGGCCACGGCGTGTCGTGTGTTGCCCCGGGTGATGATCCCGAGCCGTTCATCGACCGACACGCTGCCAAAGTTGGCCGGCACGTCGCACGATCCCGGGGTGTGCCGTTGCGGCTCAGGGATCTGATCTCCCAGACGATCAGCTCCGGTCGACTCGGTACATTGCGCGTCGACCTACGCGGCGTTGGTCCGTTCCAGCTCGACGTGCTCACCACCATTCAGGATATCCCGCCCGGCGAACTCCGGACGTACGCTTGGGTCGCCGAACACATGGGCCGCCCGCGGGCAGTGCGGGCGGTCGGTAGCGCACTCAACCGCAACCCGGTACCGATCCTCATCCCTTGTCATCGGGTTGGCACGTCAGATGGGTCCGTTGGAAACTACGCATTCGGTGCAACGATGAAACGTACCCTTCTCGCCGACGAGGGGCTTGATATGCAGACACTCGACGGTTACGTCGCGGCCGGATTTCGCTTCATGGGATCTGTCAACAACACCGTGTACTGCTTCCCATCTTGTGTACGGGCGCGATCCATCCACCCAACGAACCGCGTCATGTTCAAGAGCCACGATGCGGCGAGCGATGCCGGATACCGACCGTGCACAGTGTGTACGCCACACGGATCACCTTCCTAGACCCAGCCGCGGGGGTAGATCACCGGCCGGACTCCTAGACTGATCGCATGAGTTCAGAACAGTTGATCGAAACCATCCGTCGGTCCGTGATCGGTGACGATGACGTCGTTGATGGACCGTATGGACCGCGTCGGGTGACCTATGCCGACTACACAGCGTCTGGTCGATCTCTCGGTTTCCTCGAGGACTACATCCGCGACGCGGTCCTCCCTCTCTATGCGAATACCCACACCGAATCATCGGGGACGGGGCTGCAAACGAGCCGTTTTCGTGAGGAGGCCAGAGCGGTCATTCGGGAGTGTGTTTCTGCAGATGAAAACCATGCGATTGTGTTCTGCGGGTCTGGGACAACCGCCGCGATCAATCGGCTCGTTGATATCCTCGGGATTCGGATCCCCAGCCAACTTGATGACGCCCATCACTTCTCCGACCAGTTATCACCCGAAAGTCGGCCGGTCGTGTTCATCGGTCCGTATGAGCACCACTCCAACGAACTCCCGTGGCGCGAATCCGTGGCCGACGTCATCCGAATATCCGAAAACGATGACGGACACATCGACCTCGCCCACCTCGAAAGGGCACTCGTCGAGTACGCCGACCGCCCGCTCAAGATCGGCTCGTTCTCTGCTGCGTCAAACGTCACCGGCATCATCTCCGATGTTCGTTCGATCACCATCCTGCTGCACAAACATAACGCCCTGTCTTTTTGGGATTTCGCTGCTGCCGCACCGTACGTTGACGTAGAAATGACGCCGCACGACACCAGCGACGATGCCCCACTCAACTACAAGGATGCGGTGTTCATATCACCACACAAGTTCATCGGAGGCCCCGGCACACCGGGTCTCCTCATCGCCCGAAAGGAACTCTTCCGCAACCGTGTTCCGGCTCTTCCCGGCGGCGGTACCGTGACCTTCGTCAACTCGGAGGAGCATCGCTACGTCGACGACATCGAAAGCCGCGAGGAGGGTGGCACACCCGCAATCGTCGAATCGATTCGAGCTGGTCTGGTGTTCCAGCTCAAGGACGCCGTCGGTGTCGAAGCCATCCGCAACCATGAGGAAGATTTCATCAAGCGGGCCATCGCGTCCTGGTCGACGAACCCGAATATCCAGATCCTCGGCAACCCCGACGCCGACCGACTCTCCATAGTCTCGTTCATTGTCAGGTACGGGGATCGTTTCCTGCATCACAACTTCGTCGTTGCGGTGCTCAACGACCTCTTCGGTATCCAGTCGCGCGGGGGTTGCTCATGTGCGGGACCATATGGACACACGTTGCTCGGTATCAATATCGAGGAATCAACGGAGTTCGAACACGAAATCTCCCTCGGATGCGAAGGAATCAAACCCGGTTGGGTGCGCGTCAACTTCAACTATTTCCTGTCGGAAACGGTGTTCCAGTTCATCCTCGATGCGGTCCACCTGGTCGCAAACCGGTCGGCCGACCTGCTTCCCTACTACCGATTCAATGCCGAGTCGGGTCTGTGGCTTCACACCGCCCCGCTCGCAGACCCCCCACTCAGCCTCCACGACATCGACTACTCCTCCGGCGTCATGACCTACCGTCAGCGTCGTCGACAGGGTCATCAGTCCGAGTTGGCGGGATATCTCACCGAGGCCGTACGCATCCTCGATGAGGCGGCCGCCTCGTCACCCCCCACACCTCCTCCGCTCCACACAACCGAGGGATTCGAGGGACTCCGCTGGTTCCCGCTCCCCAAAGATGTGATCGGTATCAGCCGTGACTCCTAACGAAACGCCGACCTGGTTCACGCGGGCCATTGGTCATCGACCGGCGTCGGGTCACGTCGAGGTCGATGGTGCCGACATCCACTATCTAACGTGGGGACACGTCGGTCAACCCGGACTCGTATTCGTCCACGGTGGCGCGGCACACGCCCAGTGGTGGAGTTTCCTCGCCCCATTCTTCGCATCCGAGTGGCGTATTGCCGCTCTCGACCTCTCGGGTCATGGGGATTCGGGGCGGCGCGAGCAGTACTCACACACGACCTGGGCAGACGAAGTTATGGCAGTCGCCGGTGCCGCCGGCATGACCGAGCCGCCGATCATCGTTGGTCACTCACTGGGTGGCATGGTCACTATCCAGGTAGGACACGCCTACGGGGACCGCATCGCGGGAGTCGTGATCGTCGATTCGCCAGTGCGCAGACCAGATCCGGAGTCGGAGGCTGGCTCCACCGGAAGGACCTTTCGCAGCCCGGGAACGTACCCGACTCTCGAGGCTGCCATGCAGCGATTCCGACTGATCCCTCACCAGCCGTGTGAGAACCACTACATCATTGAACACATCGCGCGGAATTCTCTGGTCGAAACGGACGCCGGCTGGACATGGAAGTTCGATCCGCGGGTGTTTGTGCGAACGATCGTCGGACTCAGAGATCAACTTGCTGCGATCGACTCACGCATCGCTCTCATCCGGGGCGACCTTTCGGTCGTTGTGCCACCTGACACCGCGGCCTATATGTATCAACTCATGGGTGGGCGAGCTCCCGTAATCTCGATCCCGGAGGCGCATCACCACCTGATTCTTGATCAGCCGCTGGCCTTCGTTTCGTCCCTGCGAACACTCCTCGCCGACTGGGGACATTCTGTCCCGATCTGACGCTATCCCTTTACCTAGGGGCTCTGCACGCCGATAACTCGTGGAACCGACCGCCCACGAGGACCATGACGACAGTGCAGCAAGCGTTGGGTTTCACTGAGGTGTACCACGCCGTCACCCAGTGGCTTTCCCACATCGAAGCGACACCTGAAAGCCTATCCGAACCCGCCGACGGAATCGTCGAAATGCGGGCACAGTCTCTCATTGCGCGCATCAAATACACCAAACGGCCCGTCGGCCAGGGTGCCGTGCTGAGCCTGTTGCGGGCCGACACCGACGAGGGATCGGATCGACTGCTATTTGCGGTGACAAGCTATTCAGATGGTGCCGTTGCATTAGCGAACTCTCATGTCGTCGCGCTGTATCTTGTTGGCCCCGACGGACTCATCACACCCCAAACATCAGAGGCGCATGCCCTCATGCCGAGACGACCGGTGCCTCCCCCATTCTCGATTCAAGAGAGGCGGAAGGGTCCCGAGATGGAGCTTGATGCCCCGAATTGGACCGAGGACACCACCGAGTGGCTCACCTGTCCCCATTGCGGTGCGGCACACCATCCGCATGCCACCGAGTGTGGCCGGTGCAATGTTGCCTTGGCTGACAAGGGCGCTTCCGAAGCGGTCGAGGATTCCGGCCCTGAGGTCGCGGTACACACCAGAGGCCGCAAGGCCACCGGCAGTATCCAGCTGTCGGATCCATCGATGATCCGGCCGGTTCCGGTCGCCGAACCGGGAAGACCGCATCTCCAATGTCGGACCTGTGGGTCGAGCGATATCGAGCTAGTCGACCCGATCAGTTGACCGTTCCGGGTTCGAGACCGGTTCGTTTGCGGCGTTGACATCAACCATTACCTCAGCGAGGGACTTCCGCCTGAGGACGGGGACGACCGCATCCTTCGCCGGATAGCCGATGGGGAACAAGATGAAAGGCCTCTCGTTGCGTGGTCTCCCCAACAGTGCCGTAAGAAATGCCATGGGTGACGGAGTGTGTGTAAGGGTGACAAGACCCATGGTGTGGAGTGCGGTGATGAACATGCCTGCCGCGATCCCGACGCTCTCCTTAACGTAGTAGTTCTTCCCTCGCTCACCGTCACCGAGTTCGCGATAGCGTTCCTCGAAAAGGACCACGATCCAGGGCGCGGTTTCGAGATACGGTTTACGCCACCCGGTCCCGAGACGGGCAATGTCGCTCTGCCAGCCCTCGGGCATCCTGCCATCGACGTAGTTCACCTTCTCCTCCTGCTCCGCTGCCTGGCGAATGGCGCGCTTCACCCCGGCATCCTGGGTAACGATGAACCTCCACGGCTGCAGGTGAGCACCCGAGGGTGCGGTCGACGCCGCTGTTATGGCAAGTTCGATCGCCTCCCTACTGACCGGTTCGTCCGAGAACTGGCGTATCGATCGTCGACCATCCATGAGTGCAAGAAATTCACGACCCCGCTTGAGCGTCTCCGATGGGCTGAGACGAGGCTGCCTGTACGCGGCGTATTCACCGATCCCGGTGTATGGATACTCGCCGTCGAACATGTTGTCAGACATGGTCTCTCCTCTCGTCCCCTGCTCGATGTACCACGACGATAGGGTGGAACATTTCTTGTGACCAACAGGGGCCACGGCGCGTCAAACATTACAAGAACCTAAAAAGGGAGATCGGTATGAAACAGAATGAAGCCACCTGGGAACGCATAACCCGAGTAGTTATCGGCGTTGCCCTGATTGGATTCGGGTTCGCCTCGCTTGGCGGCATTGGTGGGGCGGTGCTTGGTGCAATCGGCCTCGTACTTCTCGCAACCGGCGTTGTCGGAACCTGCCCCATCTATGCAGCTCTCAAGTTCAGCACGAAACCGACGACCTGACCCCATGACGACCGGGCACCTGTCCTACTTCTGGGCGCCGTGGTGCACACGTTGCACCGCGGTGTCGCCCGTCGTTTCCTCCGTAGCGCAGTCCAATGACCTCACCGTGGAAATGATCGACGTTGAGCAATCCCCCGACGAGGCACGGCGTCGACGGGTGTTCGGTGTCCCCACGATTATCGCGACCGCACCAGATGGCAGCACCTACCGACGCTCGGGTTCCCTCACCGACACCGACCTCCAGCGGCTCGCCGACTTCGCAATCGGCGACGGGTCGGGCCGCCCGCCAATAAATCTCGACGAGGGACTTCGGCTTGCAGCGGGCGTTGCTCTTGCCGGAATTGGGATCGTTAGCTCGACGATCGGGCTCACGGCACTCGGTGTGTTGTTGGCATTTGCCAGTGTGGCCAATAGGCTGCGACGAGACCGCTACCCCTCATCATGATGACCCTTCCTAAAACCAAGAATCAACCGATCGTCGAACTCTTTGATCGACACGCCGACGCGGTGTTCACACTCGCCTACCGCATTGTCTACGATCGGAACCTCGCCGAAGACATCGTCCAGGAGACGTTTCTGGCGGCAATGCAGAATCTTCATACGTGGCGCGGTGACGGCCCAATCGCTGCCTGGCTGTATCGCATCGGCTATCGAAACGCCATCGCCCAGCTGCGCAAACGCCACGACACACCCGTCGACGACGAAACGCTGCAACGGTCGATCCAGCCAACCATGGACACTCCAGAGCATCGGACTGTCGCCAACGAACTGGCCGCGACCATCGACAGCGCCATACTCGGACTCCCGCCGCTCCTGCGGGCAGTCCTTGTCCTGCGAGACGTGGAGGAACTCTCGACTCGCGACGTTGCCTCTGCCCTCGGTCTCTCCGAGTCGGCAGTAAAGATGCGACTAACCCGGGCGCGAATGGCGCTCCGAGCCGACCTTCGGAGGTATCTCTCGTGACTCTCACCTGTGCTCAACTCGAAACACTGCTCCCCGAGTTCTTTGATGGTTCGCTGCCGACGACGCTTGCTGACGCGGCCGGCGAACATCTGGCGACCTGCACGTCGTCAGCGAACTCGGACAGGTCCGAAGACTTATCCGTGATCGATCCGCACTCCGACTCGATCAAGAGGTCAAGGAAAGAATCAGGCAGTCTCTTCAATAGGTCTGACGACCGGTATGCTCTGATCTCCCACAGCCACAGCCACAGCCACAGCCACAGCCACAGCCACGGGCCGTGCGCGATGTGACATCCCCGCAGGACCGATCACACGTCTCCGCTCAGATACGCTGCCGAATGCCCAGCTCTGATTCCCCGCGGGTTCAGACGTCCCGGTCTTCGGGAGCCTCGTCGTACCGATCAAGTCGATCGACCGGTGCAACAAGTGCGGTCAGCAGGTTCATGCAGTGAGCGGTGATCCGCTTCAAGAACCTGAAGTACAGGGCGCGCGCAACCGCCTCGGAGGCGACACCGTCGGAGCGATACGCCTTCTTGACCAGGGCGTCGTACTCGCTGAGGAACCCATCGGCCTTGTCGATCAGTCGCTGAGCTGCCTCGCCGTCACGATTCCCGAAGACCGCAGCAACATCGTCGATAAGCTGACCAACGGCGTCGCGATAGCCGGCAAGGTCATCCACATCGTCGAAGGTTGAGAAGTCCGCACCATACTTCGCCAGGTCGTAGAGGTTCTTGGCGTAGTCCCCCACTCGTTCGGCATCCTTCACGACGCTCATGTAACTGAGGACGAGAGCAAGATCGAATGCCGGATTGGCGGCAGCGTGCAACACCAGCAACCGACGTACTTCTGCCTGAAGTGCGTTGATCTCCTGATCGGTGCCACGCACCTCTCGTTTGGCGGCCTTCGATTTTCCCCCTCCAAACACCGCAGCATTCGCCGCATCAAACACCCGACGCCCGAAATGCAGCATCTCGACCAGCTTCAACTCGACTTCGTCGAGTGAGCTCTGTGGTTGTGATCGGAAGAAATCGAGAACCATGGGCACCTCCTACAGCACCAGAATACCGACGATCGGCACGACAAAAAACAGCCCGACCACATAGACGACAGCGACCGCTTTGCGCTCGACAACCATCGACGCCAACCATTCGGCACCGCGAACGGGAAGATACCGAATACTCGCAAAAGGGTACACCGCCGCTATTGCGACAAGGTTGAACAGCGTGTGGACTAGTGCGATCGACAACCCGCTGACCTCACCGGCGGCGGTGGCCGCAAGCAAGGCTGTGATCGTGGTGCCGACGTTCGCACCCAGCGTGATCGGATACGCGGAACGAACCGCAAGGATGCCCGACCCGACGAGCGGAATGAGTATCGAGGTCGTGATGCTCGACGACTGCACCGCGATCGTGACGACGATCCCGATGGCGATGCCAACGATGCCCGATTTCTGCAGTGCCGCGTTGAGGGAATGTTCAATCCGGCTCACCACCAACAGTCGCATATTCTTGGTGATGAAGGTCAGGGTGAAGAAGATCAATGCGATGCCCAGAACCAGGAACAGGACACCGAGAACGGTCGTGTTATCCGTGAACGCCTCGGCTGGTGCTTGCAGGCCTTGTGCGAGCCACTTCACGGCCCCCTTCACGGGAGACTTGAACGTACCGCCGAGATCGTTACCTCCAGCAAGCGTCGTAGCAAGCCATGTCGCCGACCTCGAGAACACTCCGGTGACGATCTCTATGGGTAGGAAAACCGCGACGGCCATGACGTTGAAAAAGTCGTGCATCGTGGCAGCAGCAAACGCTCGGCGAAACTCGTCGCTGCGCCGCGCGTGCCCCAACGACACCAACGTGTTGGTGACCGTCGTACCAATATTGGCTCCCATGATCATCGGGACCGCAGCGTCAACTGACAGCACTCCGCTCGCAACCAACGCAACAATCGTTGACGTGGAAACAGACGACGACTGGACCAGGACCGTCGCAAGAACACCGACAAAGAGTGCGGCGAGGGGATTACCGACGGAGGAGAACAATGCGTCGGTGAAGTCACTACCGAACGACGTGATCCCCGATTCGAGAAGCTTCACTCCCCCGAGGAACAGATAGAGAAGTGCGACGACTAAGAGCGCACGCGCAGGACCTGGTATGCGGCGGGACACGGGCCGGACTCCTCCTCAAAGGGATCACGTCGCGTATTCAAGCCCGCACACCCGGGGCTGCCAAATCGCGCACATCCGGGTGCGAAAACCCATCGAACTGAGAGGGGCGATGCCCGGAAAACCATGATCCCATGGACGACACCGGGAATTGCGCCGTGCGGCCCCTTCACTGCTGCCGGTTCAGTGCTGCCAGTTCACTGCTGCTAGTTCACTGCTGCCGGTCAGAGATACCCGTAGTGACGCATCACAGGGTACGTGACAACAGTGATGACCAGCCTCTTCCACCACGGCAACAACGTTCTCCAGTCCTCCGAGGCATGGAGTTTGGTAGACCCGGTGGCAAAACGATCGGGGTTCCCGGCCACCGAATGGGCACCACCAACCATGACCCGACCGTCCCGAGAGACGAGACTTGCAGTTGCATCAACCCCTGCGAATCCGCGTATCGCCTCCAACGTGGTTGTCGGGTCATCGACAAGATCCTCGAGCCGGACCACCATCGTTGGGAAACGCCGCCGAAGGTATTTCAGCCCTATCGTGTTGAAGAACATCCACTCGCGAAGGACGTGCCCGAGGCTGCGTGCCTCGAGTGACTCCGGATGCTCAACACCGCGAGATTGCTTCTGGCGCGACCAGCTTGCCACCACGGCACGGGGATCACGCACAAGGTGGACGATGCGCATCGAGACTTCGGGGCTCGACCCGACGAGCATTGCAAAGGCCGGTGTCTTGGACGAGTCGACCAGCGTCGCACATTCTGCATGCAATGCCAGTGTCCGGTAGATTCTCGCCGCCGCATCGGTGAACATGCGAAGCTCCGGACTGTCACGCCTGCTCCGCCGACCGATACGCCAAATCTGCCGGATGCGACCGACAGAAAGACGCAAACCCTCCATCTCGCGAATGCTGTCCGGGGACGGATAGTCCTCGATCACCGGACTCCACAGCGGACAATCCGCAAGTAACTCGCGACAGCCGCACCGATGATCGACATCTTGAACAACCTTCCAAAAGTGCCACACCTCGCCGAACGCGGATACACCGTTGAGAGTGTCAAGGATGCCGTTTAGCACCGTTGTGCCGGATCGTCCCGCCCCGGAAATGTAGAGAACGCGCGTTGGGTCTGTGTGCATGGGTGGGGGATCGAGAATCGGTTGTCAGGGGAACGGTACGCTCGCGACACCTCATGGAGGTCGGCGCCGGGTACGAGGCACCAGCCTAACAACACCCGCGGGGACGACCGCCGCAGGTACTGTTCTTGATCAAGATGAGTTGACAACCCCAGGCAACACCTGGCAAGGTATGGATTGCGCCGATGCATCTATGTGATGCCACGGCCGTAATTGTGAACGGCATGACACATGCCAGGACGTCGAGAGAAGGGACCGCAAAATGGTGACATTAGACACACCTCTGACGCTTATTGCCGGTACCTTCGAGTCAACGCGACCCTAGAGCTCCGTCCTCTGTGCGGCCCATCGGCCGCCAACGTGTCACCCCCTGATCGAGATCGTTGACGATCTCACACCAGAAAGCCTCTCATGATTCCGATCCGTTCCTACGTTTCTTTGCTGTCCCGTTACCTTCGCCGCGTCAAGGCCCGCATGACGGTCCTTGCCGGTTTCGCACTCGGCGGCATCGCTCTTCAGCTCCTCCTACCCCAGCTCATTGGAAGGTTCATTGACGACGCTATCGGTGGCGCGGCTACCGATCAGTTGATCCCTCTCGCTCTTTGGTTTCTGGTTGTCGCGCTCGCGAGGCAAGCGTTAGCGATCGCAACGACTTGGCTCGCCGAGGATGTCGGCTGGCGATCAACAAACGAACTCCGGTCGGATCTGACACGCCACGTTCTGGACCTAGACATGGATTTCCACAAGGAACATACGCCTGGTGAACTGATCGAACGCGTGGACGGAGACGTCACGGCCCTGTCGGAATTTTTCTCTGCGTTCGTGGTGAAGGTCGTCGGCAACGGTCTTCTCGTCACGGGTATTTTGATACTGATTACGTTCGAACACGCACTCGTTGGACTCATCCTGTCGGTATTCACCCTCGCCACGCTTGCGTTAATGATGGCGGTGCAGACAGTGGCGATCCCCTGGTGGAAGACACAACGCGCCAGCTCGGCAGAACTCATGGGATTCCTCGGCGAACAGCTCTCCGGAACCGAGGATATTCGTGCGAACGGAGGTGTCGGGTTCATGGTGCACACGTTCACCGACATTCTGCGCAGGTGGCTGCCCAGGCGGGTCCGGTCGCGCCTTGGGTTTGCAATGCTGTGGGGAACCGGCATTGTTCACTTCGTCGTCGGGGCCACTCTCGTCATGTGGCTCGGGACTCGCTACCTCGGTCCGGGTGGTCTCACGCTCGGTGGTGTCTACCTCATCTTCCACTACACCGAAATGACTCGTAACCCCATGGATGAGATCCGCAGCCAGATGGAGGTATTCCAGAAGGCGGGAGCTGGGATCGACCGTGTCACAGAGCTCATGGAACGCCGGTCGAATCTCGACACATCGGGGACTACGGCAATTCCATCCGGTGCTCTCAGCGTCGTATTCGACCATATGTCATTCGCCTATGCCGACGACGAAACTTCGACGGTTCTCCACGACATCGATATCTCCATCGCCCCCGGGCGGGTGGTCGGGGTTCTGGGCCGTTCAGGATCCGGGAAGTCGACGATGGCGAAGGTTCTCACCCGCCTCTATGACCCAACGCAGGGCCGCGTTCTCCTCGGCGGGGTGGATCCGCGAGAAGCGTCACTCCACGACCTCCGCCGCCGTGTGGGCATGGTGACCCAAGACGTCCAACTGTTTCGAACGACGGTGCGCAACAACCTCACCTTCTTCGATGCAGCAATCAACGATGAACGCCTCATGTCGGTACTCGCCGACCTCGGCCTCAGCAACTGGTTGGATTCGCTCCCTAACGGGCTGGATACGATGCTCGAATCTGGTGCCGGGGGCCTCTCTGCCGGCCAGGCGCAACTGCTGGCCTTTACGCGGATTTTCCTCAAGAATCCCGGGTTGGTGATCCTTGATGAGGCATCGTCACGTCTCGATCCGGCCACCGAAGCCATGATTGAGAGTGCCGTCGCCGCCGTCATCATGGATCGAACGGCATTCGTCATTGCCCACCACCTCGGGACGGTCGCCCGCGCCGACGACATCATGATCATTGAAAACGGGACAGTCATTGAATTTGGGGAACGCACCACCCTGCAGGCCGACCCCACCTCAAGGTTCTCACGGCTCCTTGCATCCGGCATGGAGGAGGTCCTCGCATGAGCAACCCGCAGACCGTCCCGACCCGAAAGCTGATGGTCCAGCTCGCCAACAGATTCAGATTCAGATATCTGATGAACCTGGCCATCTGGACCTCAATGTGGGCGCTGCCGATCATTCCGGGTCTCTTGACACGTCGTTTCTTCGATTCTCTTGAGGCCGGTACTGCCGGGGCCAACGTCGCCACGATCATCGTGATCTTTCTGGCGTACGGAGTTGCGCGCCTTGCCATGATGTTGATGGGGATGTGGAACGATGCACACATGGGCTTTCGCTTGGAGTCGCTGCTTCGGCGCAACATGATCGAGCGTCTGTATGCACTGCCCGGCGCCCAATCGGTCGAACACTCCCCCGGTGAAAGCATTTCGCGCTTCCGGGAGGATATCGAGCATGTGGAGGAGGCCCACGGATGGACCGCAGACACTGCTGGTGCGATCGTATTCTCGGCTGTCGCCGTTGTCGTGCTATCGAGTATCGATCTGCGGATGACACTCATCGTGTTCACACCGCTCGTCATTGTCATCGTCATCGCCGAACGGTTCGGTACCAGGATCAAACGCTATCGCCTCGCGGCGCGCAAAGCGACCGGTGCCGTAACCGGTGCGATCGGTGAGCTGTTTGCGAGCGCTCAATCCGTAAAAGTGGCTGGTGCGGAAGCATCCATGGTCGCCCACATCGATGGTCTCTCCGAACACCGCCGGGTGCTCATGGTGAAGGACCGTGCCCTCGGCGCTGCTCTGGAATCGGTTTTCTGGAACGTGCTCTACATAGGGACTGCAATCATCCTGATTCTGTCGGCAGGCTCCATGACCTCGGGTGATCTTTCACTCGGCGAGTTTGCGCTATTTATTTACTTCCTCGACTACGTCACCGACGCCGTGTATTTCATAGGGCTGTTCATAACCCGGATGAAACAGGCGGGAGTGTCGTTTGACCGAATGATCGGCTTCATGCGTGGTTCGCACTGGAGCGAGCTAGTACAAGATCGCGACCTGGCGCTGCGTGGGAGTCATCCTCTCCCGGAGATCTCGACTGCCCGTACTGCCCCTGCGTTGGAGACCCTCGTGGTCTCGGGTCTCGGCTATCACTATCCCGGCACCAGCCATGGAGTCACCAACGTCGATCTGACGGTGCATCGTGGCGACTTCGTCGTCATCACCGGGAAGATCGGCTCCGGGAAGACGACGCTTCTTCGCGCCATCCTCGGTTTGGTCGACGCCACCGAGGGAGAAGTCCGCTGGAATGGGATGCTCGTACGGGACCGCGCCGCGTTCTTCACACCTCCGGTGTCGGCATACACACCCCAGGTGCCGCATCTGTTCTCGATGTCCCTACGGGACAACCTGCTGCTTGGTCTCCAGCTCGGCGACGGTGATCTCGCACGCGCCGCATACGCGGCAGCTCTAGAGGATGACATCCTCGAGATGCCAAACCGCCTCGACACTCCGGTGGGACCGCGCGGCATGCGGCTCTCGGGTGGCCAGGTGCAACGCGCCGCCGCAGCCCGCATGTTTCTCCGGGAACCCGATTTGTTGATATTTGACGATCTGTCCAGTGCGTTGGATATTCGCACCGAACTCACGCTTTGGGACCGTCTGAGATCGGGCAATACCGAGACGACGTCCTTGGTCGTATCACACCGTAAACCAGCGTTGAAGATGGCAACCACCATCGTCTTGCTCGACGAAGGATCAATCAGTGCTGTCGGAACCGTCGATGAGCTGCTTAAATCCTCACGGCTCTTTCGCGACCTGTGGCACGGCACAACATCGACGTAGTCCTTCACCTCGTGCGTCAGGTGCCGATCTTTCTTACAGGAAGTTCCTCATGTGAAGTCCGGTATAACGAGGAGTACGGATGCAAGCCCGGCGAACATCACAAATCGCTACGGTCGCTCTTGCGATCGTCTTTGTCGTGTCCGCTGTTGCTAGGTGGTCGGTCTGGATAACGGTTCTCGTGGGACTTGGTGCGATAGTGGCCGCCCTCGGTGTTTCCCGGAGCGAAGACACCCGACCTGACATAGAGAACCAAATCGCCCAGGTTGCACACGAGTTGCGCACACCGCTCACCTCAGTGCGGGCGGCACTCGACCTCCTCGTTGATCCTTCGGCGGGACTCGAACTGACGGAGCGGACGGAGATTCTCGAACTCGCTGGCTCCGAAGCGGGGCAGATGCTGCACCTCGTAGACAACCTGACACTCGCTGCGAAGATGGCTCAAGAAACCATCCAGCCTGAGGCCATCGGATTCTCGCTGTCGACAACCATTCGCCAGGCAATCCGCAGAAACCCTTCCGTGGCCGAACGCACTTCGCATACCGAGAGCGTTCCGACCGGTGTCGTTGCAGATCCGCAGCTCGTTACCCAGATCGTCGGCAACCTCGTACAAAACATTGCCCGGTACGCCCCGTACGGCCGCATCGACGTGGAATACGAGTTGGTCGACGGCAATGTGGTCGCCTGTTTTGCGGATGGCGGCCCGGGTATCGAACCAGATGCTGCGGAGAAGATCTTCGAGGGAAACAAGTCCCGCATGGGTTTGGGAGTTGGGCTGAAGCTCAGCCGAACGCTGGCCCGGGCCATGGGGGGTGACCTGACGCTTCGCCAACACGATGATCCGGAAGCCTCCGGCTGTGTGTTCGCCCTGACCCTCCCGGCGGTACCCGCCGGCACCAACCCCGACCCGCTTCCCTCCGACATTGGGCCGGCCGATCCTGTGGCACTGTCACCGCGGTCTCGTCTACTTATCGATATCGCTTCGGTACTTTCCGAGTCCTCGCTCGACATTCTCGTATCCCGCCTGCACGGTTGGTACACGGATCTGCTGGGTGCCCATGGCGGAATCTTGATGGTTCCCAAACCCGAGGGTGCGTGGGACCCAGCGGGTTCGTTCGGATCGGTAAACATTGTCGGGCCAGGCATCACCAGTGAGGGCCTCGACTTGGCGCTGACGACGCAAATGCCACTCACGGAGCGCTCGTTGCCAGACCGGTCACCTTCGTGGGCGAAACGACTCAACTCGGAGGGCGCGATCTTCTTCCCCTTGAAACACCACGGTTCCGTACTCGCGGTTCTCGTGATCGGGTGGGAGTACGCATCGGAGATGCCCGAGGGAACCGGCGTCCTCGTCGCCGAGGCACTCGCAACATTGACCGGTGTGGCATTCCGGGACACCGAGGAGGTCGTCGACGGACGCTCGGACCGGGTACTGAGGTCGAGTGTGATGGAGTCGCTCCCACTGGCAATCTCGGTCTTTGAGGGCAACCCGCCGCGGGTGGTGGACTGGAACCAGGCTGAGCGTGACATGCTCGGGATGAAACACGACACCGATCGACCCCGTGAGGGCCTCGACTCAATGCAGAAGTACCAACTCCGCTACGAGGACGGTACGTTGTTGCAAACCAAGGACTCCCAAGTCATGCTCGCAATAACCACAGGGCGTTCCACCGGACCGACAACACTCTTCCTGACCAGACCCGACGGGGCGGTCGTCAAAACGATATCAACCTGTTACCCGGTCAGGAACAATCGGGGCGACGTGACAGGTGCAGTTGTCCTCTCGGAGGTCGCCGAAATCGTCACGCCCACCGTTAAGGGTTCGGACGCTCAATAGCCATCATCTCGATCTCGAAGATCAGGGTCTCACCAGCGAGCCGGTTGTTCGCATCGACCGTGATCATGGTTTCCGAAATTGCGATCACCACCGCTGACTGGCCGTTCCCGACAATGACCTGGTCCCCGACGTTGAATTCACCCTCTGC
Organism: Actinomycetota bacterium; assembly: GCA_013151445.1. Lineage (GTDB taxonomy): Bacteria > Actinomycetota > Acidimicrobiia > Spongiisociales > UBA5794 > BMS3BBIN02. Next base: position 21,686 of record JAADIG010000062.1, read on the forward strand.
CTGGTCACGCGGAATCTCGACAATGAGGTCGTCGTTCTTGAGACCGTATGCCTGCTCGGGCGGAATCGTCACCGTCTTTGTGTCACCGACGGCCATACCGACAACCCCGGCGTCGAAACCCGCAATCATCTGACCGGCACCGACCGTGAAGTCAAGAGTCGAGCCCCGCGGACGAGAGGCGTCGAACTCGGTACCGTCGGTAAGAGTCCCGATGTAGTGCACCGACACAAGGTCGCCGGCCTGCGCGACCGTACCGTCGGGCAGCGACTGTTCCGACTGTGACTGGTCTGGCTGGGTAGAAGACACGGATGCTCCCGGAGTCGTAGAGGTCTCGCCGACAGTGGTCGTTGTGGCCGTATCTCCACCCCCGCATGCAGCGGCAATGAGGGCGAAGACAACGATGACAATAGCGCTGCGCTTCATGAGTTGGATTTGCTCCTTGGGGAAAGACAGGACACTAGACGACTCACAAGACTAGATGACCTGCCAAGCCAACGAGATCCGACGGACCCGGGTCGCGGTTACGGAGTGACGATGACGGTGATCTTCGTCTCAGCGACCGCACCAAACTCGTCAGTCACCCGCATCGTGAGAATGTGAATAGTTCGATTCCCCCCAACGAACAGGAGTTGAACCGTGGCCGACTCCCCGATCGCGAGACGCTGAGATTGCTGGTCGGAGAACCATTCGTAGACCAGCAGAGACGGGTTCTCGTCGCTGGCGGTTCCGCCAACGGTCCCCTGCCACACCATGGCACTCTTCGCGATCGTTAGGTTTACGGCAAGTTGGGCCCCGTCCTTGGGCGTCTTGATGATCAGGTTGGACGGTGGGTTGTTGGGCGCCAACGTTGTCGTTGTTGTAGTCGTGGTCGGCGGTGGCAGTGTCGTCGTTGTAGTCGTTGTAGTCGTGGTTGGCGGTGGCAGTGTCGTTGTTGTAGTCGTGGTTGGTGGCACTGTCGTCACTGGGTCAGCTGGCGCTCCGGTCGATGAGGTTGAGGCGCCGGCCTCGTCCGCAACGGTGCCGTTCGTCAACGGGACGACTGTGTCACCAGGAACGGGGGACGTAACACCGGCGATAGTGCTCGTCGTTGCGGCACTGGCGATCGCTGCCGCCCCAACATCGTTAGTAGTTGTCGTCGTCCCCACCGGCAAATACTCGGCGGCGACTGTGCCTGCCCCGAGACCGACCAGGATGACCGCCGCAACGATGATCGCCTTCTTGACGCGACGGCCAAAACGGGACCGGTTGTTGCTCGGTAGCGAGTCCCAGATGACGTCAGCAAGACCATCGGGCGCAGGCACTGCGGCCAGGGCGGCGAGGACTTGGTGGGGTGCAAGCATTCGCCTCTTGCGGTCGTCGCACTCATCGCAGCCCTCAACATGACGGTCGATCTGCTTGCGGAGTTGATCATCCACGGGTGGCATCTCGGCACGGGCAACGACCAACGCGAGTTCGCGACAATGTTTGCTGCCCTTGCGGACTAGAAGATAGGTGCCGATCTGCTCGCCGAGCCGCGTCCGCATGCGCGACAGCATCGTGTAGGCATTGCCTTTTGTCACACCAAGGACTTCTGCAATTTCGGTGGAATCGAGACCCTGCCGGACACTGAGATCCAACAGCATGTACTGTTTCTCGGGAAGAGCCGCTGCGGCCTCCCAGACGAGATCCGCCAACTCGGCCACCGCCGACGCATGGACCGGATCGTCGATCCTGGACGCGTCCACGGCGGTGAGCAGTGGATTCAGCGGTCGATCGTCGGTCGCCAACGGAGCCATGGACTGGGCCTTCTTGCGATCCCGTATGCGGTTCAGCGACTGTCGCCGAGCAATCGAGAAGATCCAGCCTCGGAATGCTGCCGGCTCGCGCAGCTGTACGAGCTTCGTGTCGACAAGCACAAAGACGTCCTGGGCAACGTCGGCCGCATCGGCGTCGTTGCGTAACGTCCGCGCTGCGAAGTCGTAGATGCGACTGAAATAGCGTCGATACAGCACCGCAAAGGCATCTCGGTCGCCGTTTTGGACCGCGACGACAAGGTCCGCATCGCTGGTCTGCTCGTTGTACAAAGTAGTCATGGGCCCTCCCCTCGTTGAAAAGAGTAGGCGCTCGTGAGAAGAACGCGCCAGAGGGCGCAGCCAACGCTGCGCCCTCTGTATTTGTTGGATTACGCATCCCTCTTGCCGAGGGCGTGTGCGCCGAACAGTGCGAGGGCGCCAAACATACCGCCGAGTGCGGCCATCCAAGCTGGCAGCCCTTGGCTCTGGGTTTCGAACCCGGGGCCGGCGGCCACGGTGTCCTCGACTTCGACCGGCCCGGAAGCGATGACTGCGTCCGGTGCGGTCCCGGCCGGTGTTGTGGCTTCGATAACTTCCGCGCTCGGTGTCGCGGCGACCGGGGCGGCTTCTTCATCTGAAGGTACAGCGACCGGGGCGTCGTCGTGGGGTGCCTCTGCTGGTGGTTCCTCAGCAACCGGGGCGTCGTCGTGGGGTGCCTCTGCTGGTGGTTCCTCGACAACTGGAGCGTCATCGGCGGGTTCTTCAGCTGGAGCCTCGTCACCCGGCTCTTCGACACCTGGACCCGGGTCCGTGGGAAAGATGAGGCCCGGATCAAAGATCGGTGGGTCAACAATGACACCATCCCACACGAAACCGCCGGGGAGGGCTGGCGGGGTGGGGGGTTCCTCTTCGCAGGTGCCAAGCGTGCCGTCCGGCTGGATGCAGAAGATCGGTGTGTGAATCAGCGGACCGATCGGATAGGTATCCGCGGCGAACGCGATTCCCGGGGTCAGGACGGAAACGGCGGTGGTCAGCAGGGCGATTCTTGCGACGGTTTTGATGAACTTCATGACGCTCTCCTCTTTCGTATCTGTTATGCGTTATGGGTAAGAGACAGCCCGGGGAACAATGTCTTACACAAAACGGTCGGATTTCTTTCGGGAGGGATCGACTCGGGTTGGCACCGGCGCGGATGAGGTTGTGGGCTTTGTAGAATGGCCGCAGGTGCAGGCATCAATCCTGGAGGCGAAAATGCCAACGTTCCGCTCCGATCTTCGGACACTCCGTCCGTACGTCGCTGGCAAACCAATCGAGGAGATCACACGCGAGTTCGGGATCGATGGCATCATCAAACTCGCATCGAACGAGTACCCGGTATCGCCGGTGCCAGCGGCAATCGAAGCCATCGCGGCGGCGGCTGTCGAGGTAAACCGGTACCCCGACAACTCGTATCACGACCTCACAAGCGCGATCGCAGAGATGTACGAAACGACGAGCGAACATGTCTGGGTCGGTGCAGGGTCGTCGGATATCCTCAACTGCACGGCGCGCGCCACCGGAGGCACGGATACGTCCGTTGTCTATGCAACCCCGTCATTCGTCCTGTATCGCATCGTGGCAGTACTGGCAGGGTCAACCTATGTCGAGGTTCCGCTCACTGACGATTGGGTCCATGACCTCACCGCGATGGGCCAGGCGGTGCGTGACGACACAACGATGATCATCGTTTGCAACCCGAATAATCCAACCGGAACCTACGTTTCGGATACTGAACTTCGTGCGTTTGTGGACAGCATCGACGAGTCGATCCTCGTGGTCATCGACGAGGCCTATGCCGAGTTCGCAAGTGCGCCGGATTTCTCAACCTGCGTTGACCTTGCACTGTCCCGACCCAACGTCATCGTGAGCCGCACATTCTCCAAGATCTATGGACTCGCCGGTCTACGAGTCGGATACGCCCTCGGCATGCCCGAGACCCTGCGGGAACTTCGTAAGGCGCAGCCACCATTCATCGTTAATGTCGCCGCCGTTGCCGGGGCGATTGCGGCAATAGCGGACCAACACGAAATCGAGCAACGGCGCACCACGAACGCCGCGCAACGCAAGGTCCTCACCGACGCTCTGGATGCACGTGGCATCAGATACGCGGCCTCGCAGACCAACTTTGTGTACCTGGACCTCGATGTGGACGCTCCCGGTCTGGGCGAGGCATTGCTGCATCGCGGGGTGATCGTGCGCACCCTCGGGGACCATATCCGCATCACCGTTGGTTCGGCGCAAGAGAACCTCCGATGTGTTGCAGCATTAGATGAAGCGCTGCGTGAAATCAGCCCGTGACGGCGTACCCCCTACGGCGATCTATCGACGTTGACGGCAGCGAGGTCGGCGATGGACACTCGCTCCCGGACACTCTATTGCTCGAGATGTATCGACTGATGCACGTCAGCCGTTCGTTCGACCGGCGCGCCCTTTCTGCGCAACGACAGGGCCGCCTCGGAACCTACGCCATGCTCGAGGGGCACGAGGCGGTACAGATCGGCACCGCCCTGGCGTTCGACGAAGACGACTTCATTTACCCGGCGTATCGCCAGCACGGCGTCCAGATTGCTCGGGGGATGCCGCTCGATGTGATCTTGCAGTACTGGCGTGGCCTCCCGAACAAGGACTGGGATGTCAACACCTACAACATGATGTCGATTGCGGTCCCGATCGCTTCACAGATCCCGCAGGCTGTCGGCCATGCGTATGCGGCACGGCTGCGCGGGAACGACATCGTGACCGGAACGTACTTCGGCGACGGTGCCACCTCGGAGACAGATTTTCATTCGGGGCTGAACTTCGCTGGTGTGTGGAAAGCCCCAACAGTGTTTATCTGTGCGAACAACCAATACGCCATCTCCGTACCGTACGAGAAACAGACCGCGTCGGAAACGATCGCACAGAAAGCCGACGCCTACGGAATCACCGGTGTTCGGGTCGATGGCATGGACGTGGCGGCGGTGTACCTCGTCACCAAGGAAGCGGTCGCCAGGGCGCGCCGCGGGGAGGGACCAACCCTCATTGAGGCCGTGTGTTACCGCTTTGGGGCGCACGCCACCGCCGACGACGCTCGGCTCTACCGCAGCGCAGAGGAGGAGGCATCGTGGGCCGAGAGGGATCCCTTGCTCCGTTTGCGCCGTCACCTCAAGGGGAAAGGCTTGTGGGACGACGACACGCACAAGGCCACGGCCGAAGCCGCAGAGCTCGCATTCGATGCTGCGCTGGAAGCCGTTGAGGCGATCACCCTCCCCGACCGAGACGATGCTGTGCGCCACGCCTACAAAGCGGTGCCCCCTCTCCTGGTTGATCAGCTCCACGACATACAGAGACTCGCTGGCGAACGAGAGACGACGTTCGATGACTGCGATGTGTGGCAAGTCGGACACGATATGGTCCCGACCGGAGCGACCGAACGGTGGACAATGGCCGAAGCAATCAACGCCGCTCTCCACCAGGCCATGGAAGCCGACGATAACTCCGTAATGCTCGGCGAAGACATCGGCGTTGCGGGCGGTGTGTTCCGAATCACCGAAGGACTCCAGTCGGCGTTCGGAGAGGACCGTGTCATCGACACTCCGCTCAATGAATCAGGCATCGTGGGAACCGCAATCGGTATGGCGATCGAAGGAACGACGGCAATCGCCGAAATACAGTTCGAGGGGTTCGTCTACCCGGCGTTTGACCAAATCGTGAGTCATCTTGGCCGCCTTCGATTCAGAACCCGGGGGCACGCCACGGCCGGTGTTGTGGTCCGATTCCCCAGTGGAGCCGGGATTGGCGCACACGAGCATCACTGTGATTCGCCCGAGGCGTACTTCACCCACGCACCGGGACTCGTAGTGGTGTGCCCGTCCTCGCCCCTAGATGCAAAGGGGTTGATGGCGGCAGCGATCGAGAGTGACGATCCGGTGATCTTCCTCGAGCCAAAGGTCCTCTACAGATCCGGTAGACAGGACGTACCGGTCGAGCACTACACGTTGCCGCTCGGTCGGGCCAGGATTGCTCGCGCGGGCTCGGATCTGACGTTGGTGACGTACGGGCCGATGGTGATCCAGTCGCTCATGGCTGCAACAGCCGTCGCGACGAGTGGGATCGAGGTCGAGGTCATCGATCTCCGCACGCTCTATCCATGGGACGTCGAGACCGTCGTTGATAGTGTCACCAGGACGGGGCGCCTACTCGTCGTCCAGGAGCCACAACGTACGTCGGGTGTCGCGGCAGAAATCGCCGCTGAGATAGGGCAACGCTGTGGTTATGCCCTCGAGGCACCGATCCGCCGCCTCACCGGCACGGACGCTCCCTGGCCGCAGTTTGCGATAGAACACCATGCCCTTATCGACGCAACCCACATCGAAGCAGCAATCCTCGAAACGGCACGGGGCTAACCGTGGCATACGAACTCTATTTGCCCGATATAGGCGAGGGGCTTGCTGAGGCGGATATCGTCGAATGGCATGTAGGGGTCGGTGACCCGATCGCAGCCAACCAGGCGATCGTCTCGGTCGAAACCGCAAAGGCAGTCGTCGACATTCCCTCACCACGCGACGGAGTGATTCTCCACCGCGGTGCAGCCGAGGGAACCACGCTCGACGTCGGTTCGCTTCTCGTCGTTATCGGCGACAAGGGCGAACGGTGGGCACCGGCACCTCCGCCTGGTTCCACGGCCCCGCCCGGTTCCATATCCTCGCTCGACGACGTTGCCACGGACAGGGAAAGTCCGCCTGCGGTGGCCGAACCGACACCGGTCAAGGCCGTACCGTTGATTCGCAAACTTGCCCGCGACCTCGGTGTCGACCTGGCAACCGTCACGGCAACCGGCGCCAAGGGCCAGATCACGCGAGACGACGTGTACGCCCAAGCGGCGCAACACCACGAATCACCACAGGTGGTAACTCCGAAGAAGATGTCGATGACACGGCGAACGATCGCGGCGAACATGGTGAAGTCGTGGACCGAGATCCCCCACGTCACCGTATGGGGACCGGTCGACGCAACCGCGCTGCTCGCAGCGGTCTCGGCAACTGGTGTTCCCCTTGAAGTGTTACTCATCGAAGCCGTACTCACAGCCATGCGGCAGTACCCGACGGTGAACGCTCTCTTCGACGGTGACCGTGTGACCCGCCCAGATGACATCAACATCGGCATCGCCGTCGATACCGAAGCCGGTCTCATGGTCCCGGTCGTGCATGCGGCGCAGACCCTGGACCGCGAAAAGTGCGCAGCGGAGGTTAGGCGCCTTGTGCAGGGGGCCACACACCGATCGCTCACCGTCGATGACTTCAAGGGTGGCACGTTCACGATCTCAAACGTTGGAGCAGTTGGTGGAGGATACGGAACACCGATCATTCCGCACGGTACGGTCGCGGTCCTATCGGTCGGACGGGCCACCCGCGACGTGATCGTACGCGACGACGAGATCGTGATCGCTCCGGTGTTCCCAATGGCGATGTCGTTCGATCACCGGGTTCTCGACGGAGCCGTGTCTTCAAAGTTCTTCGCGGCCTTCTGTGAGGCGATCCACACCTTCAGTCCTTGAGCTGATCGATTCTCGCCCGCAGACGAGACGTCTCACCCTCACTGGTGCCTGCAACGATTGCCCTCTCGAATGCCCGAATCGCACCCGCTGGATCTCCGGATCTTGCGAGCAACTCACCAACAGTCGAGTGGTACGGTGCATAACTCGCGAGGCTGTCTGCAAGTGTCACAAGGGCCTCCAGACCGGCAGCCTCACCGAATGCCATGGCGTGTGCGGCGGCACGGTTGAGGTCAACCACGGGCGATGGAGTCAGGCCGGCGAGACGATCGTAGAGTCCTGCGATCTGTGGCCAATCGGTCGCCGAAAACGACGCGGACGTGGCATGCACCGCCGCGATTGCCGCCTGCACCTGATACGACCCGACCTGGCCGCGGCGCAGTGCCGCAATCAGCCGGGCGTCCATGTCCGCAATAGTCGCCGCATCCCAGCGTGATCTGTCCTGATCCTCCAGGAGCACCGGCTGGCCGTCGTGATCAACCCGGGTAGCTTTCCTGGCATGGTGGAACCCCATCAACGCATTCAGACCAACGACCTCGGGTTCATCGGGCATGAGCTGCTCAAGTAGCGCTCCGAGACGAATCGCGTCATCGCACAGTTCCCCGCGCACATGGTCTGCGCCACTCGACGCGGCGTAACCCTCGTTGAAGATGAGATATACGACCCCAAGCACGGAGGCCAGCCGGTCGGGGAGCTCGTCATCGGTCGGCACCCGGTATGGAATCGTCGCACTCTTGATCTTGCGTTTTGCGCGTACGATCCGCTGCGCCATCGTCTTCTCGGGCACCAGAAACCCTCGGGCGATTTCGGCGGTGGTGAGCCCCCCGAGGGTCTTTACCGTCAGAGCCACCTGGGCGTCGACACCGAGCGCCGGATGACAGCAGGTGAACATCAGCCTGAGCTGATCGTCGCGCAGTTGCGACCCATCGAAACTCAAGTCGTCCATCGGGTCACCTCCGGGGCGATCTATCTGCTCTCGATACCCAAAGTCCCGCTGCTTGCGCCGATAGTTCGCCGATCTGCGGAGTTTGTCGATCGCCTTGCGTTTTGCGGTGGTCATCAGCCAACCACCCGGATTGGGTGGCAGTCCCGAATCTGCCCACTGCTTCAGCGCGGCTTCGCAGGCTTCCTGCACCGAATCTTCGGCGATCTCGAAGTCGCCTACCTGGCGGATCAGCGACGACACGACTTTGCCATACTCGTCACGGAAGATCTGTTCAATGGGCGATCGTTCAATCATCAGAGATACTCCCCCGCTCGCCCCCGTTCTGGCGTCCATTTGGGCGGTATATAGCCCAAATGGACGCCAGAACCAGGACTTCGGACTCCCTAGAGCTCGACTTTTGTCCAGTCGAACACCGGTCGGACCTCGACCGACCCGTGCCACGAGCCCGGCAACCGGGCCGCAACCTTGAGTGCAGCATCAAGATCGGGAACATCGATCAGATAGAAACCACCAAGCACTTCCTTCGTCTCCGCAAACGGTCCGTCGATCATCAGCGTCTCATCGTTGCGAACACGAACCGTGGTCGCGGACTCGACCCCCTCCAACGCCTCGGCGGCGACAAGGATCCCCTCCTCGGTGATCGCATCGGTGAACTCCCGATACGCGGTCATAATCGCCGCACCCGTCTCGTCGGGCTGAGGGTCGTTCGCCGGCTCTGAGTAGATCAACAACAGGTACTGCATGGTTTCTCCCTATGAATTGCGGCCCTATCACCAGAACCTACGAAAGACGATACGCTAGTTCGACATCTTCGAAACACGACCCCAGAATATTCCTTGACAACCGGTACGGGGGGAGTAAATATGAATAGTCGACATCGCGATGTTTACGAACGGTGCGCGACCAAGGCATTTCGGTTCACCATGTCCTACCAGGGGAGGGAACATGATCTTCCAGGCGAAATTCACCGCTCTTCTTCTTATCTCGGGGCTCATCACCGGTGCCACAGTTACCGCGCATACATCGCAATCCGATGGAGAAGCCCCAGAACCATCGGAAAACCCAGCGCAGATTGTCGTCGGGGACTCCCAATACATAACTGAGGAGGAGCGTACCTACGACTTCATCGTCGCGGCGGCGCTCGCCGAGAATGAACCTCCACCAGCGACCCAAAAACTCGCCGATATTGAGGGTGCCCTCAATATCGGTGACCTGAGACACATCTCATCCAAGACGGAAATGACGACACCCGATCATCGTCGCGAAGAGTCGATGTACCTGATGACAGATGGATCCGTCCTCACGATCTGGTGGCAGGAGATCGACCCGGAGTGGGGCGTCATGAGTGGCGAAGAGCTGCTCGCGAGCTGGCCGGCAGGCGTTGAAGCATCGCTCAACAACCAGCGCGACTTTGTCCAGGTACTCTTCTCAGACGGTGCCGTCCACGGTTCGGTTGTTGTCGAAAGAGACTTCAACGATCCTGACGCCCGCCCGGGACTTTCGTTGCAGCAGACTGTCGATTTCGCACGAGCTATGTACGAATCACTGACACCGGCAAAGTAGACGACTGCGGCCCGCGTCTCTCGCTCATGCCTCCGCCACAGGTTCGGGAACGATAGGCGCCGACGAACGCGGTATTCTTTGGTCTATGAGTGCCTTTATGCCACCCACCGGTGATATCAAGTTTGTCCTGGACTCCATTGCTGACATCGAGATGCTCGCTGGGCTCGATGGTTTCGAACACGTTGACACCGAGACGGTGCACACCGTCATCGATGAGGCAGGACGGTTCATGGCCGATGTGGTTGCACCTACCAATCGGGTGGGAGATCTCGTCGGCGCCACCCACCATCCCGACGGCACCGTCACGATGCCACCGGAGTTCCACGCGGCGTGGCGGCAATACGTCGACGCTGGCTGGAATGCCGTGAAGTGCAACCCCGAGTACGGCGGTCACGGATTCCCGGGAGCGGTGGGTACCGCCGTGCAAGAAATGCTCACCAGTTCCAACATGGCGTTCTCCCTGTGCCCAATGCTCACGGCGTCCGCGATCCTCGCAATCGACTCCCACGGCACCGATGAGCAGAAGGACACGTACCTGGCGCATCTTATCTCGGGGCACTGGACCGGCACGATGGTGCTCACCGAACCCGAGGCAGGAAGCGACGTTGGAGCGCTCCGTACCAAGGCAATCCCCAACGACGACGGGACCTGGAGCGTTACCGGCACCAAAATCTTCATCACCTGGGGTGAGCACGACATGGCGGAGAACATCATCCACCTCGTCCTTGCACGAGCCCCCGAGGCTCCCCCCGGCACCAAGGGCATCTCGCTGTTCATCGTCCCAAAATTCCTCGTCAACGACGACGGCACCATCGGCGAACGCAACTCGCTGACCGCGGTGTCAATCGAACACAAGCTCGGCATCCACGGCAGCCCAACGTGTGTGATGTCGTACGACGGTGCCGTTGGTTACCTCATCGGTGAGGTCAATAGCGGCATGCGATACATGTTTACGATGATGAACGACGCCCGGCTCCATGTCGGTATCGAGGGTCTCGGAATCGCCGAACGGGCATATCAACAGTCGCTCGCCTACGCCCAGGAGCGTAAACAGGGTCGTGCCATCGGGGCTCCGCAGGGCGAGTCATCGACCATTATCGAACATCCGGACGTGCGCCATATGCTGTTGCAGATGAAGACCCGCATCGAGGCAATGCGGGGACTCATGTACGCCAACTCCGCAGCTCTCGACGTTGCCAAACACCACAGTGACGAAACCACGCGCCAGTTTGCCGCCAACCGGGCGGCGCTCCTGACGCCACTCTCAAAGGGATGGGGCACCGACCAGGGTGTGCTGATTGCCTCGCTGGGTGTCCAAATTCATGGTGGGGGCGGTTTCATTGAGGAAACCGGTGCTCCTCAGCACTACCGGGACTCGCGGATCGCCCCAATCTACGAGGGCACCAACGGCATCCAAGCGATCGACCTTGTGATGCGAAAACTGCCGATGGATGGTGGTGGAGTGATCGCGGAATTTGTCGCCGAGATGCAGAGCACCGCCGACGCCTCGGCCGAACTCATGCCGGCGGCGGCCATGTTTCTCTCCCAGGCGATCGGGGCTGTCAAGACCGCTACCAACTGGCTGGTGGATCGCAAGGACCCCAACGATGCACTTGCCGGCGCGACAACGTTCCTTGAACTTCTGGGATCCACAGCCGGTGGATATTATCTGATGCGCCTCGCACTCGCCGCCGTGGATGCTGGCCGGGACGACGCCGAGGCACGCACCCAGCGGGCTGAGTTCTATGCGAAGGATCTGCTCGCCACGGTGCCGGGCTTGGTCCCGTCGGTGACCGCCGGAGTCGCATCACTCGAAGGCCTCGACACCACCTGACCGTTCTGGCGTCCAATAACGCACGATGGTGCGTTATTGGACGCCAGAACGTGAAATGGTGACCTCTGGTCGCAGCCCTTGCAGATTCCTTGCTGCCAGGGTCACAAAAAACACACCAACAGCGAGCGCCGCAATCGTCGCTCCCCCGGCGGTCCCGGCGTAGTAGCTGATAACCAGGCCGGCGAACACACATAGACTTGCGATCGCCGAGGACAACATCATCATCACCGGAACGCGCCGTGCAATGAGTGCTGCAGTAGCGGGTGGTGCGATGAGCAATCCGAATACGAGTAACGAACCGACCATGTCGAACGTCGCCACCACCGCAATCGTCACGAGGGCCATCATGACGAAGTGGGTCCTCCTTGGTGACAGACCGAGCACGTGAGCCTTCTCCTCGTTGAAGGCAAGTACGAGAAGCGGCCGGTAGAACACCACAACGAGGCTCAGCGTCACGACCAAGGCGATTGCCTGCACAACAACGTCGCGCGGGGTGACACCAAGAATCGATCCGAAAAGAATCGCGATCGGGTTCACCGCGAGGGTATCGCTCTTGGAGACCAGAATCATCCCAACCGCAAGCATGCCCACAAACAACAATCCAATGGCAGTGTCCTCGGAGAGTTTTGAGGAACGATGAATCCACGAAATGCTCGCGATCATGACCCCGGCAGCGATCGCGCCACCCACCAGCGGATTGAATCCGAGGATCAGCGCCCCGGCGACACCGGGAAGAATCCCGTGTGCGAGGGCATCCCCGAGAAACGCCATGCCACGCAGCACCACCCAGGTCCCAACAACCGAGGTCGTGATCGCAGCCATGATGCCAACGAGCAATGCCCGCTGAAGAAGCGCAGAGCTGAAGGGTTCAAATAACCAATCCATCACATCACGCTACTGGTTCAGACCGTCGACGATGAGCCGAGCATTGCTAAGCATCATGGAAGCATACGTCTGAGCGGCACTTCCCTCCGGACCAAGGGCTCCCGTGTACAGCTCAACGATCTCGACCGGACGCCCAAGATCGGCAACAACAGACTCCAGTACATCGCTACGTGCAGTCGTCTCCGCAAACACCGCCGACACGTTGTGTTCCTCGATCTGGGCAACCAGGAACTCCAGGTCCCGCGCACTCGGATCTGCCGTTGTTGATGCCGAGGGAATCACCGTGGCGACAATCTCGAATCCGTACCGGTCGGCGAAAGCACCAAGCGCTTCATGATTCGAAATCAGAATCCGCTTCTCGGGCGGTAACTCCGCAACAATGCCGAGGATCTGCTCGTGCAGGGCAAGCAACTCGACACCAACCGTGTTCGCCCGATCCGCCCAGATTCCGGCCCGATCGGGGTCAATCGTCTCCAGCAATCCTCCAAGCACCGAGACCGCTTCGCGCATCCGCAGGGGGTCCAGCCACACATGGGGGTCGAGGGACTTCGTGTCGCCGCCCGCGTTCGTGTTGTTCTGGTCATGGGGTGCGGTGAGCCTTAGCGGCTCCACAGCCGTCGCTACCTCAAGAACCGGCACACCCTCCCCCTGTGCCGCATCGATCACGTCGAGCAACCCCTCCTCGAGTCCAAGGCCATTGATCACGATCAGGTCGGCGCTCTGGATGCGGGATGCCTGGGCTGCAGACAGCGCAAACGAATGGGGATCCTGGCCGGGCGCCATCAACACTTCAACCTCGACGTCTGCGACGTTGCTGGTCACTCGCTGTACAAGGTCGCCGAGTACCGACGTCGTTACGACGATCGTGAGCGTGCCATCGGGAGAGGTCGCATCGGTTGCACCGCAGGCCGAAACCACAAGGCCGACCGTCAGCAATCCGGCCAACAGGCGCGGCCCAGAACGAACCTTGATAAATCTACGCATTTCTCCACTTGCTGTTAATAATGAGAATGGCTATCATTATACATCATGCAGCCTGTAATGCTTACCGAACTCCACGCCAGGGTCAAAAAACATCTCCGCGAGAACGACGTGCGCTACTCCACGGGGCGGCAAAAGTTCATTGCGGCGCTGCATGCGGCTGGAGGTCCCCGTTCGGCGACACATCTGCACACGAGCGAGCTCGACGATGTACCGCTCTCGTCGTTATATCGCACACTCACAGTCCTGGAGAACGTGGGTGTACTCGAACGCACCCATGACGGCGACGGTGTTGCCATGTTCGAACTCGGCGAATGGCTGCTGGGCCATCACCATCACCTCATTTGCACCTCCTGTGACATCGTCACCGACATCGACCTTGGCAACGACCTTGAGAATGCGGTCGCCGAAATCAGTGCAACCGTCGCAGCATCGCACGGTTTCACGATGACGGGTCACACACTCGATGTTCTCGGCCTCTGCGAGGACTGCGGGTGAGCACCATTACCGCCACCCGGGCCACGCTGGCCTATGGAACGTCCGTCGCCGTTACGGATGCGACATTCAACATTCCCGACCAGAGCTTGACGGCAATCATCGGACCGAACGGTTCCGGGAAATCAACGATCCTCAACGGCATCTGCGGTCTTGCCTCCCTGAAGAGCGGATCGATCATGATGAATGGCAAACCGACGTCTGCGAGCCTCGGCTCGATCGCCTACGTTCTCCAGGCGACCCGCATGAACGAGACGATGCCCGTCACGGTGTCCGAGGTTATAACGATGGCACGTTATGCACGGCTGGGGCGCTTTGGCAGGCTCCGCTCGTCGGACCGACGGATATGTCGGGAAGCTGCCGACAGAATGAATGTGCTCTCCCTCGCCGACAAACACATTCGAGAACTATCGGGCGGGCAGCGCCAGCGTGTGTTTGTTGCCCAAGGTTTGGCCCAACAGGCCGATGTTCTCCTGCTTGACGAACCGGCGAATGCTCTCGACATTGTTTCTCGCCAGCTCATCGTTGACGCGTTGAACCAGGAGGTACATGGGGGCAGAACCGTTGCGTTCACCACCCACGACCTCGGTGATGCAAAGACCGCGGACCACTTGATCCTCATGTCGGGCACGGTGGCCGCCGAGGGACCCCCGGAGGCAGTGCTCGACGCCGACGTTCTTGCCCAGGCCTACGGGATTGCACTCGTGAACCTCGACGAACGTGGCATCGTCGTTGATGACCACGGCCATCCCCAACCAGATCGCCATGTCCATTTCGACCGCACTGGCCACGCCACCCATGACTAACCGACTAGGTCGAGCACTGCTGATCACCAGACGAGTTGCTCACGACGTCAGCCGCCATCACATCTCGATGATCGCCGCCGCTCTTGCCTACTCGGCGACCCTTGCGCTTTTCCCAACGATGATCGCGGCGATCTCGACATACGGGCTGTTCCTATCGCCCCAGACCGCCGCCAACGATATCGAAGCGATCTCGCGGGTCCTACCGGCGCCGGTTGCGGAGATCATCTCGTCACAGATCACCGAGCTTGCAAAGGCCTCATCTTCCGGGTTGACCGCAGGCGCACTGATCT
This sequence comes from Actinomycetota bacterium, assembly GCA_013151445.1. Taxonomy (GTDB): domain Bacteria; phylum Actinomycetota; class Acidimicrobiia; order Spongiisociales; family UBA5794; genus BMS3BBIN02. The sequence goes on from JAADIG010000062.1 coordinate 36,830, forward strand.
CTATTGCGGTGGCGTTGTGGACCGCATCAAGCGGGGTTCGGGCACTCATGCGAGGCATCAACATCGCCTACGGAGTCCGCGAGACGCGCCGATATGCGACCATCCGCCTCATCTCCTACGGTGTCACCATCGCACTCGTGGTCGGCGCCACCGTCGTCATGGCCATCGCAACGATCATTCCACCCCTACTCAATGCGTTGGATATCCCGGGAGGCATCCGGACCGCGATTGCGCTACTTCGCTGGCCGCTCATGGTCGGTGTCATCCTGTTGGGACTCGGTGCGATCTATCGCTGGGCTCCCGCAAAAACGCCAACCCGGTCCAACGTCCTGAGTCCGGGGGCGCTAGTCGGGACCGTCGGATTGGTCGCGATCACCCAGGCCTTCAGCACCTACGTCAGTAAGATCAGCTCGCTTAACCAGACCTACGGTGCCCTCGGTGGTGTCATCGGCCTGATGCTGTGGTTCTTCCTTGCTGGATTTGCGATACTGATCGGCGCCGAGGTGAATGACGCCCTCCTCAACCCCGGGGCCGACACTGAAGACGCCGCTGTCCAAGACGACTAGATCTCGGCTGCGTTGAACGACACATTGAACCGGCGACACCAAATGGCAACCGTCTCGTACCTGCTCAGATCTGTCCCCACCGGAATCTCGTAGTTCTGGTTGCCGATGTTGCCCTTGAGGTCGCCAAGATCAAGGAACTCAACGTCGTCGTACACCCCGTCATCTTCGCTCAAGGGGGCTGCGGAGAGGATCACCCGAAGGTCGGGTCCGTTGAACACGTCAAGGTCCTCAAGACGCAGAATGTATGACCCATCATCAAGTTCAACGATCTGTGCGGTCCCCGTTCCCTCGTGGGCGAGATCAATGAACTCGCCCACCGCAAAGGTTGGCTCGACATCCGCTGACGTAGCGGCTCCGGAATCAGACCCCGGAGATTCTCCTACCGGCGTTTGGGTCGTCGACGGCTGCGCCTCAGCGGGACTGATCGAGGTCGACGGAGGCAAGGTCTCGTTCACGGTCTGATCGAACAATAGTTTCTGTGGTTGAAACCAGACGGCCACGGCGACGATACCGAGGACTATGCCCCCTAATGCTGTAAGCTTGACGCGTGTTGAGTTAAACATTCTCGACATCCCCGGTGGTAATCGGTCTTCAACTATGTAACGACCGGTCGCCCGTTTCGATTTCAGAACAAACGGTGAACAACCGATGTTGTACCCGTTGTCGATCGAAACAACTGTACGCACCTCTGCGCCAGCGGACCATGATTGAGAAATCCGTTGGCCAACTCAATCAGGAAACTGCACACACTATGACCGAAACAACAATGACGTTCGAGGACCTCGGCGTCCACCCATCACTGGTAGATGCGCTCGCTGAGCAAAACATCACCGAACCGTTTGCGATCCAGACCCTCGCCCTTCCCGACGCAATGGAGGGGCTCGATATTTGCGGGAAGGCCAAGACAGGATCTGGCAAGACACTCGCATTCTGCCTACCGATCCTCACGACGATCGCCAAGGCCGAGCCAATGCACCCGACGGCACTCGTATTGGTCCCGACGCGTGAACTCGCGAACCAGGTCGTGGAAACCATCAAACCACTTGCGAAAGTGCGCGGTCGCTGGATCACTGCCGTCTATGGCGGTACGTCGATGGATAAGCAGATCAACGAAATCGCCAACGGCACCGATGTCATCATCGCGACCCCTGGTCGGCTCATCGACTTGATGGAACGCAACAAGGTCAAGCTCGACGAGGTCGAGATCGTCGCCATCGACGAGGCCGATCAGATGGCGGACATGGGGTTTCTACCTCAGGTTCGACGTATTCTCCGCGACGTCAATACCAACCGTCAGACAATGTTGTTCTCTGCCACCCTCGATGGGCAGGTTGGCTCTCTGATCAAGCAATTCATGAGGGATCCGGTGAATCATGAGGTCGAGTCATCGACCGAAACTGTGGAAACGATGGAGCACCGCTTCCTCAAGATCCACTACATGGACAAGACCAAAACTGTCGCCGCCATCGCCGAAACCGCCGACCGCGTTCTCGTCTTTGTGCGTACGAAGCACATGTGTGACCGAGTCGCGAACGACCTCAAGGAGCTCGGCGTTGAGGCCCGGGCGATTCACGGAGATCTTCCCCAACCGAAGCGGGAGCGCTCCCTCAAGGCGTTTATGGAGGGTAAAGCGAAGGTCCTGGTTGGCACGAATGTTGCTGCCCGCGGTCTCCACATCGACGGCGTAGATATCGTCGTCCACTTCGACCCACCGGACGATCCGAAGACGTATCTCCACCGCAGTGGACGCACGGCGCGTGCCGGAGAGAGCGGTCTCGTCGTGACCCTCGTCGAGTGGGACCAGGTCAATGAGGTGCTCGGCATCCAGCGGGAGGCAGGCCTGGACGTCCCGATCATCAAGATGTTTTCAAACGATCCCCGGCTTCGCAAGCTGATGGAGTGGGAACCGAACCCCGAGGAGGCACCATTCCGTCTCGCCGGATCCGGCGGAACTCGCAACCTCTCGGGTCGTCGACGCCGACGTCGAATGTAGCTTCCTGCTGGTTCGGCCGCGGAATGTGCCCGCGGCCGAACCAGCAGAATCTATGGATCTTCTTACGGTGCCCACGCCGCCGGTGCCATGCCAGCAATCACCGCTTGCCCATCTTCAATGTCGAAGAAGACCAGCCATGTCCACCAGTCGAGGCCAGTGAAGCTCGGATCATCACCCGGGTCAAAGAACGATACAAAGTGGAAGTTCTGGAACGGAACCGGAATGGCGGCCTCCGGTGGGAATGGCCCGCCACCACCGATTAGCACGTCATCGAGCAGCGTCTGTGCATCGTTCGGGAGATCGTCATAGACACTCAGATAGGTGTCACCAACCGCTTGTGCAAAGGTCCGGTCAACACAAGCCATACACCCAGTTGACGACCACGTTACGATATCGGCGCTCGACATGATGGTCTGCAGGTCAGCCCTGGAGTAGTGGCGTAGTTCGTCGTCGAAGTAGATCACACTCAGACCGCGCCGTGACATTGGATCAGAAATGTCTCCGCCGGTCGACATCAAGTCGCCGAGTTCGACCATTCTCCCCAAGGTATCCATGGCGACGTCAATTTCTTGAGTCGTGTATTGGGGTGTCAGGAAGTAGGCGTTCACCCACCCTCCGGTCTCGAACGATGCCAACTCGACCCACCTACTCGATCCGACTGTTTCGAAACGACCGGTCAGAGCAAGATCGCGCTCCGTTGGTGGTGCAGCTGCCACGATTGGGTTACCCACACCAGGGCCGCTGCGAATATTCAGAACGTCATCAGCGGTTACCAGGACAACCGCCCACAGGCGGTCCTGTAGCAGCGGGTCAACCTGGGCAGGCTCTGACGTGGTCGTTGTCGGACCGGTGGTTGTAGTCGTGACGGGTGCCACCGTCGTGGATGTGGTCGTGGTAGTAAGAGGAACGGCCGAGGTCGTCGTCGTAACTACCGGGGCGGTCGTCGTGCTGGATGCTCCCCCACCACAGCTTGCACCGACAAGTGCAAGCACGATGGCCGCTATCACTTTCTTCATGGGACTCTCTCTTCGGAATTGGGATATGTTTTCACCGTCTGTCGACGGAATACATGCTTCACGACACTCGTGTTGCACTATCGACATACCTGGAAGACACCCGAACCGATTCTTTCTTACACCTTCCACAGGGATTGCTCCGCCGACACAGCAAACTATCGAGATCGAACGGTCCCCCATGTCACTAATGTGTTCATACCAACCTCTTCAACAGGAGCACGATCCGATGGCCAACCAATATCAGAGCGCGCCCGAGGTCAGCATCGATCTCGGCAAAACCTACACCGCGACTCTCGACACGAATCATGGCATGATCACGATCGAGTTTGACCCGGTAAGGTCGCCAACGGCTGTCAACAACTTCGTGTTCCTTGCCAGGGAAGGGTTCTACGACGGCGTCATTTTTCACCGCGTCGTTCCCGGCTTCGTTGTCCAGGGAGGCGACCCGACGGGAACCGGAACCGGTGGACCCGGTTATAAGTTCCGCGATGAGCTCGAAGGTAGCGGGAAGTACGCTCGTGGGGTTGTCGCAATGGCAAACGCCGGACCGAACACCAACGGCTCCCAGTTCTTCATTTGTCTTGACAACGTCGGCCTCCCGCATGCTTACACCATCTTCGGAACCGTAACCGATGGCATGGAGGCCGTTGATGCGATCGCCGCTGCGCCTCGTCGCGGCGAGCGTCCCACAGAGGACTGCACCATCAACTCGGTGACCATCAACGAGTCCTAAAACACCGGGACTCGGGGTTTCGGTCGACTGACACCGCACCCCAGGCGGATCACAACAATCTCCTGGTCGCTGTCGCCCAGCGAGACATTCGGGCCTACACTTTGGTTGGGACGGGTGTTTTACGCACGTCCCAACCAACACCAACACGACGAGGCGGCAACTAGGCCAGCCATGCACTGGTCGAACCGGCGTTAACTCCACGCTGTGTGCGCCGATAGGTTCACTATGGAATCAGCGACGACGACTGACCTGTTCGGGTTTGTTCACCGGGCCGGTACGGAACGTTCACGCGCACGGATCCTCGCGGAACTGAGCCGACTCATTGGAGATCGACTCTCAGCCCATCGCGTGACTGTGTACGCCCTCGAAGACGAGGGCCTCGTTCCGCTCGTCTCGGAGTACTCGTCCGGCGAGACCGATGTGCCACAGTTTGCTACGTTTCGCGGGACACGGGTGCTGGCGAAGTCAAAGTTGGCGGCGAGGCTCCGTGCGGGCGCCGATGTGCTGCTAATCGACAACCCTCCCGATGTGCTACCCACAAGAATCGTGGACGCACTGGGCATTCAGCCCTTCCTGGTTGCCGCGCTACGCAGCGACTCACAGTTCCTGGGTGCCTTGGTCGTCGAAGGTGATTTCGGAGATCTCACCGCCCAACAAGATGAGATTCGCACGCTGGCGGCGGTTGTCGCGTTGACGCTACAAACATCACTGACGTCGGAACGGGCACGCGAGCGGGCACGCGAAACCGAAGCGCTGCTCGAGGTCGGGGCGGTGCTCACGGAATCCACAAGCGTTACCGAGGTTCTCGCCGCGGTCGCTCGAAACTCTGCCCGGATCTGCGGGTTTGAACGCTGTTCAATTCTTACCATGGACGAGACCGGTCAGCTCGTGCCCGTGATGAGCCAGTTCGCCGACGGGCATGTTGAACCGGAGCTTTGGGAGCGATTCCGGGTGACCCGTCACGACCTACCGGCCGCCCTGCAGGTTATCGAATCCGGCGAACCCGCCATCTTTAGCGAACCAGAAGCACACCCGGAACTCATTCCCTCGCAATGGGTAGAACCGTTCGGTATCAGATCGATGCTGCTGGTCCCCTTGATCGCATGGGAAGAGCGCTTCGGGGTGCTCGTCCTCGACCACAGGGAACGACACACGATCGGACCGGATCGGATTCGGATCGCAATGGCGGTCGCTGCTCAGGGTGCCGCCGCCATCGGCATTAGCAGGCTTCTCGAACGCGAGGGGCAGAGCCGAAGACGTGCCGAAGAAACGTTGCTCAACCTGCGTGCCCGAGAAGCGCAACAGGCCGCGGTGGCCTCCATCAGCCAACTGGCACTGACCGCACCGAATCTGACACACTTGATGGACAGGGCAGTGCGGGTGCTTGCAACGATTCTGGATGTGGCCTGTGTGAAGGTCCTCGCACTCCAGCCGAATGATGACAGTTTCCTTCTGACATCGGGAGTTGGTTGGGACGAAGGTCTCGTCGGAACCACCGTGATCGAAACGGGCGCGGGTTCCCAGGCCGGGTACACCCTGTCGGCCTTCGCACCGGTGATAGTCGAGGACCTCGCCACCGAAACACGTTTCGCGGGTCCCGATCTCCTGACCAACCACGAGATAGTGAGCGGTGTCAGTGTTGTCATCGGGGGACGTGACAAACCGTACGGCGTTCTCGGTGTGCACACCACCGTCCCACGTGAGTTCACCCCCGAAGACGTCGACTTCTTGCAATCGATGGCCAACGTGCTGGCCAGCGCCGTCGAGCGCGACCGCGGGGAGAACGCCGTCCTCGAAAGCGAAGAGAGATTGCAGGCAATTCTCGACTCGGCGAGTGATGCGATCATCTCGATGGACGAAGACCTCAGGATTGTTCTCTTCAACCAGCATGCATGCGACACGTTCGGGTACACACCCGAGGAGGCCCTGGGCCAGACTCTCGA
>JAADIG010000109.1 GCA_013151445.1 Actinomycetota bacterium
GAACAACAGCCTTTCCACCGGAACGGTCACGTTGGTCGATGACGATACTGGCCTCGCCATGTTCTCCGTCACCGATATGGCGCCGTTGGATTCCGCAATCAACTGCATCGAGGTTGAGTATGCCGGTTCGCTGACTGCCCTCAATCCTGTCGTGTTGTACGCAGGGTCGAACGGTGGCGGTGACACGGGTCTCGGTACGTATCTTGATCTCACGATCGAGGTCGGCAGGATTGCGACGTTTAACGACTGTTCCAGTTTTGCGGCCATCGGTACCATCGTTTCCGGTGGTACGGTTGCTGACTTCGTAGCTGGCAACACGGACTACGCCTCGGGCGTTGCCACCGGTTGGACCCCTGTTGTTGGGACGGATGTCACTCGTGCATTCCGTGTCACGGTCGCCCTCCAGGACGATAACGCCGCACAGGGCCTGGTTGGTCAGCCAACCTTCACCTGGGAAGTTCAGAGCAACTAGCTCTCCCCCTTCACCCGAGAGGTTGACCCCTTGTGGGTCGGTAGGGACGACCGGCCCACAAGGCCCCTCTCGGCATTGACGCACCACCACGGACTTGGGATAGGAAGCCCATGGTTACACATGCAGTTCTTTCAGCTAAAAAGAGAATCGGCGCCCTCAGCGCCTACGACAGGCTTGGGGATGAAGCGCCGACGGGGACCCAGTTCTTCCTTGGTCTGAGCGGCCTCCTGGTCGTCACGGTCACGATGGCGTTCGCAACGGTGGTCTTTGTCGCGGCAGTGCTTTTCGGGTATCAGCCTTCTGTGCTCATGTCTGGATCGATGTCACCCGTCCTTGAAGCCGGTGATGTGGTCCTCTTTGAAGGAATCGACCCCACCGAGGTTGGCATCGGCAACGTCATACTGTTCGAAACTCCGGGTCGCCCCGATGTGCTGACCGCACACCGTGTTACCGCTGTCGACTCCGCTGCTCAGCTCATTACCACCCAGGGTGACGCCAACCGTGGCGTTGACTCGAACCGAGTCCCCTTTGATTCGGTGAAGGGGTTCGGCCGCATCGCGGTTCCCCTCATTGGTCTGCCAACGATGTGGCTGGCAACTGGCCAGACCGCACTCTTTGGTTTCTTCGTTCTGATCATGGCACTCGCAACCTGGATGTCCCGGTGGGCGCTGCTCGATCGCTTCGATCCCTGGCTCGATGGGTTCGAAACCGTGTCGCTGGATCCGGTGTACACCCAGATGACCTTCAACGCGAGTTCCGCATGAGACGAGCCATCAACTTCGCCCTCTCGATCGTCTCGGTCGCGGTCGTCATTGCGGTCCTTGCCGTGACCGCCGGCACCGGGCTGAGGCCCGCACAAGCGAGCTTTGTTGGTGTGACATCGAATGATCAGAACTCGCTCGTCTCGGCGGCCGTTGGCACACCAAGCATCCGTGTCACGACGTATCAGTTGTCCGGCAATCAATACGCCGGTACGAACTACTACACGATCAACCTCGTCCAGGATCTCTCGCCCGACTATTTCGTAATGATGGTCGGGGCAACCGGTGACGGCACGTCGGGTGGGGACCGGGTCCCGATCACCGATCTTGCACGCGTATCGGCCGATCCGTTCGGCAACTTCGCACGTTCGACGGCTGCCCCCAATCAGCTTGAAATCGCACGGACGTTTACGAACTTTCAATGGCAGGGAGCGATCACGGTCGTCGAATCGTTGCAGGACAGCGGACGTTCGGGGTTCAGCCTTGTTGACGTACACGAGGTGTTGGTGACGACCAATACCCGGTCGTTCACATCGACCGGTGCGGCGTGGACCGACATCAACCAGGTCGGCATCTACGGCGGGGTGTACGGCGGTGGGGTGACATCGAACTCGTTTGATCGGCGGGATTATTCATCGAGCTGGGCGCGCATCTGGCCATCGGGTACAAACACGGTGAACTACCAACGTCTCCGCTCGGGCCGTGCGCCGCTCCGTGCTTCGGTCCGGTTCACGACCTTTATCGTCGAGTGGGGGAACGAGTGGAACATTCAGCGTGTGCAGGTGACCGGTAACGCATCGGGGAACGGTGTGAACTCGGTCAACGAGTACAACACCGCGGCGATCAACCCGGTGAACCGGGCAAATACGTTCATTACCGCTGCCGGTACAACGAACGACAGCCGCCTGAGCCGTTCATGGCTTGCCAACGTCTGGACGCTCGGTGACGGCGTGAACATGAATGCCGTCGAAAACCAGGTAGCGGTTGGCTCCGAGGGCCGTTCGGATCGTTCCGTCGAGGTGTATGTGCATACCAACGCCAACCTCAACGTGCAGTACGCATTCGGTGCGGATGGCACGACTCCTTCAGGAATCTCGAGTCGTGCCCTTGACGGCTACGCCACGATCGCGGGGCCACTCGGTCCCGAGTCGTATGGTGGTGGCGGGGGTCTGGAATGGACGACCGGTTACCGGTTCTCGATTGCTTCGAACTCGTCGGCACAGTCAAATCTTGAGTATCCGCGGCCAGTTGTGTGGTCGCGCATCACCGATGCGTTCAGGGCCGGGTGGTCCCGGTCACGTTCGGGTGCCCCCGGAGCGATCTGGTACCAAGTCCCCGACTTCGCCAAGGTCACCGGCTACTAACTATTCACGTTTTGGCGTCCATTAACGCACCATGCACCATGGTGCGTTAATGGACGCCAAAACGGAGAGTTTGCTTGTTGTTGGGGGGGATTACAACGTTACGGTCGTGCCGATGTTTTCTGCCGTTGCCTTCATGAAAATCTCGCGCGCAATGGTTATGTCTTCCGCCGCATTGCCCACCGACTTGTAAACCGAACGAGGGTGCCCGGGCAGGCTTGCATCGTCCGCGAGCAGGGCTCCGAGTTCGATGAGGTCGGATGCCTTGAGGAATCCCGCCTGGATGGCGTCACCAATTTCTCCAGCCTCGGCGAGCGCGGTATCTCGGTCCTCGACGACAACATCGGCCCCGGCGAGACAGTCGGCGGGCAGTTCACGCATCGAGAGACTGTGCGATCCGACGGCCGCGACGCAGACCCGATCCTTGAGCATTGACGTGGCAAACAGTGGTTCGGTCGAAGGTGTCGCGGTAACGACAATGTCTGCGTCGGCGAGCGCCGCGGCCGGGTCGTCGTGCGCTGTGGCGGGAACTGTCTGGTTCGCCGCAAGTGTGCGAGCCGACTCACCGCCTCGTGAAACGATGCGGATCTCGCGGATCGACCTGACGGCACACACCGCATCGATCAGAGATTGGGCCTGACCTCCGGCGCCGAAGAGAGTAAGGATCGACGCATCCGCTGCGGCGAGCACGTCGACGGCGAGTCCGGCGGTCGCACCGGTGCGTAGGGCTGTCATGTAGGTCGCATCCATCACCGCGACCGGCGTACCGGTGGTGTGGTCCAACAGGACGTACACACCGTTGATCACGGGTAGGTAGTGGACCGGGTTACCTGGGAACGCAGACACAATCTTGATCCCGATCGCGTCAGATGCTCCTGCGGGCATAAAGAATGAGGTGCCATGCTCGGTTGTTACGGGAGTTCGCAGCGGTGCGGTGATCGTCCCCCGATGAAGTTCGATCAACGCGGTGCGCATCGCCGCGACCGCCTCGGGCATGGTGGTGACCGACCGTACGTCGTCGGCGCTGAGCATCAAGATATTCATCGCACCATCCTACGAAGCAGATCACCACCGCGCGTCGTTCTTGTGACGATTGAGTACAACTATTGCGGCGAAACGTCACAAGAACGGATGGGGTAGCGCTCCGTGGGGTCACCGAGCTCTTCTCAGGTAGCTCTCAGGTTCGGTTCACAGTCTTCACACATGCGGGGTCCACAGTATGGACATACACACGGCGCATCCGTTAAGAACACAGGAGAAAACAATGCGTACGAAACTTGCATCAGTAGTTACCGCTGCCGCACTTGCGGTCACCGGCGTCACCTATATCGTGACAACTCCCGACTCGGCTCTCGCTCAGGAAAGCACGACCGACACCGCGGTCGCGGCACCAGAGGGGCGCATGAAGCCCCCCGCTCGGGGCCAGATCATGGAAGGCGTGCTCGGTGATCTCGTCGACGACGGCACCATCACCCAGGGCCAAGCCGATGCGATCACCGCAGCAATGCAGGCAAAGGCCGCCGAGATTCGTGAGAAGTTCCCCGAGGGCCGTCAGGGTCGTCGTGGTCCCGGTGACCGAGGTGTCATCAAGGCCATGCTTGAAGATGGGGTGATTGATGCCGATGAGCTCGCCAGCCTCGGCGATGGGCACCCCTTCAACAACCCTGATGGGCCAGCGGCACAGTATCTCGATGATGGGCAGCTGACGATCGACGAATTGCAGGCGCTCCGCGAGCAGTTCCGGGCGGATCACCCGAGGCCGCCAGGACCTTCCGGCGTCGAGTCCTAAACGACCCCGAGAACACCGGTCCGTCTGATCGGCTCACGCCTCTCACCGACTCCCTCCAGGAGGACCGGTACGTGGACCCCGCATCCCCCACGATGCGGGGTCCACGTGTGTCCCCGTTCTTGTTTTGGCGTCCATTTGGGCGATATATCGCCCAAATGGACGCCAAAACAACGAGAGAGGGTCAGGTCTGGAGGAACGGGAGTGTCTCGAATGTTCCCTCTAGTACCGGAGAATGATCAACGCCGAGCCAGTCGTCGAGCACCGTGGCAAACGTGGAACGGAAGTCGACCGTGTGAACCAGGTTCCCGTCGGGATCGAGTCTTGTGAGAGAGGGCTGTTCACCGTATCGCCCACCCGCCACCGACTTGCCGATGATGAACTGACTCGCTGCGGTCCCGTGATCGGTCCCCTCGCCATTCTCGTCGGCACGCCTTCCGAACTCGCTTGTCGTCATCAGGATCACGTCGTCGCTCGCACCCGCAGTATCGATAATCTCGTAGAACGTCTTGATCCCGTTGTTGATGTCGGTCATCAGGGCGGCCTGGCGAGCGATCAAGTTCTCGTGCGTGTCGAAGTCACCCATACCGTGGAGATAGATCACCCGGGGGGCGACTCCCGCAGTGATGAGATTTGCGGCGAGGCGGAGCTGGCCCTGGATGGTCCACTGCTCATCCTCTGGGATATCACCGTTCTCGACTGCCGTTTGCAGTGGCCGTAGTCCCTCGGAGAGGCGGGTGTTGGCTCGCACCGTCGCACCGATGGCCCGTTCAACCGGCGTAAGCTCACCGAGGGGAACATCGACCGGGGCGAACCCACCCCACATCGCAAAGAAGTCACCCTCTTCATCAATCCACCACGGCACCTGTGACGAGAGACCACCGGCATCCTGGATGTTGACAACAAACGAACCGGCCCCGAGCATTGCCCGACTTGGACCTGGTCCGACGGTGATCCCCGCCAGCAGATCGTCATACCCAACAGTGCCATCGAGGTACCGGCCGATCCAGCCAGTCTCCGAATTCGGCTTGTTCGTTCCGGACCACCAGGTTTCCATTGACTCGAAATGTGACAAGTTCGGATTGGGGTAACCGACCCCCTCGATAACCGCAGCGTTGCCGGCGGCGTATTGGGAGGCGATTGCGGTGAGGTTGGGGTGGAGACCAATCGACCCGTCGAGGTCGAGGGGATCCCGGATACCAATGTTGGGCCGGAGGTCGTAGTACGCGTTGTTGGCGTACGGAATCACCATGTTGAGACCGTCGTTGCCACCACCGAGCTCGAGGATTACCAACGTCCGGTCGTCCCGGCCGCCGAGGCTTCCGGGTGGGAGTGTGGTTGGGGTCCTCGGTGCTGGAGACTTCCGTGGTGTGACGGTCCCGTCCGCCGCGGACGTCGTCGATGTTGTTGGCGCGACAACAGTGATGTTCTTCGAGCTACAGGCAGCCGTGACTACCGCAGCACCGAGACCGAGCAGGAAGTGCCGTCGTTTTATGAGGTTGCAGGGTCGTTGTTGATCTGTCACTACGTTGTCGCAAACTCTGGGGAGCCGAACACCAGACCGATGGCCTGGTAGGGACTCGAGGCAGAAGCCACAACACGGCGCGTGGTGGGGCTTGGGTCATAGATACCGAACCGGCGAAAGATCTTCTCGTCGGCCAGGTCGAGTTCGCCGTGCCCCTCGTTGGCGAAATACAGGAGTCCGAATGATGCGGCGAGCTTGTACGGGCTGGCGAGTTCGAGTCCGCTCGGATATCCGGCCGGGTTTGGCGGGTAGTACGGCCGGTACCCGATTTCCTGGAGCATCCAGTCTGCCCATTCGTAGTCCCAACCGTCGTGCGGCCAACCCTGATGGAGCGATGCGAGTTTCTCCAGCGGTGTCCGGATCTTGGCGCGGATCGCATCCGGGCTGAACATTGCCGGGTGATTCACGATCGCCTCGATGAGACCCTTGATTTCGTAGTCCTTGGAGAACGCGGCACCGAACGTCTCCACAGTTGTGGGGTCTGGTTCGAGGCCGACTATGTCGCGATAAAGCTTGCTCGCAATCGTGCGTCCCGTTTCGGGCCGTTCGAGCAGGATGGTGATGGCGTCGGACGCGGTGAGATCGCCGGTGACTCCCAGCAACGTCTTGGATCCTGTGTCGCGCTGGTCCTCGTCGACGAAGTATGTCCATGGTCTCAATCCGTCGATGAACCGATTCGTCTCCCACTCGGGAATGTTGATCCGCATGCCCGTGAAACAACGAGCCGCCGCAACGACATCGTCCTGGGTGTAGTTGCCGACACCGAGGGTATGGAGCTCCATAACCTCACGACCGAAATTCTCGTTGGGACTGTCCTTGTCGGAGCTATCGCCGTCGAGGTAGCGCAGCATGGCAGGGTCGGTGGCAATGGCGAGCAGCAGATCTGCGAAGTTGCCGGTCGCATATCGTCGGATTGTTCTCGTTTGCTCACGAATGGCGTAGGCGTGCTCAACCTTTGCATCCGACGTCGAGAAGTGATCGTGCCAGAACCACATCATGCGCTCCTCGATCAGATTCTCACCCGATGAGAGACGCTCCACCCACCACTGGAAGAGGGTCTGATCACCCCACAGCCCGGTGACATCGTCCCATGTCAGCGGGGGGTCAACGATGGGAACTAGGTCGGACGTGTCGCGGTACTCGAGGCAGGCCGCAATTGCTTCGTCGCGTTCTTCGTATTGTTCGACGATCGTCGGGTTGGCCCCGACGCCGAGGCGGCGCACGGCATGGGCGATGTCTTCTCTACGGCGTATCTGTCGTTTCCACATGATGCAAACGTACGAAACCGAACATGAAGGGAACGTGAAGGCGGAAGAGACCGGGTCTGTGAACGATGAGAACCTGGATGAAAGGTGGGGCGGTAGCCGACACTACCGCCCCACCTTCGGCCTCGGGGTTCGTTATGGGGTGGGGACGACTCCCGACGCCGTGAACAGGGCGGTGAGGCTCGGCCCGTAGACACCCGTCGCGTTCGATGTTGCGCCGGAGCCGCACAGCGTCACCGTGTGGCTTCCGGATGTCACCGGAGCGGCGCCGGCGATTGCCGCGGACTGTCGCTGTTGATTTGCGTACACCGAGGCGTACGAGAACCCAACGGATTCGATGGTGGCCGGGATCGGGCTACAGGTCGTGTTGTCCATCTGAATCCACCACAGCGTTTGGGCGGTGCTGTCGGCGTCGTAGACGGACGCTGACGCGTTGAGCAGGAGGTACCCGTCCGCCGGGGCCTCGATAGTCATCTCCGCCCAGGAACTTCCGCCTGAAACCAATGGACTCTGCAGACCTGCAGCCACGTCCGTCGCCCACACCATGGTCTGATAGCTGCTGGCCGCTTTACCGTCTAGTTTGACCGAGTCGGCGGCGTCAACAATGTCACCGGTGGCAAGGCGCTTCAAGAACTTCGCCATCTGTCCACGCGTGACGAAGCCGTCTGGGCAGTAGTTGTCGTTGGCTGGTGGGTTACATCCGGATGTGATCCCGTTCGCAGCTACCCACTCGATATCGGCCTCGAAGATTGAGGCGTCGTCGTCGGTGAACTGCCCGCCGGCTGCGTACACCGCCACCGGTGCGATCACCGCAGCTGCGAGAAGAAACACTACAAAGGCCGAGAGTCGCGCGTTTCTGCGGAACATCAGGTCTCCTTCTGATCAAGGCGACCGCATGTCGCCGCTCAGGACAGTTTCCTCCCCTGTGCGACTGCGGGATATGAAGCAAGTATGTCGTTTTCGTAGAGTCCCTGTACTACGGAAGTGGTCTGAGGGGTTCGGTCAGATGTTGACGGTGCGAGCGTTTCCTACTGCCGCATAACGCCCGGGGACGCAGGTAAGAATGATCACCTGGCAGCTATCCGCGACGGTCGAAATAGCCGCTCCCATGTGTGCGAGACGCTGAGGATCAGTCCAACCGAGGGCATCGTCGAAGATCACCGGTGCGCCCCCTTCGGGCGCCACGAGAGTCGCGCAGGCGAGGCGAGCGAGCAGCCCGAGCTGTTCCTGGGCCCCGGTGCTGAGCTGCTCAAAAGCGAGCGTTGTGCCATCAAGGGTTCGGGTCGCGACCGACAGGTTGTCATCGAGAGTGATCTCGAACCCTCCCTCGTAGGCTATCCGACCGAGGCTTTCGATCTGATCCCTGAAGGGTTTCGCATACCGGTGGCGCGCCTGCTGGCGGTGTTCTGTGAAGACCTTGTGCAATAGTTCCGCTGCGGCAGCCCTATCGGTGAGACGTTGAAGTTCGCTGCTTGCTCGTTCAAACCGGGTTTTCGCTTCGTCATGTTCGCGGGCCGGTCCTCGTTCGGTGTCGTGTCGAAGTTGGATCTGGAGCTCCCGGCTCAGGTTGCGATTGCTCTGGAGGTCACTGCCGGCACGTTTGAGCGTGTTGTTTGCGTTGGTGAGGAGGGCGTCGAGCGTGTCCGGATCTGCGGCGTCTAGTTCTGCAAGAGTGCTCTTGGCAGCTACTTTCGCCTTCGTGAGGGCAGTATCCGCTGCTTCCCTGATCTCTGAAACCCGTTCATCGTCGGTCTCTTGTCGTGCTTGCAGCAAGGCGAGATCTGCCGACTCAGCCGTGGCCCGAGCAATCTCGAGGCGCGCAGTCAACCCCGCTCCGGTGATATCAAATTCCTTGGCCTCCTCCAGTGCCATTTCCGCGGCCGCCTCCGCCTGCTCCAGGGCGGTCTTTGCATCGTTCAAGACCGACGCTGCCGCATCCTCCGGTTCCTTCGCTTTGCTGTCGTTGGGCGGCAGCGGAAGTTCGGTTCCGTGGTCTTGTTCGTAGGCGCTCGTGAAGATCACATGTTGCTCAAGCTTGTCCGAGAGTTCTTCCACCGTCAGGTCTCTGAGGTCCTGCCTGATGGTTGCACGAGCTTCTTGCTGGTCGCGCTCGGCGGTATTGCGTGCATCAAGCAATCGGCGCGCATCGACAACATCACTGGCACCTGCCTCTCGGCAGAGGTTCACGTAGTGGGTTCTTGCGGTTTCGACGCGCTCGGCTAGATCTGTGCGCTCCCCACTCGCACTGACCGAGACTTCAAGGATGTCGGGCAGGACGATTCGCGTCGTGTCTCGCACTGCGAACCTCTGGCTCTCGTCGGCGGCGAGGGTTACGACCTCGTCATCGATCAGCAATTGCACGTCCTGCGGTGCTGTCAGCACGACCGATGGGCTCGTCTGATCGTCGGCCGCCTGTGCTCGAGCGAGTGCCAGGTACGCTGCCTCGATACTCGTAAAGAGCTCGGCGTCGATCTTGATCGACTCGAGTGTTCTGGTTGCGAGGGTGAGGCGGGGCTGGGCCACCTTGATACGGTCGAGTCTCTCGGTAAGAAGTTCGGTTCCAATCCTGTGTCGGTAGTACTCGCTGTCGGCCCTGGCCCGCTCAAAGGCCTGCTGTGCGCGCACGAAGGCTGCTCGCGCCTCCGCAAGTGCGACCTTGGCCTTCTTCGCACGATCCTGAGTGCTTGCCCCAAGTGGTGCCGATCGCTCGATTTCGGCAGTGACAGCCTCGAGTTCCTGGTGTGCCTTGGCAGCGGTCGTGACGAGATCGTTTCTGCGTGCACTTGCCTCCTGGGCGCCTTGCCGGACGAGAAGTGCACGGTCAAGTTCCTGTTGGGCAGCGGTCACACGCCGGCGGATCCTCTCGGTTACCTCGACACGACCGGCGAGAACCTCCACGTCGTCAGCGGCCTTGGTCGCAGCTATTCGAAGATCGTGCGCGGCAAGTTCGAGTTCGCTGATCTTTTCTGCCATGTCGAGCTCGCGCAGATGCGCCTCTGCGGCTTCGACATCGGCCTGCGCGTCCTCGGCGGCCTGCTGTGCTTCGCTGAGCGTGCTCTTCGGTTTCCCACCGGGAGTCCAGTATTTCTCGCGTTCGGCGTTGATGCGATCCCAGAGGCCTTCCTCTCGGTCACCGGCAACGTCGCCGCCCGCAGCAAGATCGAGTGCACGACCGAGAGACGACACCTCGAAGTTTGCCTGGGCGAGGCCGTCTCCCTGAACCAGGTGGAGCGCCTCCCACAGCGGGACATCGACAGCCTCGTTGATGATCTCTTGCACCCGGTCATGTGCGTCGCGTCCGGTGAGTTGCTCGCGTGCCGGTTGGGATATTTCAAGGACCGTTTCGGGGCTTCGTTTCCATCGTTTCGAGTAGGTGAACTCGTAGACTCCCGCGGTCATATCGATTTCGACCTCGGGCCCGACGTCCTTCCCCACCGGTA
>JAADIG010000118.1 GCA_013151445.1 Actinomycetota bacterium
GCCACGACAGTGAACGCAGACAACATCATGCCCACAACCACCAAATACACAACAAAACGCCTCGACCGGACCATCAGAACTCCCACTCGATTTCACACTTCCCCACCATGACCGTCGACACCCACGAGAAATAGATAAGTGAGCTTCCCCCATTCCTCCGGGAAACCGAGGCAAGATCAGGGAAGCTCAGCATGCCCACAACCACCAAAAAGCACCGTAAACCGGCGAACCATCACTCCCGCTCCATACCGGATACCAAGGTGCCTCAAGGACACCATGCCCACGTCAACCAAACAACCTCCACATCCAGAACCTCGTCACAATTGAGTTGTCCCGGCAACTCTTCAGCGGGCAACCCGGGACCTAGGAGACTTCGGTTCCTAGATACGTGAGGATGGTGCTGATGAAGTCCGTGTAGAAACGTTCGAACTCGTGACGGAGACCGGGTCCGGGCCAGTCCTTGGGTAACAACTCTGCGGGGAGCAGCGGGTCAGCACGCAGGTGACGATTGATAGCGGCACTCAGCATGAACCGGTCACGCAACTCAGCAACGTCATCGACCGACACGGCATCGGGCTTGGCTGCCATGGCGTCACACAACAGCCGAGCATCGGCCTCCCAACCGGGGAGGTCCCACAACCGCCCGGCGAGGACAGCGGGGTCTTCGGTGGCAAGCTCGGCGCGCCACACCATGAACCGACCGTTCGATTCCGGTGCCACGAGATTGCTCGGACGGACCCACACACCGTCTCGCATCTCTACAAACCGGCTCATCGTGGTGCGGAACGTCTCGCGCTCGGCGCGGTCCCGGCGCTCGGCCGTCACAACCACACCCCACCACATGCCATCCCAGTCGCCAGCCGAGCCCAATCGGCCGAGGTCCTGGCTCACCTGCCGGTCCAGGATTGGACCCGCAAGCGAATACGTCGCACCTTTCCTGGACAACTCCCCCGCGCTCACCATGCGAGACAGCGCCACCCGGGTCGTACCCTCCTCGATTCCAAAGAGAGCACCCAAGGCAACCAGGCTGCGCGCCGGCATCCGCGGGGGATGTAAACCCATGAGACCGCTGAGTAACAGCGATCGTGCCGACAACGGCCGGTCAATCCCCAACTGGGCGAGCCGCGGTGCCAGGGTCATCGGGCTTCCGCCCTGGACACGACTCGGCCATGAACGAAGAACGCGATATTACAGTCTTGAGTTCTGTAACGCATGAGCGTAATATAGGTGGTACACCGCAACCCCACAACCAGGAACCGACGGGAGCGTCCCATGCCAGCCACACATGAGGTCATCAACCAGCCACCGGATCTCGTCGACTACAACCTCTACGAGACCGACCCGATCCTGTCGAGCACCGTCGAGCACTACATCCCCGACGTCGACCACAAGCATCTCATCCGGCTCGGCGAAACTGCAGGTTCGACGGAGTACTACGAACTCGGCTTCGAGGCGAACATCAACGAACCCGTGCTCCACACCCACGACCGCACCGGCCACCGCATCGACGAAGTGAAGTTCCACCCGTCGTGGCACAAACTGATGGATATCGCGGTCGGCGCCGGCCACGCATCCCTCCCCTACGAAGCAGACGCCCCGACCGGCAGCCACCTGATCCGCGCCGCAGGTACCAACCTCACGAGCCAGATCGAGCAAGGCCACGGCTGCCCCATGGCCATGACCTACGCCGTCACCGCATCGCTGCGCAAACAGCCGGACGTCGCCGCCGACTGGGAGGACAAGTTGTTCTCCCGCAGTTATGACCCCACCTACGCACCTCAGGCCGACAAGAGTGGTGTGCTGATGGGGATGGCGATGACCGAGAAACAGGGTGGGTCCGATGTCCGGGCGAATACCACCACCGCGACTCCGGTCGGGACCCCCGGCCCCGGCAACGAATACCTGCTCACCGGGCACAAGTGGTTCGTGTCCGCACCGATGTGCGATGCATTCCTCGCATTGGCCCAGGCACCCGGTGGGCTGACCTGTTTCCTCGTACCCCGCTGGATGCCCGACGGCACCCGCAACACGTTCAACATTCAACGCCTCAAGGACAAGCTCGGCAACCGCTCCAACGCTTCCTCGGAAGTCGAATTCGATGACACCTGGGGCCGCATGGTCGGCGAAGAGGGCCGTGGGGTGGCAACGATCATCGAGATGGTCGCCGCCACTCGCCTCGACTGTGTCACCGGCTCGGCAGCCACGATGCGCCAGGCCGTCACCCAGGCCCTGTGGCATACCAGCAAACGTGAGGCCTTTGGCAAGGTCCTCGTCGATCAGCCGCTGATGACCGTCGTCCTTGCGGACCTCGAACTCGACGTCCAGGCCGCCACCGTGCTGATGTGCCGCTCGGCAACAGCGTTCGACCGTGCCGAGGGCGACAACGTCGACGCCCACATGAAACGACTGCTCACCCCGGTCGCGAAGTACTGGGTGACGAAGAACGGCACGCCGGTGATCCGCGAGGCAATGGAATGTTTCGGGGGCGGTGGGTATGTCGAGGAGAACATCCTCCCCCGCCTTTACCGTGAAGCGCCGGTGAACGCTATCTGGGAAGGCAGCGGAAACGTGATCGCCCTTGACGTGTTGCGGGTTCTCTACAAAACCCCGGAAGCGTTCGACGCGTTCTTCACCGAGGTCGCCGAGCGCACCAATAGCACCATCGTGAGCGGCGTCGTTGACAGGCTCCGTACCGCCGCCGCGGACACGGACCAGCTCGAGCGCCGAGCCCGCTCCATCGTGAACGGAATGGGCACTGTCATGGCCGCGTCGCTCCTCGAGGAACATGCCTCAGAGGTCGTCGCCGATGCGTTCATCAAGACACGCGTAGCCTCCCAACCCGGTCGACTCCACGGTGAACTCCCAACAACGGTAGACCCCAAAGCAATCCTGGCCCCGACCTTGGCAGCCCTCGAGGCATAACCGACCAGAGTCCAACAAAACCTGCCGGAGACCCGGAGCGGCGTACCCGTATACTCCGGGATAAGCCATCTCGCGGCTTCGTCATGTCAATGCCCCCGATCCGCACTCCCGGCATCGGTGGAGCCCCCGGGATGTCACCATTTCGTCCCGGAGGCGCAATCCATGCCAACTACACCGTCATCACCCGAGCTGGAACCGATGCGGACCATGGGGGCGAGCAAGAACATCGCCCTCATCGCGCACGACAACCGCAAACTGGACCTTCTCAACTGGGTGCGGTCCAACCGGGAAGCTCTCGTCACGCACAGCCTGTTCGCAACGGGCACGACCGGCGGATTGCTCGCCGACGAGCTCGACCTTGACATCGTCCGGTTCAGGAGCGGTCCGCTCGGTGGTGACCAGCAGACCGGCGCCAAAATCGCCGAGGGCGATCTCGACTTCGTCATCTTCTTCTGGGATCCGCTACAGACCCAACCCCACGACGTGGACGTGAAAGCACTGCTACGGATCGCCGTCGTCTACAACAGCATGCAACCGGGCATCCGCCGACTTCATGTTTTCATCCCCGTTGATGGCCCAGCCCTACGAGCGTCGCATCATCAACTACGACCAGCGAATCCACTCCGGGAATTGACCCCGGCAACGAGAGGTTCGGCCTGTTCTTCCTACGTGTCCGTGATCACGATGAGCTTGCCTGCCCGTGGGAACTCAGTGCCCACAATACGGGACTGGTCCGATGCGACCGGGGAAACCGGGTTACCGTCGACATCCATGAACTCGATCTCACAGAATCCCGAGTCAAGCAGGACCGGAAGAGCCGCCTCGATGGTCATACCCAGCGTTGCCGACACTCGGGCGACCACACCCTCGCTCGGGACGAAGGCCACCCCGCCGTCCACCTCGACGTCCGTCGTGACGGACCTCGCAACCCCCAGCGCTTCGTCCACTCCCAAGCCTCTTGTGAGCATCCGAGCCGCCAGGTCGCCGACCGACCATGTCACCACGAACCACTCCTCAGCGTCGGCGATCCCGTCTCCGGGACGATTCTCAAACAAGATGTCGATGGTGGCAACACCCAACGAGTCGTCGACCAGGTCCTGACTCTCAGGGAACCCTTGCTCCGCCGCCCACCAGGGAGTCGCAACCGGAGGGAGTGCCGCCTCGACGTCGGCCGTCCACAGGCGAATCATGACAAAAGACTCCAGGAATGCCTCGGTGTCGGGATCTCCGGCCTGCACCCCGTCCTCGGGTTCCGGGACCTCCCACAGCGCCTCGGACACGAGGCCTCTTCTCCGGCTACCTACGAACTCGGTGCCGTAGGGCGGATCATCGAGTCCGGCCGGGAGTGTGAGCGTCGATTCTGCGGCAGATGTGTTTGTTCCACAGTCGGACGCGGACGATTCGGCACCCACCGCGGTGGGCAACGTCGAGGAACTCACCGCCACTGTGGAGGAGGACGTTGATGCGGAGGTGATCGGAATCGAATCGGTTGTCGATACCTCGGTACCAGCGGTGCACGCGGCGACAACAATCACCAACGCCAGGAGTGGGACACAGAAACTACGAAGTCTCACCATGGCCCCACCGGTCAACCGTCGTTTCCGGTCCAACCGGTCCAACCGATCGCGATATCGCACGGTGCGGACACCAGCGGGACAACGGTTCCGTCGTCAAGATTGATGAGCGCCATTCCCGCCTTGCCGGTCCCGATCACATGGGTCCCGTCTCCTGACGCCCACAGCCTGTCATAACCACGAATATCGGGCAGCAAGATCGTCTCTCTCTCAAGAGTGAACAAGTCCAACAGATACGCCGAACCGGTCTCCGTCCGATACAGCACCCGCCCCTCATCGAACCAACCCGCACTCGCATCCCACAGATCGT
Source organism: Actinomycetota bacterium (assembly GCA_013151445.1). Classification (GTDB taxonomy): domain Bacteria; phylum Actinomycetota; class Acidimicrobiia; order Spongiisociales; family UBA5794; genus BMS3BBIN02. Next base: position 4,807 of record JAADIG010000118.1, read on the forward strand.
TCAACACGACATACAAATCACCGGCACCACCACCGAGGTCAGAAAGAAAGGTGCCGTTGGCCGCGATAAGAAAATCAAAATCGGGGCCGGTTGCGCTTGCAATCCGAACGATCGCATACTTCTCGTTCGGCGATGCCTCCGCCGAGTAGATACCAGGAATCGCCTCATCGGGTTCGTCGGGATAGATGTCATCAGGGGTGAGATCCGTCAACCACACAACCTCATCCGTGACAAGGTCATAACCCACGAGTACCGGATAGCGGGTCTCCGGTGACTGCCCACCAAACAAGGCAACGTTGCCGAGAACACCAACGAGTAGCGCCCGACCAATATCACCGAGTCCGACCTCACGAACGGAACCTGTTGCAGCATCGAAGAGCTCAACCATCGATTCACCATCCACTGCCTGCACCGAGTTCACCGATATGAGCAGTGAATCTCCGAAAGGCACGACGCCGCGGAACCCGTCAGTGCCAAACGACGGCTGTGACTCAGCGAGCGTCCCCCCTATCACGTCGAGACGGTGCGGCACGCCGTCCAATGTCACCGGACGCCAGTACTCGGACTGCACAGATGTCGACATCTCGGAGATCACGCACCGCTGCGGCGGTGGCAGCGACGTCGAGGAGGTAGTGGTCGACGATGTAGTCGTCACCGGCTCAGGTACGGATGTGATCGTCGTCGACGCAGCAACCGTGGACGAAGAGACCACTGAGCTGCTCGTCGACACCCCCGTGTCGGTTGTACACGCTCCGGCAACGAGGAACAGTGCCAATGCTGGGGCAAGCTGGCGGCCAAACCCCACGGCTACCAACCGTAACATTCGGTTGCGTTCTTGTTGTTGTCGACCATTTTGCCCCACGTCGATCTTCCGACGATCCCGTCGCTGACTAGGCCGTTGCATGATTGGAAGTTCTTCACGGCCGTCTTTGTGACGTTCCCCCAATAACAATCGAGATTACTCGATGGCGTGTACCCGGCTTTGTACATGTCGTACTGCACTTGGTACACCCTCGTGGTGTTATTCGTGTAGCCGGATCCCACATAATTATGTGACGCGTTGTTGTCGAAACTGCCGCTGTTGGTGTTCGGGCTGTTGCATTTCGCCCGCAGATAGACGCGTTCGGATGTTGTACTCGCGGGGAGGCTAGGACTGCGGGTGATGAAACCGTTCTCGCGGTTCTTGATATTTCCGCATCTACTGTTGGTGTTGTCCATGACGCGTCGTGCGTAGTCGAAGTCGAAATAGGCTCCGTATGAACACCCGAGTACGTTGTTATCCCACGACGACTTTTCGACCGTGTACTTGTTTTTGTATGCCGCTACCAGACTGTTGTATGGGTTCTTCTGAACGTTGTTGTACTTGATCTGAAAATGCAGGTGGTAGGGGCCGGTCCCAATGCCGTCGATACGGCCGATTCGCTCGCCTCGCTCGACCCGATTCCCGACCGAGACGCTGATGGAGCTCATGTGGAGACTCAAGTACTCGGTGTTTCCCCGCACGATCTTCACAGCCGAAGACACCCAGTTGGGCGCGTTCGACCCAACTCGCGTCCACGTGACCGTTCCCCCGGTCGGGGCAAGACCAAAGTATTTCGCCTTCTCGTTTGTTGGCGGGCGAATGTCTTGGCCCTTGTGCGTGCTAGGACGCCATTCGCCGTAGTTGTCCTCCCATGGCATCGACCAGTTCATCGGATCACTCAAACTGGTGTGTCCGGCCGGAGCTCCGCTGTGGCCGCCCGCGCCGAAGATCACTGAATTTGCATAGGAATGCACATTAGAGTTGTAGCCAGAGTTGCCGTTGTAGTTCGGCGAGAGCGGGAACACCATCCCATACGTGATGTACCCGGAAGTCGTATTGCCTATGCCGGTCTTCCCCGACGGCGTGCAAGAGGCGAGTGTGCCTGGGTTGCCGCCCGGACAATCGTCCCAGTTGTCGGTGCTGGTGGGCGAGAGGCGGAGGCAACCCGCCGGGTAGTAGCTCATACCGGGTCGGACCGATGACGTGATCAGGTTGCACGAGTTCGAGGTGTTGTGAGAGACCTCGCTGGCTTGTGACTGACCTGGGCGGTACAGCAACGTGGACCCGTTCACGACCCAGTCGCTGCTCGTTGACGCGTTAAACGTGTTGGTCTCCAAGCCTGATGGGTCAACGCCCGCTAGCGCTGCTTGCTCTTCGACATACAGCTCCTGAACCCACGCTAGCTGCGCCGCGCTCAGCGGAGAACCGTCCGTGTTGCCCGCGGGCGCAGCGCGCAGACTCGCCAGCAACAACTTGAAACTCTCAAGACACTGCGCCTCTGTGACGTATCCCGAACCCGAGTCGGATTCTCCAGACTCAGGTGCTGCGGAACAGTCGATCCAGGCCTCATACTTCACGCCGTGCTGATACCAACGAGCCTCGAAACCAGGAGGTGGCGCCTTCGTATCTTCTTCAGGTCCGACGTAGTCTCCACCCGAGGAATCCACAGCCTCGATGAACACGCCACGAGTCCCAACTCTGTCGTTTATGACATAGGACACGCTCGTGCGCTCACTAGGCGCATCGGTGATGAGAGGCGCAAGAACCGAGTAGACACCGAACATACCGATGTCCGTCGTGACCTGGATCGCGTACCCTTCCATACCCGACCCCACCGAGTCGAACGACACGACCTTGTCCAAGGGTGGAACGAGAGGCGGAACAGGAGAATCGACAAGCGTGCTCAGGATCTTGGCATCGACACTTTGGACGTCATGTTTGTCGGTCGTGTCGACCCGCAACGGCGAAGCGACAAGCCCGGCATCGGGCAACTCCACCACGCGAGCATCAACCGACACCGACTCCTCCACCGACTGGGTCGATGGGCCGACTGCCGCAGCGGCCGTGTGAACCGACGCTCCGATCATGACCGAGACTAGGAAGACCGAGAACACACTTCGCATCACAACACACCCCATTGATTGTCGTGATTTCGAACCTACACCCTCCCCCCCCCATATTTCAACAGTCAGTCGACAATAGGGACCTCTGGCCCTATGCGCATGTTCGAACGGTCCGTCGGGATTCAACTAGTCGACTCCACGAAAGTGACTTCGCCCCCTAGACACTCGCTCATATCACGGGCACCGTCCTTCGAGACGACACCGGCGGCTACCCGGTCCACTCCGCAGCGCTGCGAGGCAGAGACTCGTCCATTAGTGCTAGCTATTCTGCTGACTTGAGGCGAACACGACCGTTTCGAGGCGTTTCTTGAGGACAAGGTTCGGATGGTCATCCTTGCAGTGACCGACGCAATGCTCCCACTACTACTTCCCTACCGACGGCGGTCACCCGTCGTTTCCGGTCCAACCGATCCGGCCGATCTCGATATCGCACGGTGCGGACACCAGAGGGACGACGGTTCCGTCGTCGAGATTGATGAGTGCCATCCCCGCCTCACGGGTCCCGATCACATGCACACCGTCTCCAGACGCCCACAGCCTGCCAAAACCCCGAATGTCGGGCAGGAGGACCGTCTCTCTCTCAAGAGTGAACAAGTCCAACAGATACGCCGAACCAGTCTCCGTTCGATACAGCAACAGGCCCTCATCGAACCAACCCGCACTCGAGTCCCACAGATCGTTCAATCCCACAAACAGACGACCGGCACCACCACCGAGATCGGAGAGGAACGCACCGTCGGCGGCGATCAGGTAGTCGAAATCCGGACTTGTCGCTATCGCGATTCGAACGATCGCATACTGCTCGGTCGGCGACGCCTCGGCCGAGCGGACGTTCGGAATCGTCTCACTTGGCTCATCGGGATAGAAATCATCAGGAGTGAGATCCGTCAACCACACAACCTCATCCGTGACAAGGTCATAGCCCACAAGCACCGGAAAACGGGTCTCCGGCGACTTCCCACCAAACAAACCAACGCTGCCGAGAATACCGACAAACCACGGACGACCGATGTCCCCCAGTTCAATATCGCGGACGAGTCCAGTTGCCGAATCGATCAGTTCAGCCACTGACCTGCCGTCGTCCTCTCCGCGAGCATCGACAATCGCGAGCGTTGAGCCGCCAAAGGGGGCCGCACCGGAAAACCCTTCAATGCCAACCGTCTGGGCCAACTCCGTGAGCATCCCGGTCACTACGTCAAGCCGGTGCGGCACGCCGTCCAATGCCACCGGACGCCAATGCTCGGACTGAGCGGACGTCGACATCTTGGAGATCACACATCGCTGCGGCGGTGGCAGCGATGTCGAGGAGGTAGTGGTCGAAGACGTGGTCGTCACCGGCTCAGGCAGGGATGTGGCCGTCGTTGACGTGGCAATCGTCGAAGTGGCTAGCACCGAGTCGGCAGGTGAAACGCCCGTGTCGGTTGTGCACGACGCGGCAATGAGTAGCAAGACGAAGGCTGGCACGAACAGTCGCAGGCCCACCGTTCACCACCCGTAACATTCAGTCGCGTTGTTGGCACCCCTCGTGCGCCACGTGGATGGACCGACGAATCCGTTGCTGACCCAATGACCCTTGACTGGCGTCCTTAAGTGTTCCGATTGCATCGCAGCAACTCCCCGCGGTGGTCCCTGCTGTGAAACTATCACCGTTTTCGGGCCGGTCAAGACCCTTTCTTAATAGAGGACTCCCCGACCCGATCAATGGTTCCCGGAAACCTGTGGACCTGCGCTCCGAAACTGGTCACTCAATAGAGTCCGCTGAATCGCGAGCGTGATGAACCGACACGACCCCAGCCTCAACCGCGAACGCCGAGGACGGAGGACATGCAGCGGAGCCGACTCGGCGTGGTTACGCCGGGTCTTCGGGGCGTTGTTTGTGGATGCGGTTGGATTGGCCGCGCAGCGAAAGTCCGGTGCCGGCGCCGTAACGGACCTGGACGACTTCACCCAGCACGGAAACGGCCATCTCGGCCGGTGACTCCGCACCGATGTCGAGACCGATGGGGCCGTTGATGGTGGCAAGTTGTTCCTCGGTCCAACCCAGACCCGCAAGACGCTCCCGGCGCAGGGCGTGGGTACGCCGGCTCCCCATGGCTCCCATGTAGCGAATCTTCTTGCCGTGGACCGCAGTGAACACGGGGTCCTCGAACCGTGCGTCGTGGCTCAGCATCACAACATAGCTCCGGCGGTCAAGCTCGAACTTCTCGAACACGATATCGGGCCAACCGACGACGACCTCATCGGCGTCGGGAAAACGCTCCGGTGTCGCCCACATGGGCCGGGCATCGGCCACGATGACCCGGAAGCCCATCAGTTTCGCCATCGTCGTCAACGGCTGGGCATTGTGCCCGGCACCAAAGACGAACATCACCGGCTGTGGGGAAATCGTTTCGATGAACACGGAGCGGTCGCCGTACACCAACGTACGGCTCTGCTCGCGATCCATGAGCTCGGCGGCATCGGCGAGCACGTCGGCCGCGATGTCTTCAGGCAGGGCACCGGCGACGATCCCCTCCTCAACATCGACGACGGCCTTCTGCCCAATGTCCGGACCACCGACAACGGTAATCGCACAGCCAAGGCGTTCTTGTTCCATCAGCCGTTCAACGGCGCCGACAACGCTCATGACCACTTCTCGATAAAGATGTCGATCGTACCACCACAGGTCAGGCCGATTTCGAAAGCGTCATCGTCGGCAATTCCATAGGTCACCAGACGAGGCTCACCGGTCTCCAGGACTTCCTTGGCATGGAAGAAGACATCGTTCTCGACGCAGCCGCCGCTCACCGATCCCTCCATCTCGTCTGCCGAGGAGACCAGGAACTTGGAACCCTCGGGACGCGGGGCAGACCCCTTCACACCGACGACGGTCGCAACCGCGACCTCTTTACCTTGCGCCTTCCAGCGCTCATATACTTCTATTGCATCTCTCATGATCTCCTCAACGGTAGCGACTCCAGAAGCCTGACGACCCCACGAAGGTCAATCACGCTCGATGCGGCAACAAAATCGTCGAC
>JAADIG010000002.1 GCA_013151445.1 Actinomycetota bacterium
CGGTTGCCCAGATCGGCGAACCGCTTGGTTTCATCGGTGGTCACCAACGCCTTGTGGGTTACATCGAGAGGGAGCATCACGATATCGATACCGCTCGTAAACACGATCTCGGCTGCGTGGGGGTCAACGTAAATATTGAATTCTGCCGCGGGCGTGACGTTACCCCCGGCAAAGTATCCGCCACCCATGAGCACGATCTGGTTGATGTTCCCCGCAATCGATGGGTCGAGGAGCAGCGCGAGAGCGACGTTGGTCAGAGGCCCAAGTGGGCAGATCGTCACAGGATCGGGAGAGTCATGGACATGGCGAATAATCGCCTGCACCGCGTGTCCCTCCGCTAGAGGTATCGTCGGTTCGGGCAGGTTGGCGCCGTCTATGCCCGTGGGACCATGCACATACTCCGCGGTGACCAACTCACGCAGCAAGGGCCGAACCGCGCCCGCATACACCGGAATATCGGGTCGTCCACTGCTCTCGACGACCATGCGGGCGTTCATCTCGGTTCTGTGGAGGGGGACGTTCCCGGCGACCGCAGTGACCGCAAGCACGTTGAGTTCGGGGGATGCGAGCGCCAGCATGATGGCGACTGCGTCGTCCTGGCCAGGGTCTGTATCGATGATGATGGTGTGTGAGGGCATCGGGCGAGCCTACTGCATTGACGCAGCGAATCTCACAACGGCATCGCTTGTTGGCAACGACGGCTGAGCACCTGCCTGAGTGGTCGCAAGGGCACCGGCGAGCGTTCCCCATCGGACCGCTCGCGGTATGTCCCACCCAGATGCCAGTCCGAACGCCAGCGCTCCGCAGAAGGCATCACCCGCGGCGGTGGTATCGACCACATCGACGGATGCTGGTTCCACGATGGTGACATCGTCGCCATCGATGATCATCGCCCCGTCCCCGCCTAGGGTCACCACAACGAGACCGGTGCCGGGAAGAAGATTCGCCTGGGATGCGACCTCATCGAGAGACTCAGCTTCAGAGGAGTTCGTCAGGGCAGCAAGTTCCGAGCGGTTCGGGACCAGAACATCCACACGAGCGAGCACATCGGGGTGTACCTCTCGTGCGGGAGCTGGGTTCAAGATCACGGTACCTCTGGCATGCATCACCGCAGCGGCAACGGCTTCGGTGGGAATCTCTTGCTGGACCAACACGACCGCGGCTGCAGCCACCTCGTCGGCAATGACATCCTCAACCGATACGACCCCGTTCGCCCCCGGGCTCACAACGATCGAATTCTCGCCCTTATCGTCGAGCGTGATGAGGGCAATCCCCGTCCCGACACCGTCAACGATCCGGACCCGGGAACAATCGACACCGTCAGCAATCATCCCTGCGACCAATTCCGCCCCGACCGAATCATCGCCGACGGCACCCACCATCGTTACCGTCGCGCCCAGACGGGCGGCCGCCACGGCCTGATTCGCACCCTTGCCACCGGGGGCGGTGAAATGCCCGCTCCCCATAATCGTCTCGCCCGGCAGCGGATGGCGCGGAACCCGCACCACGATGTCGTGATTTATCGACCCAACAACAGCAATGCGGGCGCTCATCCGGAGAATTCCAATCGATAGGTCACGGCGTGCACGGACACAACATACCGTCCACCAAGACAGCCGACATCCGACATCCGACATCCGAGCCAGCGTTAGCTGTTCGTTCTCACGATCGCCGATTCGCCGAAACGCAGGTTCACGGTGACGGCTATGCCGACCGAGGTCCTTTCGAACTCGGTTGCTCCGTCCGGCAGGGCCACCCGCGGGAGGTCGAGCGAGCGGATCGTTGCGCGGGCGAGACCATCGGGACCGGCGGGAGCGACCTCGACCGGGAGGTTATCCGGCCACGTCATGAGAGAGAGCGTGCCACCAGCCGGACCATAACCATCAATTACGAGCTGAAAGTCTCGCCGCGTTATGCCATAGGGACCGAAGAAGCCGGTGTCATCAATCAGCACTGCGATCCAACCATTGCCATCAGTCACCTCGGCATCTAGGTACAGCGTGATTCGCCACGGTATCCACTCGTCAACGCCGTACGCACTGCGAAGGCCCGCTGCTTCGATTTCTGCGACGTCAGCGAGGTCACCAGGAAGTTGCCGACCGGCGGCAGGCCTCTGCGCAACATCAACCGGCCAGGCAACGATGTCCGAACCCGAATCCCGCCACGCATCCACAGCCAGCAGACGACTGGGCCGTTCAGGGTTGTCACCCACATTCTCGGCGTCTCGAAATACCGCGTACTGTTGTGCGAAGGCGATCAGCGCGTCTTTCGTGCTCTCGCCCTCGAGCCGGACCGCTTCAAGACTCTCAACCAACGCGGTCGGGGTACCGGCGACGGGGGTGAAGGGATCCTCGCCCCCTAAAACAAGGTCAGCCTGCCACGGCCACCGAGATTGCTCTTGTGGATCGGCGAAGAAGGCCCGGCCCATGTAGAAGAAGTAGGTGCCGTTCGGACCAATCTCGACATCGCTGCTCACCGCGACTTCAAAGCTCTCGCCAACAGCGGGCAGTGACTTACCGGTCCTGACTTCTCCTGACCCCGACACGTAACCGCCCCGGTCGTAGTCAATCGACAGGACAACAACCGGCCAATTCAAAGTCCCCCCAAAACGTCCGTTGCTAGGCGGACCAACGACCTCAGCCATCACAAGTGCATTGAACGAGATAGTGTCGATAGTCTGGAGAGACTGGCTTTCATTGGCACCCCGCCGCAGGGAGGCGGATACCGCCACCCCCACGAGTACAACGAAGATCGCCACGACCAGCACAAGATTCCGCCGCCGAGTTGAAGCCATCTCGCCCTCCCTGTCATGAACCGTGCCTGAGCGATACATCATCGTACCGGCACCTTGACGTCGCGTCGGTGTATCGCGCTGAGCGCGGCGGGGGTCGTTCGATCTATGGTGCTTGGTACACAGGATGGGAGACCGCGTGGCAGAGACCGCAAACGACAAGCGGACGATTTTCGGGTGGGCGATGTACGACTGGGCGAACAGTGCGTACATCACGATCGCGGGCGCCGTCATTGCACCCTTCTTCACCGGTGGCATCGTGCCGGAAGAGGGCTACAGCGTCTTTGGCATCCAGATGTCTGGTGAGACGCTGTGGGCGACAGTCATCTCGATTGGTGCTTTGGTACTGTTTCTCGTCATGCCGGTCCTCGGAGCAATAGCCGACTTCTCCGGCGCGAAACGAAAGTTCCTCCGGGCGTTTGCGCTCACTGGCGGAATCGTCATGATCCTGATGACGTTGATCCCGAACGGTTCCGTGGCCTTCTTCCTCGGTGCCTTCCTGATCACCAACCTTGCATTCGTTGCCGCCAACGTCATGTACGACGGACTCCTTGTCGACGTCACCACCGACGACACGATCGATACGGTGTCATCGAAGGGATACGCCTACGGTTATGTCGGCGGCGGGCTGTACCTCTTGCTTGCCCTCCAGCTCATCACCCTCAGCGAAGGTGCCGGATCGGTCACGGGTCTCGAGACCGACACCGCTGTTCGGATCGCGATTGCGGGCGCAGGTGTGTGGTGGATTGCTTTTACCTGGTTCGCCCTCGGCAGAATGCAGATCCACGAAGCCACAACTGCCGTGGGCGACGGTACGTGGAAGGACTATGCACGGGTTGGGTTCTCGCGCACAGTGTCCATCGGCAAACAGCTCACCAAGATGCGTCACCTTATGCTGTTCGTCATCGCGTTCATGTTGTTCAACGATGGCACCCAGACCGTGATCAACATCTCGGGAGCCTACGCACGAGAGACCTTGAACCTTGAGCTCAAGACGATCGCAACGGCGTTTCTGATCGTGCAGTTCATTGCGTTCGTCGGTGCCCTTGCCTTCGGAGCGCTGGCGAACCGCATCGGACCGAAGAACGCCATCCTGGTATCCCTCGTCGGCTGGTCGGCGATCACGATCGGAGGGTTTTCGCTCCCCGAGGGTGATGCCACTGCGTTCTTTTTGTTGGCGGCGACGATTGGGCTGGTGCTCGGCGGCACGCAGGCACTGGCACGGTCTCTCTACGGCACCATGATCCCCGAAGAGGCCTCGGCGGAGTTCTTCGGGTTCTTCTCGGTGTTCTCCAAATTCAGCGCCATCTTCGGGCCATTGATCTTTGCCATCGTGAGCTTCCAGACCGGATCGGGCAGACCCGCCATCCTTTCGATACTGTTCTTTTTCGTAGCTGGCGGGATATTGCTGTCACGCGTCGATGTCGACGCTGCCCGCGAGTCTCGCTCGTCGTTCGATCTCGAACACATCGCGAAGATGTGATCAGTCATCAAACCCTGATCACAACCCGTTCACGCCCATACAGCGATCCCAACAAGAGACAGAAATCGTGAGCCGTCTCTCCGCGGTACGAGGGTTCCGCTGGCGCGATGGGGCTGGGCGCTATCGGCATTCACGGCACAGGTCCTCCTGGGCGCCGTCGCCAACAACACCGAGATGAGGGGCACCCATGTCACGATCACCTCGCCACGTCAACGCTCGTGAAAGATAGTGGCGAACGTAGTGTTCCTCCGCGTGGCCGTAGCTACGACGCCGAGATGCCATGAGATGCTCGCGGATCGAGACGAGCACACGATATCGTGTCGAACCGTTGATACAACGTGTCGCGAGAAGTAACGACGAGTCCACAATACGTGTCATTGCGGCGGCAAGCTGTGCCTTGGCGCGTCCCGCGGCGCACACTGCCACGATGTCGGAGATTCCAAACCATCCGTTGAACACCGCTATGTCATCGAGAAGTTCGCGGTCCCCGGGCAGCAAACGCAAAAGGTTCCGATCAACATCCTCACGGAACGACCTCGCAACGCGGGTGCTATCGAACCCTCCAGGGCACTCTCCGAGCAACGTATCGCCGAGTTCAAGAGTGAGAGACCCCTCGTCTAAACCGGACACCCCCACAATCGACTCAGACTGGCTGGCGTGCAACGCTTCGAGCGTCGCAACAACAGGCCCGCCCCGGCCGATGAAGCCTGTCGCGAACGAGGGCGTATCGTCGTGAGCGCAGCGGAGGCCCTCAAGACCGAGGCCGGGATCGTGCATCAAGATGCGCGACTCCAGGTCCCTGAGAACTGGACCGGGCTCGATACCGACCTGCTCTCCGAGAACCTGACAAACCGATCGGAACTGTCTGAGGGCCTCGGCCTGGCGTCCCGAGCGATACAAGGCAAGCATCAGGTGTTCATGCAGACGCTCGCGCAGCGGGAAACGCTCAACAAGTTCCCGAAGTCGAGGGATCACCTCATCGTGTTGACCAAGCGCCAGTTGCGCCTGCATGCGCAACTCAAGCAGACCAAGTCGACGTTCCTCGAGCCGGGCGACCTCGGGTACCGCAAACGTGTCATCCGTGAGCTCTTGATATGGGTTACCACGCCACAGTTCGAGGGCGCTCGTGGTATAACGCAGCTGCTCCGCAGGGTCGGATTGGCCATGAGCCGCGGCTGCAAGCCGCTCGAAGACCGAAACGTCGAACGCCGCGTCATCCGGGTCGATGCGGTAGCCGTGGACGGTTGTTGCGATGATGTCTACACGGATGGTGCTCCGAAGCCCGCTGATGTGAACGTGAAGGGCATTGCGCGCCGATAACGGTGGATGGTCCCCCCACATGCATTCGGAAAGATAGTCCCTGTCGAGATCGGTGCCGCGGTGAAGCAACAAAACCGAGAGCAACCTTCGCTGCGCGGGACGCGTGATGTGGGCAGGAAACAATGGTCCGAGAACGCCGAGTTCCCGGTGTCCAATCTCCGCCATCTGATCCTCCCGCATATCACTCGCCAGCTGCCCCTACCGAGGCGCCCGACCCGGTAGGTTTCCTGAGGCCAACCTAAGGCTGCTGGTGGTGTACGGCACTACTCAATCGGGCCGCCTGCGGTACTCATTTCGCTGCTCGCAATACGGATCCGCACAAGGCCATCGCGTGGTCGATCGCGCTAGTGGGCGACGTTGCGGCACCCGGTCAACGGCCCAGCTACTTGAGGCGCTCGGTGCTGGCCACATCTACACCGTTCGAGAGCTCGGCGCAGGCTTGAAGCCAACCAAACCGATCGGCGAGGCCCTTGCGACCGTCGTTTATACCCAGGGTCTGATACGCACGATGCAGATGGTTTTCCACTGTACGCCTCGAGACGAAAAGGGCGTCCGCCACCTCCTCGCTTGAGGCTCCAGCCAACACACGGGCCACAATCTCAACCTGCCGGTGCGTCAGTGGCCGACTGATCGTCGCCAGATCACCCACCAGAGGGGTTGCGCCCTGTTGAGCCAGCAGCTGGACACACGCACCGTCACTCGCGTCGGCAGGATCGACCGCCTGCATCGCGGCCTCGATGGCGAACGTCGGAGCACCCGCGTTGAGCCACATGCGTGCACATCCCCACAACTCGTCGTGTGTCTTAGCCCTTGCCCAGCGGCTCGCCATCGTCGCCAACCCCGATCCCCGAGTGATGGCAAGATGTTCAATATCGGCGACGACATCATCGGCGTTGCCGAGACGAACCGCATCAATAAAACACGAGAGGCCCCACGAACGCTGTCCCAGCGACGTGGCCTCGCGGCCGACTTCGACCAGGCGTTTGCCGGCGGTGGGGTCATCGATTGCCCATGCGTGCCAGGCTTTCACTCGTTGGCCCATCATGCGGTCCACGTCCGCGACTGCTGAGTCGATTGATGTTTCGACCTCCTCGTCCCGAGGCGCCTCGTGTCGTGCTTGTGCCCGCCGCAGATCAGCCATCGCGCTGGCCAGGGCAAGGTTGCCGAGGGGATCGAAGCTCTCCAGCTCGGCCACCGCTGCCTCCGCAACCAACAAGGCGTCGGTGGCAGACAAAGATGCGTCGGACAAAAGTGATTCGATCGTCAGCCAGGACCCCGCAGCGGCTTCCCGGTCGGAGTGGTCCAGCCGAGTACGAGCCTCACGGAAACGACCTTCAACAAGATCAACCAGGACCCGGCTCATCTCGAGCTGCTCGGATAACAACGACGTCGTACCCATCGACTCGACGATTCGCTGCCCCCTTGCATACGTGATGTCTGCCGAGGTCGTTGATAACGTCAATCCCTCAGCTAGCTGGGTCACAGCAATGGCGAGCAGACGAGTGCCGAGATCGGCCTCATCATCGACGGATCGACCGGCACCCAGGAGAGCGTCAAAGTCGCCGTTGAGGCCGGAAAGGATGATCAACTCCGTGGCGAGACGGTTCCGATACGTCGAGTCGGTGAGCGATTCCATCCCCTCCTGCAATAGTGCAATCGCTTGCCCAAAGCGGCGCTCCCCGTACGCCATGGCCTGCGACTTGGCGGAGAGGAAATCGGTGAGCGCCGCCTCGTCAAGTGTTACCGGTACCTCGTCCGGGACCTCGCCGAGAAACCGGAGAGCCTTCGCTCGCGTGACGACGAGGCGCTGATCAGTGGGGGCGTAGGCAGCGATCCTCGCCGCGCCAGCAAAGTCCCGCCACGCGAGGGCCAGACCCGCAGCTACATCAAGGAGGTCTGCCCTCGGGGTAACACCGACGGCTAGGGCCAATCTGACAAAGGACCCAACGGCCGCGGGTTCAGTGTCCTTACCAACGGCATCAAGTAGCTGGCGAGCGCAGGCTCTGCGTCCCTCATGAGTGAGGGTATCGGTGGTGACCGTCGCCAAGAGCGGGTGGGCCACATGCGCATACCCTGAACCAATCCGTACCAAACCCCGCGACTCAAGGCTCGACAACGTGTTGGCATCGCCAAGCATGGTGACGAGGCCAGTAGGCACAGACTCGGCAAACGCCAACGTGTCGAGCAGGCGGCGCTCCTCGCGTCCAAGTCGAGCGAGGCGGCGCTCCATGAGGCTGGTGAGTCGGTCTGAGGAACCCGAGAGAGCCGCTGCCGGGATGGAACGACCATCGCTGGTGTCCTCTTCTCGATCCAGGATCTCGGTGACAACAGCGCGGATATACAGCGGGTAACCGAGGGTAAGGGCGAAGATTTCCTCCAACAGCTCGGCATTCGGCGCACGACCCAGGAGCGGGGTAACCATCTCCACGACCTCATCACGAGTCAGGGGACTCAGGTCAATGCGGCATTCGGGCCATCTCGCCCAGATCGCCGTGATATCAGCAGGGAGCGGCTCTCCGGATGTGACCGAGATCACGAGCCGCCCACCGGATGATTGGGCAACGCCGCCAATCACACCGGCGGTCTCTGGGTCAAGGAGGTGGGCATCGTCAACAACCGTTAACCCCGAACCTCCGTTGCCGGTGAACGCTCGCACGGCGCGAGCAACCACCTCGGTATCGGTGTCGCTGCCCTCCACGGACACTGCGGCAGCCAGGGCACCAAAGGCAACGCGCTGAAGCCCATGGGTACCCCGCAACTCAATCACCTCTCCACCTTGAGATCTCCACTCGTTTGCAAGGAGGTTTGATACTGCGGTGACCCCAACGCCGGCGGCACCAGCGATCACGGCCACACCCAGGTCGGCGATTAAAAGTCGGGCACGGCGAAGCGCGTCCCCACGGCCAATGAGATGTGTAGGCATCGGCACCGAGGGTACCAGGGAGCGGAACTGGTTTCCCACCGACGTGACCCGTCACCAGAACCACACGAGGGTGCTGGCCTACGCACCCGGACGTCGGAGCCTTTGAGTGGTTCTCGCCCGGCGGATCCAACTTCGCTTCCGCTTCGTCGGGCTTTGTTGCCCGGGCCGAAGCTACCCCCCACCGCCGTTCAGCGGCTGTTAAGAGAAGTGTGTGATGATGCCGAGCAAGCGACAGGGGTCACACCATGGCGGGTACAGCAGGTCATCGAGACTCCAGAACGCGCGCCGAAGAAGTTGCGCAATGATGCGAACTCAACGCAACCTTGTGCTTGCGGCGCTTCTATTCGCCCTGGTCCTCGCAGTCGGAGCGTGCACGAACAGCGGGTCGGAAGACAACATCGACACGACCATCACGACGACGACCACCGGGGCAACCACCACGACCGTGACGGTAGGCGCCGGCAGCAAGCTCGCCAAAGACAGGGTGCAAGACCTTTGGGCGATCGACACTCTCACCACAATTGACGAATCGGCTGCGACGGTGGATCTCACGGGTGCTGTTCTCGCCGCCGTTCGAGACGAGCTGGGTGCATCGATTGATCTGTGGGACGGCGTCACGTTTCGCGCAGCTCCCTCCCTCGCCGCCTCCCTCATCGACGCAGCGGGCGAGACCCGCGCTGACGTCGAGGTTGTTGCTGGGATTGCCACGACATCGGCCGGTGACGTTTTGATCATCATCGCTACCCCCCGGTCCGGTGCGATGCCCGTGGCGAGCACCGACCGTCTGCAACTCGACCTCACGTTCCTGGAGGGCCAGGTCAGTGTTGGCGATCCGGTCTTCGCCGACTACGTGTTCATCCAGTCGTTCGGTCCCGCTGGCACCGTCGATGACCCGCCGGACGATGGTGTCGCGATGTTCGCTGCCCGGGTGGCAAATGGTCGGTTCTCGGTGCTCGCGGAGTCCAACGAGGCAGGCGAGCTGACTCCCGCGGTGGCCCGCGGCCAACTTGGCGAATTCGTGGAGGGGTCGCTCCTTGGGAACATACCGCCGAAAATTCTTCTGTGGGGTGGGGTCGGACTGGCTGCCGGTGTGACGATCTGCATCGCTTCGAAAGGAGCGGCGTGCGCTGCCATTCCCCTTCTCGGTGGCGGTGGCGCGGCTGCGGGGGCGGCCGCCACGCTCTCCGGAAACGGCGCCGACCCCGCGCCCCCTCCACCGGCTCGCGATGGAGGGGGACGAAGCACCGGTGAACCTCATCTCGTCACCTTCGACGGTATCGCCTACGACTCACAGTTAGTCGGCGAATTCGTCCTGGCTCGCACCGATGACGTTGAGATCCAGACACGACAATCCCCATATGGAACGAGCAGACTGCTTGCCTACAACACCGCCGTCGCAGTCGGTGTCGCTGGTCACCGCGTGACCTACGACGTCGAATCCGACCAGCCACTGCGAATCGATGGGGATTTCATTTCTCTCAAGCCGGGTGCCTCCGTGAACCACGACAGCACCCAGGTGACCGCCTACGACGGCGTCATCGAGATCGTGACCAACGAAGGCGACATCGTCCAGATCCAGATCGGCCCCGGAGTGAATATCATCGTTGTCCCTGCTGGTGCGGGCCGCACCTGGGCGGGACTCCTCGGGAACCCCAACGGTAATCCATCCGATGATCTGACCACACGCAGCGGTGGAGCACTCGAAGAGAGCGCCGAAAGCGGCTACGCCGTTGCCGAGAGTTGGCGCATCACGGATGGCGAATCGCTGTTCGACTACGCCGCTGGTGAGAACACCGCTACCTACACGGATCTCGACTACCCGGACGCGCGGACGACGCTCGCTGACCTCGACGCCAACACACGAACACGGGCCGCTGCGGTATGCCGCACCGCGGGTGTGACCGCGCCACTGATGGACGAATGCGTCTTCGACTACGGCATCACCGGCGATGTGGCATGGGCCGCGGCTGCACAGAGGCTCGCAGCCTCGCTCGACGGCGCCTACGGAGACACTCAGCTTGGGCGAACACTGCTCGCTCCACTCCCCGACTATCGCGTTGACCGGGCCTCGCGTGCGGTTCTCGATGCGATCGACCGCCTCGTGTTCCCCGCACAAGAGGCGGCCGGCGAGGGGGCTGTGCTGGTCGCTCTCGACCCACTCACGGGTGATGTGACCGAGTGGCCGAACATCGACTACGTATGTGGCCCGGGCGTGGATAGCCAGGGCAGGATCTGGGTTCAGCGTCCGTCGGGCGGAGGTCATTCGGGTCCCCAATCGATGGTGGTCATCGACGGTGTGACTGAGAAGGAGATCGCCATCTATGCACCCACCGAGAGCGATAAGGAGATCCTCGGCTGCCAGCGGTCGATCGTCAGCATCGGCGACAATGTCATCCTTCTCCACCGGCCTCGTTTTGAGGCGACGGTCGAATCCCTCGGTTTCGACGGAGATGCTGTCGTGTCCCGCTGGCGGCGAGGGTTCCCAGATGCGAATCTCGCAGACTTAACCGTCGGTCCCGCCGGCGAGGTGTACGTCCTGACTCGCAACCAGAACGGAGACGCCGCAGAGATCGTCCTGTCCAGAGTCGATTCGGATAGCGGCGAAATCGTGGCGGAGCTCACGCTCGCCGGAGAGCGGTTCGAAGAGGGCAACTCATCGGTCGTGATTGACAGCGACGGAAGGGTGTACGTCGTCACCACCGAGGTGGCCGATCTGCGCGCTGGTTACGTCTTCGGAGTGAGCGCCGAAGACAACACGTTGCGTATCGACTGGCAGATTGAGATCAGTGGCACCGCCACCGAAGGAGTTCGCCAGACTCCACGGAGTCTCAACATCGTCGGTGACAACATTGTGGGCTGGTACATGAGCCTCGCCGAAGTCGTTGCCATCGACCGGGCGACCGGCGAGCTCGCCTGGGAATTCGACCCTCCGGGCGTAAGCGCAGGGATTGACGAAATTCCGGGAGATTCGAGCGGCAACGCCTACCTCACCCGAGGCGACGCCTATCTCGTGGTGGTCGACGGTGAGGGTGTAGAGGTCCGGTCGGTAAGCACCGGGGCCGCCGGTGTGCCTCCGATCGCGGCGTTCGGACCGATATCTGACGGACGGCTCTTTGCACTCTCCCTCGGCGTCGACGACGTCCCGATCTGGGCCATTATCGACGTCACTCCTTGATTCCGCCGACCCTCACACTCTGAGAGAACGGTGCGACGCTTCAGCCACATCGAGCATGCGGGCGGTGTTCAGCGCCTGTTAAGAGGTGCATGTGATGATGCCAGCTGACGACACAGGGGTCGCACCATCGCAGATACAGCAGATACTCTCGCTTCGGGTCGCGCATCGGCAGCCGCAGCGCCGAGCGTATCCAGACGGTTCGAGGCGACCGATGGCTAACCGACGACACCCCACCCCTTCGCTGCGTACCGTGGTTGCCCGGACGGTCGTGTTGCTCGTCGCATTCGCCATGGTGGCGAGTTCCGCCGCGACGGCACGTTCTCAGGAAGCGGACGCGACACGAGGTCTTCCTAATGGCGCTTACAAGGGCGGGATCTACTTCAAGATGGACGGTTCCCTCAATCTCGGTGGATTCGTCGACATGGCAAGTAGTTTTGATGCGGCCGGTGATGCCGTACTCATCATCGACCTCGAGGCGTCTTCACTAACGGGTGAATGGCGGTTCACGGGATCAGGAACCATGGGTGGGTTAGCAATGGTGGAGGGGCGAACAGCCACAATCTCCGGTTCCTCCACGATCACCGCGAGCGGGGGATTCTCCGGGACGCCCCTCGACGGTCGTTTGCAGGGAACTTCCAGCACCGCGGGCACATGGACTATCAGCACGTCCGAGGGCACTACACCGCCTATTCCACTCGGCGGACCCGGCACGTTTGACGAACCGCTGACGAACCTGCTCAGCGAATGTAGCCAGCTCCTCGGAAAGTGGGATTCCGAGTTTGCACCCAGGATCGAAGCCGAATACGCCGCTCAAGGCGCCACCTTGAATGTGACCACGCTCGTCGCCTACTTCGTCCTCTCCGACGCAGACCTCCTCACGAAAGAATCCTGGATGGCCGAACGGTTGCGCGATCTCGCCAAACGGGCGAACTCGACGCTTGCTGAAGCGAGGGCCGGAGGCGAGGCCTTTTCGGCAATCGCTAATGGCATCGAGCTACTCCGTGACGTCGAGACCCTCCAAGCCGACATCGCTGACTTGGAATTTGACTGTCCCGCCGACAAGGCCTTCCAGAACATCCTCACCCTCATCGCCCAGGACGGACTCGATGCAGCTCTCAGGGGCCTTGAGCTTGACCCAACTGTCGAGATCGCCGCGGATACCCTCCGAAACATGATCAGGCTCGGCGACGGCACCGGAGCGACCGGATCCGGGGCCCAGGACACTGCCAAAGCAGCCGAACTCGATGACCGAATGGAAGCCCAGGCGAATGAGGCATTCAGCGACGCGCTCGAATCGTACGGGAACGAAGATGGCGGTGACCTTGCACTCAACAATGCGATCTCGTTGGCTGCGCTCGGAGAACAACAGGGGTGGAACCTGGAGAACTCCTATGGCATAACCGGTGCAGACGTGCTCGCAGCAACGGGAAACTGACGATGCCAATACGTAGCCGCCGAGTCCGTTCCCTCGCTGCCGGCGTTCTGCTCGTCGCTACCGCATGCTCAACCGGCGACGGAGGCACCGAGTCAGTACCCGCGACGACTTCAGTGCCCGCAACGACTGCCGTGACGGCCGTAACACCAGCGTCGACTGTGCAGCAATCCACCACGACGACTTCGATCGCTCTGCAAAACGATCCGCTCCTCGTCGGCGCGGATCCCGTGATCCAACTCACTCCGACAGAAGGCGTCGGAGTCCGGCCGATCCTCGATTGGGAGGCGGTCGAAGGAGCCGATTCGTACTTCCTCATCGTCAAGGACGACGCGGGCACGGCCTACTGGGCGTGGGAGGGATCAGAGACCGCCGTTCCGCTCGGTGGAGCCGAGTTCCCCCAGGACTACGGCAACGGTCCAACGATCGGACCCGGCTACACATGGTCGGTGTCGGCTTACGCTGCGGACGGAACCTTCCTCGCCATCAGCGGCGACCGCCCCGTCTCACCCTGACCAACCGGCCATGGACTAGCCCCGCCCGTCGGCGTCCAACCCCCGCCAGGCACCAGGCCCCGCACTCACTCGGGCAACCGACACCACCTGCGCCAGGGCGTTCAGCGCCTGTTAAGAGCCGTATGTGATGATGCCCATCAAGCAACAGAGGGGTCCCACGTCAAGGTGGATGCATCAAATCTTCCAAGTTTCAGAACCGTTGACAGTCGATCGATGCCGTTGCGGGCGGACGTCCAATCGGGCGACCTCCCGTTGGGGCCGTTGCCCGCATCGAGCGGTCCGGCGATCACCGACCCAATCCGTACTCGCCGCGCGGGGGTTCTCATACTGCTGTTCCTGGCCGCGCTGATCCTCGCCGCGTGCGGTGCTGGCGGCGACGAGGCGATCCCGGCGGGGTCGACGGTGGCCCCTGTCGCGACCACCGACGCCGCCGAAGAGCCGGATACCGGATCACAAGAGGTTGCGGACGACCCCGATGGTGACACTCAGGAGTCGGTCCCCGGTACCCTCGGCGAAAACCGAGCAGTAGTGGTAATCGGTGATGAGCAATTCGAGTTCGAAATGTCGGCTGCCTGCATTTCGATGGGTGGTGCGGTTGGGGGCGTCGGATGGACTGCGGATGGGTCGGTCAAACTCGACCTCGATATTCCCCCTGAGGACTGGGAGACCTCCCCCGATGGATGGGACGCACCTTCGGTTCGCATTTCGGACCGTCGGGACCCGAATGCCGAGAGCGAATGGCGCACAGGCGGCGAAGTCATCGCCGACTACGAGGCTCTGCGCGAAACTGTTCGGGTTGACGCGTTCACGGTCCAAGACGGCCGAGCGTTTGGTTCCGCCACCTTCATGGATCTCAGGGCGTACGACCTAGCTGTCGTGGTCGGAGACACGCTACCCGCTCCTGTAGCTGGCACGTTTGAGATCAACTGCGGCTAACGGGCGGAGTAAAGGCGACGGACCGGGTCACACGTCTCAAGGAATGCTTTCCTTCGGGCGATACTCTTGGCATGAAGCGATTCCTTGTCATTCTCGTGCTCCTGGTCGGTGCATGTGGTGGGTCCGGCCAACCCCAGACGCTGTCCTCAGAGATAGCGACAACCTCGACGAGCCCGACGACTCAAGCACCGATCGCCACCACATCCATCCCGACGCCAGCAACGACGACATCCAGTACATTGGCTGCGACGACGACCCAGGCATTGCCCACCACCACGGCCGCACCTCCGACCACGTCGACCACCACCACGGCCGCACCTCCGACCACGTCGACCACCACCACTCAGGCGCCTGCGACGACAACAACTGCGGCACCAGCGACAACCGTTGTCGGTCTCGGCGACTTCTATTCATCACCCGCAAGTATCACGATCGCCACCGGGGACCGGGTGAAGTGGGTCCTTGAGTCCGGGACGCACGACACGACGTCATTCGACGGGCTGTGGCAATCCCCGCTGATGACCGAGATCGGGGATTCCTGGTCACGGACGTTCGACGTGGCGGGGACCTACGACTATCAGTGTTCGATTCACCCCGGGCTCATGAACGGTGTCGTCATCGTCACCGAGTAGCGACACGGGCGGGACCGCTGTCGTGCCCATGCTGGCGTGTCAACGGACCTTTTTGAGCCAATCCCGCAGGATGTCATTCACCGCACGAGGTTTCTCGATGGGTGTCATGTGGCCGGCCCCCGGGATCACGACCGACATACCATTGGGAGCTGCGTCTGCCATCGCAATCGACAACTCCGGTGGGGTGACACCATCGTGTTCACCTACGACCGCCAAGAATGGCACGTCCAACCCGGCAACGGTCTTGGTGCGGGCAGGCCGTTTGGCCATTCCCGCCTGGGAAGCAACGATCGTCTCGAACGAACACGCCTCGACCATCGTCCGGAGTCGCGCCTTGGCAAGTAGCGACGCCGAGGGAGACAACAGAGCCTCGATCATCTCTTGAGCCAGAGCCTCGCGGCCTTGGAGCGTGGCACGGACCGCAGCGTTTGTCCGGTTGATCTTGGCGGCGTCGCTGTCCGCATCTGCCTTCGAGTCGATCAAAGCGAGCGACCGAAGTCGTTCTGGATAGCGTTGTGCGATTGACAGCGCCACGTATCCCCCCATTGAGAATCCAACAAGGTCAACCTTGAGAACCCCGAGCGCCTCGATAACTGCAACCACGTCGTCGGCGTGCATGTCGATGTCCGCAATGTCGTGATGCGTTGGTTCCGAATGGCCGTTGCCACGCAGGTCCATTGCGATGCGCTCACCCAGTCCCTCTAGACCGGTGATCTGATCGAGCCACATCGTGGCGTCGAGTGGAAATCCATGAAGGAACAGTGCCGTCGGTCCCGAACCTTCACGACGGATCGCAAACCTGCCACGTTCTGTATCGACAAACTCCACGGTTATTCGTCTCCCTTGTTGCGTCTACGTAGTTCCTCTCGCAGGGCGGTATCGGAGAACCCCATGAGCTCGGGGGTCCAATCCTTTTGCTCAATGGGTCGTTCGTATGCCTCGTCGAGAAGTTCGGCAACCTCGTCACGCAACGTTCTCGCCCAGGCACGCCCACTCGCCTGCCCTCGCAGGGTGAGGGTACCGTCACCATTCACCCGAAATACTCGTCCTTCTCCATGGGGACTCTGACGCGAACCCCGCTCGCCATACACCAGCAGGACCGAACCGACAGGTACGTCCTGTATCCCCCCGGCGGCGACAAATTCACCCTCGAACGCCCATCCGGTCGACTGACTCGGATCGACGTTCTCGACGACTTTCGCCCAGTTCTTGTGACGTTCATCCCCTACGAGCGGCACATCGACCGCAACCAAAACAGTTTCCATGGTTTCAAGACTACGGTGTCTGTGCGACGTACTCCACTCCCCCACATTTCACAGTCTCGAAAGACCGGGTAGCCTTGCGCCGGTGAGAAAGATCCTTGTCGTCGCATTCTTCGCCGGGCTCATCGCGGCCTGCGGTGCCGCGGCGACGGAAATCACTATCGGTCCGGGCACGACCGCGTCGCCACAGGCACCCCCCTCCGCACCGCCGGAAACCAACCTCAACTCGCTCAAACTGACATCGGAGTTGATCACTGCTGGACTCGTTAAACCTGTTGCAGTTGTCGCGGAACCGGGGAGCAGTCGTTTTTTTGTCGTGGAACAGACGGGGAAGGTTGTCATCGTCGACGACGGCACCATTCTGGCGGATCCGTATATTGACCTGTCCGCCGACGTCACGACGGAGGGCCTCGAACAGGGACTCCTCGGGTTCGCACTCCACCCCAACTACGTACAGAACGGGCGGTCGTTTGTGTACTTCACGGACATCCAGGGTGATACGCAGCTACTCGAGTATCAACGCACCGATGCCTCGACTGCAACATTCTCCAAGACAGTCCTGAAGCAGGACCAGCCGCACCAATATCACAACGGTGGTCACGTACTGTTCGGACCCGACGGCTACCTGTATCTCACGCTCGGTGACGGTGGCGGGATCGGTGACCAGTTCCGCAACGCCCAGAATCCGGACACGCTGCTCGGTGGGGTAATCCGTATCGATGTCGACGGCGGGGACCCGTATGCGATCCCGCCCGACAATCCGTACGTTGGGGAAGGTGGACGCCCGGAGCTCTTCGTGTTCGGCCTTCGTAACCCCTGGCGAATTGCGTTCGACGTTGTGACCAACGAGATCTACGTCACCGACGTGGGCCAGGAGCTTTGGGAAGAAATCAACGTACTCCCACTCGCCACAGCTGGGGCAACGAACTTCGGATGGCCGATCGTCGAGGGGTCGCAGTGTTACGAGGCTGACACCTGCGACCGCACCGGACTGTTCGAACCGACCGTTCCCCTTATCCACGAATACATTTGCTCACTCATCGGCGGTCCGGTGTACTACGGCGAGGCCCTACCGGAGCTCTGGGGCAACTATGTGTACGGCGACTTCTGTATCGGTTGGGTTCGCACCCTCAAAATGGTCGATGGCGAACCGACCCGCATGCGGTCGTGGGAACGGGACCTGGGCCGTCTCGGCATGATCACGAGCTTCGGCACGGATAACGAGGGAGAGATCCTGGTGCTCAACACCGAGGGCGAACTGCGACGAATCATTCGAGCCCCGAGCGACTCCTAGCTCCGCGTTAGCCGCGGGGGGCGTTGCGCTCGAGGAATTCGTACATTTCCGCAACGTCGACACCGGGTATCGTCTCGACGGGCATTGCCGCAAGCACGTGCGAATTCGGCCGCACCGAAGGCAATGCAAACGAGTCCCAG
Source organism: Actinomycetota bacterium (assembly GCA_013151445.1). Taxonomy (GTDB): domain Bacteria; phylum Actinomycetota; class Acidimicrobiia; order Spongiisociales; family UBA5794; genus BMS3BBIN02. The sequence goes on from JAADIG010000002.1 coordinate 17,904, forward strand.
CGTGCGGCCAACGCCTCCGACGGGCGCCGACAACAGTTGCCATCGGGGCATCGAGACACCGAATGACGATCCGTACCGTGACCTCGGAAGTGCTTGGCGTCGTCGAACTTCACACCCACGGTGATCGCGCTCAACGGATCTCGACCCACCTCGACATGGGTGCCACACCACCACGTCCCGTTGTCCGTGTCCGTGTATTGATAGTGGATGGCGAACTTGTCGGCGGAGTGGAAAGCTTGACGTGTCCCCCACTCACGACATAACCGTTGGCCCTCGATCGCACCCACCGAATTCCTGGGGAAGGGAACGTCGTTGTTTTCATACGCCTTCCAAATGATGCCCTCCTCATCGGAGCGGACAAAATGCACCCTCAGGCCAAGGTGCTCGGTCGCAAGATTGGTGAACCGATGGGCTGCCATTTCGAACGACACCGAATACACATCCTTCATGTCCTGGATGGAGAGGTCACGCGTCGCCATGGCCTTCTGCAAGGCAGGCACCACGGCAACCTCGGGGAGCAGCGCAGCACCCGCGAAGTAGTTGGTCTCGACCCGCTGGTGCAGGAACTCGGTGAAGTCCTTCGGCGGGCGATGACCGAGGGCAAAGGTACCGAGCGTCTGCAGAATCACGCTGCGGGCACCGATGTTGTCCAGCGCGTCGCGTTGGGCAATGTAGATGCGTTTGTTGCGAAGATCGGTGAGAGACCTCACCGACGCAGGTACGGTTTGGCTGCGGTGAACCGTGAAACCCAGATGCTTGGCAAGATCATCGATGTCACCCTGGCTCAGCGCCCCGGCCTTTGAGTAGCCGATTGCACCCACCGCGTCGCGGGCGAGTTTTTCGATCTCTCCGAAATAGTTTCCCCGTTTGCGCATTTCAGTGCGAAGCTCGGCATTGGCGATCCGGGCTTCTTCCCTGGTGACAATGTTCGGAACCGAGCGACCGCGTAGCTCGTCGTATAGCTTCACGATATGTTCGAGCGCAATGTCCGGAATCTTCGCCGACGGTTTGAACCTGCCGAGACCAAACCCCTGGTAGAGCGGGTCCCGTTGGGCCATCTCCACGGCGATCTCCAGTTCGTCACGGCGCGTCGGAGGCGTCGGATCGAGAAGATCGCGAGCCGCGACACCAAGCGCGGTAGCGAGCTCGTTGAGAAGCCGGAGGCTGACCTCCTTCTTGCCGTTTTCGAGCTGGGAAAGAAACGGCGCTGAGCGGCCGACCCGTTCGCTGAGGTCGTCGAGCGTGAGTTCCGCGGCGGTTCGGGCGAATCGAATCTGTCTGCCAACAAGAAGCGCATCGAAAAGATCGGCTTGAATTGAACCATCAGTCTTATCCATTGGCAAAAGATTAGCCGACTTTATCGCGAAATGCCGTTGCCGGGCCCCGACGCCCGGGACATGCTGTCGTTTCACACAGGAAAGGACGGGTCCGTGGTGTACGAACTCACTGCCGCTATCCCAACACAGGCACAACCGGTCATGAGCGATGCGGCGCTCACGTTCGTCGCCGAACTTCATCGCCGGTTCGATGCAACACGCCGCTCCCTGCTTGCGGCACGCACCATCCGCCAGGATGCTCTCGACGCCGGCACCCTCCCCGTTTTCCTTTCCGAGACCGCCCGGGTACGTTCCGATACCTGGACTGTCTCGCCTCCCCCGCACGATCTTGCGGACCGCAGATGTGAGATAACCGGCCCGTGTGACCGCAAAATGATGATCAACGCCCTCAACTCCGGGGCACGGGTTTTCATGGCGGACCTTGAGGACTCAATGTCACCGACCTGGGAGAACGTCACCGTCGCACAGGCGAACCTGTACGACGCCGTGCGCCGTGATCTGGAACTCACCGACCACCGGGGCAAGCACTACACCCTGGACGAAACGGTCGCCACACTCATGGTTCGCCCCCGTGGTTGGCACCTGACCGAGCGACACATGATGGTCGATGGCGCACCGGTGTCTGCAAGCCTTTTCGATTTCGGGTTGACGTTCTTCAACAACGCGGCACACCTCATCGAGACCGGCTCGGGCCCGTATTTCTACCTCCCCAAACTCGAGAGTCATCGTGAAGCAAGGCTGTGGAACGACGTCTTCATCTTCGCCCAGGATGAACTCGGCATTGCCCAGGGAACGATCAAGGCGACAGTTCTGATCGAGACGGTTCTCGCCGCTTTCGAGATGGATGAGATCCTCTACGAGCTGCGGGAACACTCGGTTGGTCTGAACGCCGGACGCTGGGATTACATCTTTTCTGCAATCAAGAAATTCCGGAATCGACCGGATAGCGTATTTCCCGATCGAGGCGACATCGGGATGACCGTTCCGTTCATGCATGCCTACACGGAGCTGCTCATTGCAACCTGCCACCGACGCGGTGCCCATGCAATGGGCGGCATGAGTGCCTTCATCCCATCGCGACGTGATGAAGAGATCAACACCCGAGCGTTCGCAAAGGTGCGCGAAGACAAAGAGCGCGAAGCCACGGCCGGACATGACGGCACCTGGGTCGCCCATCCCGATCTCGTCGGCATCGCTACCGAGATCTTCGATTCTGTGCTCGGCTCAAGACCGAACCAGATCGACAGACAACGTGACGACGTGCACGTGACCCCCGACGATCTTCTCAATTTCGAAGTGCCCGGGGGTGTCGTCACCGAACGCGGAGTACGGATGAACGTCGACGTTGCCATCCGCTATCTCGCATCGTGGCTTACCGGCAACGGTGCGGCCGCCATCTACAACCTGATGGAGGATGCCGCCACTGCGGAAATCAGCAGGTCGCAGCTTTGGCAGTGGGCTAAACACCGCGCAACCCTCACCGACGGGCGAACCGTCACCCGCGATCTGGTTCGATCTCTTGCCGACGAGGAGCTTGAGAACATTCGTGCCGAAGTCGGTGATGACATGTTTGCGAGCGGACGGTTTGCCCAAGCCGCACAACTCCTCGACACAGTCGCCCTCGCTCAAGAATTCCCGGAATTCCTCACTCTTCCGGCGTACGAGCTCCTTGATTCCGAATATGTTCACTGAAGGGACAACCACGATGACAACAGCACAACAGCGCGCAGCCGACCTCACCCACGAATGGGAGTCCTCTCCACGGTGGAGCGGTGTGACAAGACCGTACAGCGCAGACGACGTGATCAGGCTCCAGGGCTCGTTTCCGATTGAGCACACCATTGCAAGGCGTGGCGCACAGAGACTCTGGGACCTGTTGCACTCGGAAGAGTACGTGCACGCCCTCGGGGCGCTCTCCGGTGGGCAGGCCGTCCAGATGGTGAAGGCGGGCCTTAGGGCGATCTACCTCTCGGGGTGGCAGGTCGCTGGCGACGCAAACATCGCCGAGGAGGTATACCCCGACCAATCGCTGTATCCAGCGAACTCCGGCCCAGCCCTCGTGCGGCGCATCAACAACGCTCTACAGCGCGCCGATCAGATCGAATGGTCCGAGGGAACCGGCGACCGCGAGTGGTTCGTGCCGATCGTCGCCGACGCTGAAGCAGGGTTTGGCGGACAACTCAATGCGTTTGAGCTTGCCAAGAGTTACATCAAGGCAGGTGCGGCTGCGGTCCATTACGAGGATCAGCTTGCGGCGGAGAAAAAATGCGGACACATGGGCGGCAAGGTGCTCGTGCCCACCCAGCAACACGTTCGCACACTCACGGCCGCACGCCTGGCGGCGGACGTGAGCGGCGTCTCGACGCTGATCGTTGCCCGCACCGATTCGCTGGGGGCAAACCTGGTCACCAGTGACGTCGACGAAAGTGACCGAGAGTTTCTTACCGGGGAACGAACACCCGAGGGGTTCTTCTACACAAGACCTTGCCTCGAAGCCTCGATCAAACGCGGTCTTGCCTTCGCCCCGTACTCCGACTTGATTTGGTGTGAGACCGGCACCCCGGACTTGGAAATCGCCGGGAAGTTTGCGGAAGCTATCAAGGCCAAGTTCCCGGACAAGATGCTCGCATACAACTGCTCACCATCATTCAACTGGCGTGCCCATCTCGATGACAGCACGATTGCACGGTTCCAGAAGGAGCTCGGAGCCATGGGGTATGCGTTCCAGTTCATCACCCTTGCAGGGTTCCATGCCCTCAATGCGTCGATGTTCGAGCTCGCATCCGAGTACGCGACTCGGGGCATGAGCGCATACGTGGAGCTCCAGACCGGCGAATTCGCAATGGAGGAGGCGGGATACACCGCAACGCGCCACCAACGAGAGGTCGGGGCGGGATACTTCGATCAGGTCGCCCAAGTCATCGCAGGTGGCACATCATCGACGTTGGCCTTGGAGGGATCCACTGAGGAGGCGCAGTTCTGACAAGCGACCTGGTTTCGCTCCGTGTCTGTAGCCAGTAGCGGAGCGACATGAGAGGGGTGGCCCCCAGCGGGGAGCCACCCCTCTCCTACGTTCAGCCACACCGTCCGTGCGATGTCGCCATATATCGCTGGTCAGTGCAATCTTGGGTTCGAGGCGTACACGCCGACGATCGAGGCGCTAGCAAGAATATGACCGTCGATCGCTGCCGTCAGCTCGTCGCGGGTGAAACCCGGCTCAAGACCAAGCGATGCGGCGTCGACGGCGAACACGGTGAACTCGTAGTGGTGCACTATCGAGTCGTTCCACGGTGGTGCACTTCCGTCATACCCGTTCCATTCACCCTCGAGATCGGGATCTCCTGCGAACCATCCCGTGTAGTCATTCTGGCCGTGCACACCAATTGGCGCGGCATCCGCACCCTTCCCCCGAGGGGTCACCCCATCCGAGTGTGATCCTTCGGCAATCTCACTCACCGAAGCCGGAATATCTGCCAACAACCAGTGAGTGAAATCGACACGCGGGAGTGTCGCGGGCACCTCCCTGTCTGGTTGGTTGACGTCGTCAGGGGCGCTCGGGCAGTCGTGGTCGATACAGGTCACCACAAACGATTGGGTCCCATCTGGTGCACCGATCCATGCAAGCTGTGGGTTCCGATTGTCACTGAATGTCACCGGACCAGGGTCTGCCGGCACGGCGAGCACCAAACGGGTCGGTATCTTTTCTCCATCGGCGAATGATGAACTCGTCAACTTCATGTCGAACCTCCATTCCTCATACCCCGACGATAGTCCGATGCTGCGCGGCGAACTCAACGCTACAGACCTAGGTATATGATTCGTTCAACGTCGACCGAAAGGACAGAACCATGGGAGAGATTTCCGGGTACATGACTCACGAACATCGCGAATGTGATGAGTTGTTCGCAAAAGCGGAGGCCGCGGTTGATGCTGGCAATTGGGCGGCTGCCGACACGGAATTCACCGCGTATGACAATCTCACACGGCTCCACCTCCGACGCGAAGAGGAAGTTCTCTTCCCCGCATTTGAGACCCGTACCGGGATGACCACAGGACCGACAGCGATGATGCGGATGGAGCACAACCAGATTCGGGCCTTCCTCGTTTCGATGACGGAAGCTCTTGCGGATCGCGACTCTGAAATGTTCCTCGGAGAGGCAGAAACGCTGATGATCCTCACTCAGCAGCACAACATGAAGGAAGAGCAGATCCTCTACCCCATGACGGACCGAACACTCGACACGGACGCTCCCTCCGTTGTCGACCAAATGAGAGACGTCGAGTAGGCCGTGGAGCATGTGATCGATGTCAGCGGTCTCGAACCACCCGGACCGATGGAGGAGAGCCTGACAGCAGTCGCCTCGCTCGCCGAAGGTGACCACATTCGCGTCCTGCACCGACGCGAACCATTCCCGCTCTACGGCATCCTGGAATCCCGAGGTTTCGACCATCGGACTGTCCCTGGTACCGGCACCTCCTTCGAGATACTCGTATGGAGAGCCGGCGATGCCGCTGCCGAGGCGGCCGTCAACCAAACCATCAACCGTTGATCCCCGCAAACGCAGATCTGCACTTCGACCGGATGCCACCGCTGTGGGTCCCGCTGCGGGCATTCCTCATCGCACCATTCCTGGGACTCGGCGGCGGCCTGCTGCTGGCGAGTGCGGGAGATGCTGCGTTCTCAAGTCGCTGGACGGCATCACTCCTCGCGTCCGCACACCTCATCACCCTTGGATTCATCACGTTGGTGATGATTGGTGCTGTCATCCAGGTACTCCCCGTCGTCACCGGGGTTCCGGTCCCGGCAAGCAACTGGGTGGCACCGGCATCGCAATTCGGTGTCGCACTGGGTGTCATTGCCATGGCGTGGGGCCTCAATGGCGGACTCCCGGTCGCTGGGCGAGTCGGAGCCGTCCTCCTCGCAGCAGGCCTTTCATTGTTCGTGCCGGCCGCCCTCATCGCCGCGTGGAAGACCCGGCACAACCCGACCGGTCGTGCCATGGGGCTGTCGATCCTGTCGCTGATCGCGGTCGCCGGTCTCGGCGTATTCCTGCTTGCTGGTCACGCTGGCTGGGTACCGCTGCGCCGCGACCTCACAGATATCCATGCTGCGTGGGCGCTTGGGGGGTGGGTCGGTCTTCTGGTGATGGGCGTATCGTTTCAGGTCGTACCCCTGTTCCAGGTGACGCCGTCCTACCCGCGGGTCGTTGAGAAGTACCTACCGGCCGTTGGATTTCTCGCGTTACTGGCGTGGACCGCAGGTCGCCTTGGTCGATGGGCGCTGGTCGCAAACATCGGGATCGTCAGTCTCGCCCTGAGCCTGGGAACCTATGCGGCCGTGACTTTGTGGCTCCAGACCCAAAGACGCCGAAAACTCCGTGACATCACCACCGACGCATGGCGGCTCGGAATGGGATGCCTCGGCCTCGTCGGGCTCGCCACCATCGCCGCCACGTTCGGTGTGCTCGACCTGCTCGAACCGCGAACCAGCCTGACGTTCGGCATCCTGCTCGTTATGGGTTTCGCCGTTTCCGTCGTCCAGGGCATGCTCTACAAGATCGTGCCCTTCCTCTCGTGGCTGCACCTTCAGAACGTGGCGACCCATCGCGGGGTTGTCGGCCAGGTCAAGGTGAAAAACATGCGCCAGCTACTCCCGGTAAAGGGTCCAAGACGTCAGTTCGCGAGCCATCTCGTCGCAATCGGTGCCCTCCTGATCGCCGCATGGTTCGGAGGGTTCTGGGTGCGGATTGCGGGGCTCGCCGTGGCCGTCGACTTCGGCTTGCTCGGTATCGAAGTCGTCGGTGTTGTTCGCCGCTACCGCGAGGACGAGGCTCGAATTCTTTCGGCCCCCCAGTAGGTAACCCCGAGTCACGCCGGGTCCGGTCTCAGGGTCGGGTCAGGGGCATACCCCATTGTGGTTGCAGAACGAGCACGGCAAGCTGTCGATATGAAGTCATTGTTCTCCCTCACTCGGTTCATCCAGTTTTGGCGAGCCGTTGCATTCGTAGCGCTCAGTGCGTTCATCATGACGGTCGGCTCCGAGAAGATGTACTGGTACATCCAGGGCCTTGGTGCCGCCGGGGATGCCTCCCTTCTCGTCCTGGTCTACATGATGCCGGTCCTTGTCGCGCTCTGGTTCGTGGCACGCGGCGGAACAACTCTCGCCGGACTCATCATTGCGGGCGCAACCTTTGGATGGGTGGTCGAAGGGGTCATCACCGCTGAGCTGTACGGCGATGGCCCAATCGGACCTTTTTTTCCCAGCTACTTCGCTGGCTGGCACGGTCTCCTGAGTCTCGTCACCCTGTGGTACCTGTTCCGCAAGTGGGCCGTTGCAGGCAATCGATGGCTCCTGGGCAGCACTGCGGCGGCGCTGGGCGTGTTCTGGGGATGGTGGTCTATGTCGTACTGGCTCCCCGATGCGATCGATGATCCTGACCTGGTTGAGGCCGGATTCGACGTCGGTGTCTGGACCGCGGACAAGTTCGCGGCCTACGCGTTCATCGTCGGTGGCGCGCTCGCCACCGCGCACTGGCTGATCGGATATGTGTGGCCCGATCGATGGTGCCCGTCGAAACGATGGACCGTCATCTCACTAGGCCTCATCACGCTCATGGCAGGTCCTGTCTTGCTTGGTGTGCCCTGGGGAGTACTCAAGCTCGGAGCACTACTCGGAATCGCGTGGTGGGCGAATCACAGACGCCCCAGCGACGAACCGACGGTCTTTTCGGCCCTGCGTGGGCGAGCCTCCGTGGCCGACGTCGCCCCCATCCTCGTGATGCCGCTCACCGCTTCGATGGTGTACACCATCGGGCTCGCGGTCCGTCCGGGCGATGCGGTACTCAGCATTCTGTCATTCTGGATTCCGACAACGCTGGTCGCCTTCGCCGGTGGCGCAGCGGTTCTGTGGGCGGTTCGCCAACGTCGGCGGGAAACGACCGCGGCCATGGACAGCCAGCTCCCCAAAACACCGGGACTCGAAACCTCCCAACAAGAGCCCCAAACCTCGAGTTGATGGACGACCCGCCTCGCCCTGTGTGATCGCCGCTGGATCACACCAGGGATGACACACAATCAACAGCGCCCTCACAGTTCTCATACAAACGGGTTCCATCATGTCCTCAACAACGCAACCGGAGACGGTCGCACCACACCGGGTCGCTCCCTCCGTCGAGGACCTCACCTCCCTCGGAGCGACCCGGTCTTAGGCAACGTGTGGTCGACCGTCTCCACGGCAAACGCCAGGAAACGATATGGCAAGCACACAGGAACAAATCAGTCACGTCGTACGGCGCATGGGAATGGGTGCAGCCGGACCCACCATTGCTGAGTTCTCGACGCCGGGGGACGCCATTGAAACCCTCCTCGATCGCTCTCGCCCACAGCGACACATGTCCGAGGTCCAAGCACCGACCGGCTTCGAAGAGGCCAGAAGCATTGAGCAACGTCAGGCCCCACTGCGGTATCTGTTCACAGAACTGACATCGGGACGAGACCCCCTTGAGGAACGCATGACCTGGTTCTGGCACGACCACTTCGCCACCGGTGCTCGCAAGGTGAACGTCGGATGGCTCATGTTGCAACAGCACCTCACAGTGAGGGAGAACGCCCTCGGCAACTTCGCTGATCTGCTCCACGCCATCACGACCGACCCCGCCATGTTGGTGTTCCTGGATGGTGTCGATAACCGACTAGGTGCGATCAACGAGAATTACGGCCGCGAGGTCATGGAACTGTTCACAATCGGACGGGGAAACTACACCGAGCAAGACGTCATCGAAGGATCGCGAGCATTCTCGGGGTGGGTCATCAATCGACCGACACGACGTAACAGTGACCGGTTCTCCGTCGAACCATGGGAAAGCCAGTTCGTCCCCGAGTTCCACGACGGGGGCGAGAAGACCTACCTCGGCGTCACGGGGAATCTGAACGCCGCGGACGCCATCAACATCCTCCTCGACCAACCCACGACCGCGCCGAACATTGTTGCAAAGCTCTATCAGGAACTCGTCGGAACGCAGCCCGACCCGTCAACCCTTGAACGCTTGAGCGCGGACTTCGCCGCCGACTATGAAATCCTGCCGCTGGTACGCGCAATCGTGACGTCCGCAGAGTTCCTCGACGGTGACGTCATCGGGATCAAGATACGGACCCCCCTGGAACGAGCAGCGGGCATACTCCAAGGATTCGGGACGAACGCCGAGCTGCGCTTCCTCGCCCGCTCACTGGAACGGGTCAACTACCTGCCGTTCAATCCGCCAAATGTCGCTGGTTTCCTCACCGGCGAACGCCTACTGAACCCGTTCTCGTTAGTGCACGCATTCGACCTTGCCGGGGCGATCCGAACCGTGCCCGACGACATGTCGACCGCGGACATCATGCAGCGTCTGGGACTGTTCGATGTGTCGCCGAATACCACCTCGGTGCTCGACACCGCACCGAACGTTCCTACCCGTATCGCACTTGCGATCAATTCTCCGGAGTATCACCTCACATGACGAACCCAAACCCACAGCTCTCCAAGAAAGCGTTCACCCGCCGCCAGTTCGTGACCGGTCTCGGAGCAACCGTCGCCGTCGGTGCCGTCGGCGGATGGGCGATCAATACCTTTGGTGCGAACCCAAACGTTGTGCCAACGTCCGGCGCACCCTTTGTGACCACGACAACGTCCGGTGCGTTGACTCCGTCAACAACACTCGCACCGCGGATCGATCGGACGCTCGTTGTCATCGAAATGGGTGGCGGTAACGACGCCCTCAACACGTTCGTCCCCTACTCCAAGGACACCTACTTTGACCTCCGCCGCGACATGGCAATCGAAGAACCGCTCGCAGTGGATGCGGAGCTAGGGCTGCACCCATCACTCGCCTTCGTTGCACAACGGTATCGCGCGGGTCAGGTAGCGATAGTGGAGGGGGTCGGGTACCCGAGTCCCGACCTCTCCCACTTCGCTTCAATGGCGACCTGGTGGTCGGGATCGCCCGCGGGTATGACCGGTACCGGATGGCTGGGAAGGTATCTCGACGGCACCGTCGGTGCCGGAGATCCGCTCGCAGGGGTCGCCGTGGGTCCGGGGGTCTCCCCTGCCATGCTCGCAGCCTCTGCGACCGTGATCGGTCTCCAGGACATGTCCGGTCTGAGTCCGACGTTACCCCGCTGGGTCGATACGAACGACGAACTGATGGCAATGTGGGGACAGTTCGCCCCCGCACCATTCGACGACACGGTGGTCATCGACCGTGTACGAACGGCAATTGCAACAACAGTCGAGGCGGGAGAGGATGTCGACAAGATCCTCGGAGCAGCATCCACCGACCAGACACAGGAACGCACGGACGAGACATCGGGCCTTGGTGAGTCGATGCGGGTGGCAGCGGCGCTTGCGGTGAGTGCGGTGCCTCCGCGGGTGATCTACGTCCACGGGTGGGGCGATTTCGATACCCACAAGGACCAGGCGAACCGCCAGACCGAGTTGTTGCTTCAGCTCGACGTCGCTCTCCAGGATTTCTTCACCACCGTCGATGGGGCCGGGCGGGGAGCGAATGTCGCAGTTATGACGACATCGGAATTCGGGCGACGAGCCGGCTGGAACGGCTCCGGGACCGATCACGGTACCGCTTCCAGCCACATGGTCATCGGCGGAGCCGTCAACGGTGGACGCTACGGCGAACAGGCCAGCCTCACCAACCTCGATACCCGCGGCAATTTGCTGAACACTCTCGACACCAGATCGTATTACGCATCAGTCCTTGGAGGGTGGCTCAAGGCCGACCACGAGACCCTGCTCGACGGCTCATACGAAATCCTCCCAATGTTCGTGTAGGACGTGGACGATCGTGTCCCCGATCGGCCACGTCCCACGATTCCCAGGTTGAGGCGCTAGCGTTTCGTGATGCGAACCATCGGTCTCTCCCTCGTCGTCGCGCTCATCGCGGTGGCCTGCTCCACATCAGAACCGGCCCCATCCACGGCGGCGTCCCCAGGCAACACCACACCTGCCACCACCGCGAGCACCGCCGTTGACGGCACAAGCACTCCCCCGACGACCATTGCACGGCCCGACGGTTCCGAAGAGGCGACGGTGGTCACCGTCTTCGACGGCGACTCAATGCTGGTCGACATCAACGGACGCCGCGAAGAGGTCCGCCTGCTCGCCATCAACGCCCCCGAACGCGGGGAGTGTTTCGGCTCGGACGCTGGTGATCGTCTCCGCGAGCTCGCTGGCTCCACCGTGTGGCTCATTGCCGATGGCGAAGACACAGACCGCTTCGGCCGCCTGCTCCGCCTCGTGTTTACCCCAACTTCCTTCGTCAACGCAGACCTCGTGGAGGGTGGTTACGC